>CALSBN010000005.1:0-58149 GCA_943373185.1 Opitutus sp. GAS368 | reverse complement strand
AGCGCGGCCACGGGGTCATGGAGGGCGCCGGCGAAGTTGGGATTCGCGAGGTCGAAGGCAATGAAGTCGGCGGCCATGCCGGGGGCGAGGGCGCCGATGTCGTCGCGGTTGAGGACGGCGGCGCCGCCGCGGGTGGCGAGCGTGAGGGCGTCGCGGGCGGTCATGGCGGCGGGGCCGAAGCCGACGCGTTGGAGCAGCATCGCCTGGCGGGCTTCGCCGAGGAGGTGGGCGCCGTCGTTTGAGGCCGAGCCATCGACGCCGAGGCCGACGGGGACGCCGCGCTTGGTCATCTTGCAGACGGGGGCGATGCCGGAGGCGAGGCGCATGTTGGAGCACGGGCAATGGGCGACGCCGGTGCCGGTGCGGGCGAAGAGGTCGATGCCAGGGTCGTCGAGCTGGACACAGTGGGCATGCCAGACATCGCGGCCGACCCAGCCGAGTTCCTCGGCGTATTCGGCGGGGGTGCGGTTGAATTTCTCGCGGGAGTAGGCGACGTCGTTGGTGTTTTCGGCGAGGTGCGTGTGGAGCGAGACGCCGTGCTGGCGGGCGAGGACGGCGGACTCGCGCATGAGGTCGCGGCTGACGGAGAACGGCGAACACGGGGCGACGACGATGCGGCGCATCGAGAAGCGGGAGGCGTCGTGGTAGGTCTCGATGAGGCGTTGGGTGTCGCGGAGGATGGCGGCTTCGTTTTCGACGAGGCTGTCGGGCGGGAGGCCGCCGGCGCTGCGGCCGACGCTCATGCTGCCGCGGCTGGCGTGGAAGCGCAGGCCGATGCGCGCGGCGGACTCGATGGTGTCGTCGAGGCGAGCGCCGTTGGGGTAGAGGTAGAGATGATCGGAGGACGTGGTGCAGCCGGAGAGGATGAGCTCGGCCATCGCGGTGAGGGCGGAAACGCGGATCATCTCGGGCGTGAGGCGGGCCCAGATGGGGTAGAGGGTTTCGAGCCAGCCGAAGAGTTCGGCGTCCTGCGCGGCGGGGACGGCGCGCGTGAGGCTCTGATACATGTGGTGATGGGTGTTGATCAGGCCCGGGAGGACGATGTGGCCGCGGAGGTCGATGATTTCGTCGGCGGTCGCGGGGAGCTCGGCGGTGAGGCCGACGGCGATGATGCGGTTGTCCTCGATGAAAAGACCGGCGTCGCGGAGTTCGCGGCGGGTGGCGTCCATAGTGACGAGGACGGCGGCGTTTTTTACGAGGAGGGTTTTAGGCATCGGCGGAGAAGGCGGAGACGGAAGGGTGCCCGCGAAATACGCGAATTACGCGAAAGTCGGAGAGAGGCCCACGGAATACACGGAAGACACGGAAAGGGAGACTTGGGAAAAGCGTGGGGGGCGGGTCGGAGACCCTGCCCTACTCGGCGAGGGCGGTGAGTTGGGCGAAATAGGTTTGTTTGGTGGCGGCGGGGAGGTCGGCGACTTCGAAGCCGGCGCGGGCGATTTTTAGGAGGGTGGCGCGGCTTAGGCCGGTTTCGGTGGCGAGGGCGAGATACTCGTCGTTGAGCTGGTTGCCGAAGAGCATGGGGTCGTCGGTGCTCACGGTGCAGCGGATGCCGGCGTCCATGAAGCGCTGGATGGGGTGCTCGCGCATCGAGGGGACGGCCCGGAGTTTCACGTTGCTGATCGGCGTCATGTCGAGGGTGACGTCGTGGTCGCGGAGGAGGGCGAGCGTCGCGGGATCGTTGATCGCGCCGAGCCCGTGTTGGATGCGGCGCGTGCCGAGGAACTCGACGGCGCGGCGGACATCGGGGGCGGGGGAGAACTCGCCGGCGTGGGCTTTGGTGGTTTTGCCAAGGGCGCGGACGCGGGACCAGATGTCGGCGCTCCACGGTTGGAACTCGGGGCTTTCGAAGCCGTGGTGATCGACGCCGGCGACTTCGTCCCAAGTGATGGCTTCGTCGAGGACGCGGGCGAAGTTGCCGGTGTAGTGGTCGCGGAACATGCCGAGGTAAAGGCGGAGTTCGAGGCCGGGGGGCTTGGCGGCGTGGATGGCGCGGGCGATCTCGCGGAAGGGGGTTTGGCCGATGCGCTCGGCGGTGCCGAGGTGGAAGCTGCATTCGAGGTAGACGCAGTTTTGGGCAACGACGTCGGCGAAGACGCGGCGGCAGCTCTCGTAGTAGTTTTCCGGTGAGACGAACCACTTGAAGAAACAGGAATCGAATTGCTCCTGGAAAAGAGCGAAGCCGTCGAAGCGGAAGTCGGGGTGCCAGTAAGGCGGGGGCGAGGCGAAGGCGACGGGATCGATGCGCCGGGCGAGTTCGAGGGGCAGCGAGCCTTCGAGGTGGAGGTGGGTCTCGGTTTTCGGGATGCGCGCGATGAAGGCGCGGAGGTCGGCGGCGGGAGTGCTCGGCATGGTAGGAGTTTTGTTGAGCAGGATGCGCGCCGGGGCAAGCTGCGGGCACGCGCTCTGCTTTGGAGTGACCCCAAAACTATGCCATCACCCCAAGCCTTGAAGCATCAGCCTCCCACGATTGTTGCCGGTATCTCGGTCGCGAAGCGTCGGCCGGCGCGGCCGGCGCGTGATCTCACGCTCATCCTTGGGGCGATCCCGCAGGAGTCGGAGCTCGTGGAGCGGGCGATGACGGCGAAGAAAGCGAGCAAGCTCGCGGGGTTTCCCTATGTGACGGGGCGGTTGCACGGGCGGAAGGTCGTGCTGGCGGTGACGGGCATCGGCAAGACCTGTGCGACAATGCTCACGACGTTATTCGTCGAGAAATTTCAACCGCGCGAAGTGCTGATGACAGGCACGGCGTCGCGGATCAACCCGGCGATCCGCAACGGCGACGTGATCGTGGGCGAGGTGACGTGTAATCACGACTTCGGGTCGTTCGCGCAGAGTGACGTGATGGAATATTTCGCGGCCGAAGGGCCGCTCGGTGACCACATGGCGATCGTTTATCCGGGCGATGCGCGGCTGCTCGCGGCGGCGAAGCGCGCGATCCGCACGCATGTGCCGGAGACGGCGAGCCAGCACACGCCGAGTTACGTGCCGGTGGTGCGGACGGGGCGGATCACCTCGGGCGACCAGTTTGGGATCACGGACGCGCGGATTGCGGACATCCGCGGCCAGCTCAATCCCGACCTCATGGAGATGGAAAGCGGCTCGGTGGCGCAGGTGTGTTGGTATCTGCGCACGCCGTTTCTGTGCATCCGCAGCGGGAGCAACCGGACGCAGAATTCGCCGGACAACGACTATCGGAAACTCTCGCCGTTTGCGTCGCGGCAGGCGGCGTTGTTCACGGTGGCGCTGGTGAAGGAGTTGGGGAAATGAAGACGTGGTTTAGGAACGGAGCGGGGTGGGGTCACCCCGCCTACATTTCGGAGAGGGCGGGGGGCGCGTTGCGATGAAGCTCTTCACCCGAGGGGATGTGGACGGGTTTTGTGCGATCGCGCTCGACAACATCGTGCAGCTGCTGCTCGTGCCGGCGCTCTGCTTGGGCGTGGCGGGGTTTCCGCCGGCGCTGGTGTTTGGCAAGATTTTGCCGGGCATCGCGGTGTCGTATTTGGCGGGGAATCTTTTTTACGCGTGGCAGGCGCATCGGTTGGCGAAGAAAGAAGGCCGGAGCGATGTGTGTGCGCTGCCGTTTGGGCTGAATACGCCGACTTTCATCGCGTATGTGTTTTTAGTGATGGTGCCGGCGAAGCAGATCGCGATCGCGCAGGGCGCGGCGGACCCGGACACCGTGGCGTGGCAGGCGGGGTTGGTGGCGTGCATCGGCTCGGGGCTGATCGAGTTTTTCGGGGCGTTCGTCGCCGAACGCGTGCGGAAAATGACGCCGCGGGCGGCGTTGCTGGCGGCGTTGTCGGGCGCGGGGCTGGCGTTTCTCGGGCTGAATTTCATGATCTCGACCTTCGCGCACCCGATCGTGGGCTTCGTGACACTCGGGCTCGTGCTGCTGTTTTATTTTGGCGGGGTGAAACCGAAATGGGGTATCCCGGCGGCGTTGGTCGTGTTGTTGGTGGGCACGGCGCTCTCGTGGGCGACGGGACTCGCGCCCAACGGGCCGAAGCCGACGGATTCGCTCGGCTGGTATCCGCCGGTCTTGGTGATCGGCGATCTGTGGCGCGGGTTGATGGCGGGGCAATTCTGGGCGTATCTGCCGATCGTGATTCCGCTCGGGCTGCTGAATCTGTTGGCGTCGCTCCAGTGCATCGAATCGGCGGCGGCGGCCGGGGACAATTTTGACACGCGGTCGTCGTTGCTGGTGAACGGCGGCTCGACGTTGGCGGCGGCGTGTTTCGGGTCGCCGTTCCCGACGTCGATCTACATCGGACATCCGGCGTGGAAATTGATGGGCGCGCGGGCGGGTTACTCGACCCTCAACGGGATTTTTATCACGGCGATCTGCCTGACGGGCTCGATGGCGCTGGTGGCGTGGGCGGTGCCGGCGGATGCGGGGCTGGCGATCATCGTGTGGATCGGGGTGATCATCACGGTGCAGTCATTCGAGGCGACGCCCCAACGGCACTGGCCGGCGGTGGTGCTGGGGCTCGCGCCGGTGTTGCTGATGTGGGTGACGTTTCTGGTGAAGAACGCGCTGCGTGTCGGGGGCTACGGAGCGGCGCCGGGCGAGGCCTACGGAGCGCCGTTGTTGGCGGCGTTCCATGCGTCGGGGACCTTTGTGGAAGGACTCTTCGCGGTGGAACAGGGCGCGTTCTACTGCTCCATCGTGCTGGCGGCGGTGACGGTCTTCATCATCGAAAAGCAGCTGGTGAAGGCGGCGTGCTGGAGCTTCGCCGCGGCCGGGTTAAGCCTGGTCGGGCTGCTGCATTCGTGGCGCTTCACGGCGTCGGACACGGTGAGCGCGTTGCCGCTTTTGGAGAGGATCACGGGCGCGGGAGCGCCGGGCGGAGAACTCTTTCCGGCGGCGGCGGCGGCGCTGGGCTACGCCGGAATGGGCGTGGTGCTCCTCTTGGCGCGGTGGTTCACCGAGCCGAGTGCGGTCGAAACCAGGAATCAGTAGCCGGCGTCGGCGAGTTGGCGGCGCAAAGCCACCAGCGCAGGCGCGGCCTCGTGGGCCGGAGCGTTTTTCCAAACGCACTCGATCGTGAGGCGGTCGTTGTAGCCGATCTGTTTGAGGGCGCGGAAAAAGGGGCGGAAATCGTCGCCGTTGATGCCGGGGGCGGCGCGGTCTTTGTCCTCGGCGAGGTGGGCGTGGTGAACCGGGCCGACCCGGAGAATATCGTCCGGCGCCTCACCGTTGCGCAGCATATGGAAGAGATCGACGAGCAGTTTGACCGCCGGATGGTTGGCGCGTTTCACGGCCTCGGCGCCCTCGACGATGGTGTTGACGAGATTACATTCGACGCGGTTGAGCGGCTCGACGACAAGGGTGACGCCTTGGGCTTGGGCGAGCGGGGCGAAAAGACGGAGAGCTTCGACGTATTGCTCAAAGCCACGGGCGGCGGACCAGCCCTCGGGCATCATGCGGGCACCGGCGCTCCCGAAAACCATGATCGACATACCGACGGAGCGGGCGCGGCGAAACGCGGTTTCGGCGTAGCGGCTGAGCGCGGTTTGATCGACGGCCGGACCGACGACCTTGAGCCCGGGCGGCAGAAAGCAGTTCGAAGCCGGCATGGGGAGCGGGCAGGCCCGCAGCGCGGCGACGTGCGGGGCGAAGGCCTCGTCGGGCGAGGAGGGCAGAAGAAAGTTTTGCACGTGACCCTCGATGAAGTCGAAGTCGTGGGGCGCGGGCAGGGTCGCGAGCGTGGCGGGATCAAGGCAGAGGCCGAGTTGCATAGGGAAGAGGTAGAGGTGGACGTCGAAGCGGGCCGAGGAGATTTGGGGCGGACGGTCCGCTTGGAACTGGGTGAGGGCGGTATCTAAGTGACGCCAAGACGGGGCCTGACGTCAAAAAATGTAACGCGACGGGGGCGTCGCGTCGCCAAGCTGCGCTTCTCTTGCCGGAGATAAATCAGACGAAGTTGGTTTTTGGGACGTTCGCGTCCGGCGGGTCAGCGGCCGAACGACTTCGCGAAATCGTCTCCGCTGGCCTTGACCACTTTCTTCTTTTTCGGGCGCTTTTTTGCCGACTCGGCGATTTTCTGCTGGAGCAGTTTTTCGTAGAAAGCCGCGTCGAGGGGCAAGGTGATGGTCTCATCCGTCCAGGCCGAAAGCAGCATGGCGTTGGCCAGCTCGATGGAATGAATGCCCTCGGCGCCGGGAGAAAGCAGCGTGGCTCCGTCGAGGATCGCGTCGGCGAAGTTCTTGAGGATCTCGTTATGCTGGCCGCCGTGGTTGGCGGCGGAGATGGCCACATCCCAGGTATCGGGGCGGGAGAAAGCGCCGGAACTGGTGCGCGAGAATTCGCTCATGGGCGTCTCGTTCCGCGTGTAAGTGATCTTGTCGTCTTCGTAGACGAGCTTGCCGCGCTCGGCGGTGATCTCGAGGCGGTTGGTGCCGGGGGCTTCGCCGGTGGAGGTGATGAACACGCCGGTGGCGCCGTTGGGGAACTCGAAGTAGGCCGTGACGTCGTCCTCGACTTCAATGTTGTGATACTTGCCGAAACTGCAGTGGGCGCGGACGCGTTTCGGGAGGCCGAACATCCATTGGAAGAGATCAAGGTTGTGCGGGCACTGGTTGAGCAGCACGCCGCCGCCCTCGCCGGCCCAAGTCGCGCGCCAGCCGCCGGAGCCGTAGTAGGCCTCGGTGCGGAACCAATTTGTGATGATCCAATTCACGCGGCGGATCTCGCCGAGTTCACCGGAGCGGATGAGGTGGCGGATTTTTTGGTAATAGAGGTCGGTGCGCTGGTTGAACATCGCCGCGAAGACCTGTTTTTTGTTCTTGTGCGCGGCGTTGAGGCGCTGGGCATCGGCTTTGTGGACCGAGACGGGTTTCTCGACCATCACGTGGAGGCCGGCCTGAAGGGCGAGGATGCCGAGCGTGGTGTGTTGGTAATGCGGGGTCGCGATGATCAGCGCGTCGATGAGACCGGATTTGATCATGTCTTCGACGGTCGCAAAGGCCTTGGCTTGGGGGAAACGGGTGCAACGGGCCGCGTCGAAGTCCGAGACCGCGGTGAGTTCAAGGCGGGGAATTTTCCCGGCGAGAATGTTGGTGGCGTGAGCGGCGCCCATGTTGCCTAAGCCGACGATACCGATGCGGACGTTTTTCATAAATGAGGAGTGAAGAAGCGGACGGGGAGAGGGAAAAGCAGACCGACTCGGAAGGCGCTATGGGTGGGCTGCAAACCATTTTTCGGGGAAATTTGGGCCGGATCTGGGAGCGGGATTTTGTTTGAAACGAGGCCGGAGAGGCGGGGTTTGAAAAAGCACTTGCTTCCGGCAAGGGCATCTCGCTTTGTGACCCTTCATCTGTTCGGGCTGTAGCGTAGCCTGGTAGCGCGCTTGCATGGGGTGCAAGAGGTCGTGAGTTCGAATCTCACCAGCCCGACCATTTTCCCCGGAGAATTAAAGTGGGGTCTGACCATGCCAGAAAGCGCCTAAATGCGCCTGTTGAAAATGGTTACAAAATCGGTGTTAGAAGACCTGATACGACAGGCGATGACAGGCTGCGACCCCCTGCGACCCCTGTTTGTGCGCGTTTTTGTGTGCGTTTCTGTGTGCGTGCAAGGATGCCTCGATTTTCTGACAGGCCACCTCGTGCGTGAGTTTTGAGAAAACGGGGTCGTTTGGAACTCGATCTGGACCTGCATTCGATTGAACGAATGCGGCTGGCGCTGGCGCCTCTGCATGCGCCGCACGAAGAGGGACTGCGGTCAGGCGCTCATCCTGACGCCTTTGCGGTTGGGTGCGTTCCTGACGATTACATTCGGTTGCGACGTTGCGAAACCCGGAAGCATGGCGACCCCCGCTGCAAGTGGCAGCTGCGACGAGTCGGTGTAGAGGTTTGTCGTCAGTTTGAGGTCGCTGTGGCGCATCAGTTCCTTGACCACGATTGGATGGACCCCGCTCGCGAGCATAGTCGTGCCGAACGTCATCCTAAGGGAGTGAAAATCTACGCGGCGGCCCCGTTCGTCTCTCAGCGGAATTCCGGCTCTCTCCAGGTCCTTTCTGACCGTTTCTATGCGAGGCACGTGATGACGGAACGGCTTGGCCAAGGCATCAAAATTAATCGGACGAAATTGTCGCAGGGTGGCGGCAAGTTCGGGATGCAACGGAATCAATGCCTCCTTTCGATTCTTGCTGATCGAAGCCGGCACCCGCACCCGTGGTTTGGCGTCATCCAAGAAGAAATCCGACCAGCAGATCTCATTCAGCTCCCGGCGGCGGAGCCCGGTGTAAAGTGCGGTCGCATAGACAACTGAACGGAGAAACGGCGCGGTTCGCAGAAGATTCGAAGATTCGTCCGGCGACAGTGCGCGCCGGCACGGCCCTCTTCCCCGGGTGTCGATCCGCTGAATGTATTTGAGCGGGTCTTCCT
This sequence comes from Opitutus sp. GAS368, assembly GCA_943373185.1. Lineage (GTDB taxonomy): Bacteria > Verrucomicrobiota > Verrucomicrobiia > Opitutales > Opitutaceae > Tous-C4FEB. Next base: position 49,761 of record CALSBN010000005.1, on the reverse strand, counting down.
GTAGCTGGCGTTGGTTGCGAAGCCACCGAAAGAATCCCTGGGCGTTGGCCAGGACGTCGTTCACCGACTTCGCGCTGAGTCCGGACTTTGTTCGCCAGTGAACAAACTCCTTCGGACTGATGGCGCGGAGGTCACTCCAACCAAGCCGTTCGAAGAGCAGGCGCAGGGTGCCAATGTATTTTCGGAGGGTGCCCTGCGTTCTGCCCTTTGCTTTCAGGTCGGCGGCAAACGAATCGAGATGTTCGGCTAGCGGTGTGTTCAGCGCTTCGCGAATCGTCCGCGCGGGCATCAAGCCCAACGCCTCCTTTTCGAAGTCCTTGGCCATTTCGATGAGCTTCATTTCGGCTATACGCCGATCTGTGGTATGAAGCGCGAAGACTCGCGGCTTTGCCCACGTGTCGAGTTTCAGCTTACCCGAGTAGTGTTCGCGCTCATGACGGCGGCCGTTCAGCCAGCGCGCCGGTTTGAAGACGTAGGAAATCATGGTGTTTCTCCGATGATTTCGGCGGTCGCAGGTGAATTCGTGAAATGCTGGAGGGGGTTGAGTCCGACAGCGCAAACGAACCCGCCCTCCTGAAATTGCGACCACCGGTGCGCCGATAGTCGCAATCTTTCCGCCAGCTGATATGAGCCCAAGCGGCCGAAACTGTCCCACCGGATGCGGCGACCAAGGTTCGATGCCGCAAGCACGTTTTGGGCGGCGTTTGAGATTTCGCTCACGACGCTCCAAGTTTATCTCCACGCTCACGACACAGCCTATCGAGGTAGGCGCGAATGTCGTTACGCAAGACACGGGAGGACCGACCGATTTTGACCGGGGCGGGAAAAACTCCGCGCGCAATCAAACGTTCGAGCGTCCGTTTTGAGATGGATAACTTTTGTGCGGCACGCGGCAGAGTAAAAAGGTCGCACTCGTCATTTGCCGCGGGCGCGGGATGGTTCGAGCGGACCGATATAGATGTGGCGACAGAGGAACTCATAGAGATGAAGGATTCAGTTTTCCGAACCTTCGCATGCGCCGTTACAACGGTCGCCGCCTGCAATGCGAAGCCGAGTTAAGCAGGCGAAATATGAGCCTTCTAAAGCCTGAGTGCGTTCCAATGACGCCGAGGTTAAGATGACCCTCTCACTCACGATGGTCAATTCCAACGTAGCACTTTCGAAGCAATTTGATGGTTCACTACCACCTCAGTTATAGCCCGATTTTCTGATGGATTGTTCACCACATGATTTAGCGGCAGCGAAGTTACTTGAGGTCACCGCGTATGAACAAAGAGCGGCACCAGCCGCATGCTCTACCTATACAAGTCGGAACACGCCACCCCTAGCGTGCGCTACGAAACTGTCACTACTCCGCCACTACTTCACCACCACATCACCACTACTCGACCACTACTCCGCCACCAATAGCGCCCATTGTGGAAATTCAAGCGTTCCGAGGTGCTTGAAAAACTTTCCGCGTGTAGAATTTTTGAACGCCCGAAGGAATCGCTCCCAATGCTTAACTTTATCGCCGCCTCTGCTTTCGTCTGCCGGCTATCATTCAAGCGGGCCGAACTTACCCGGGCTGTAAAGCGGAAGGACACGAGCGCCGGCGACTTCATCCGCGCCGCACTGGAGCAATTGCCGGTGAAGCCGGCGCGGGTCGGGACGGCTCAACGTAGGCTTTGTCCCAATATCCTTCCATTGCGGGACAGCGGACTCGTGGGCCGTTCCGCCGCATTGAGAGTAGTCGCGTGGCATCTTTGCCCGCCCCACCTTTTCACTGCAGAAACGCGCGACGCCCCGACGCCATCGGATTGGATCGAAGCGTCACTTTACCGCCCAGCCTTCGCGCGGCGGCGGGTCGACGAATGCGTTGGCCACTTCGCTGTTAGTAAACCGCATCGCTTTCGCGTCCCAGCGCAGCAGTATGTCGGGACATCGGATCGCGACCACGCCCAGGAGCACCATCTCGGTGAGCGCCGCCCCGTAGCTAAACTCCGAACTCGCCGGCCGGCCGTCAGCGCCTTCCCTGCACGCGCGCAACCAGTCGGCTTCATGACCGCCAACGATCCTCGGCAGCTTCGGTGGCGGTCGCGTCATCTCCTGCATGCGCGCCTCTGGGATTAGGCGCAAACCATTCGCGCCGCTGACGCCATGCAGGAGGGCTCCCCGTTCGCCGTAGATGAGCGCGCCTGTGGCCGGGAGTTTCCTGCCAGATTCCAGTTCGGGAGGTATTGCCGGCTTCAACCGTCCGTCGTACCACGTCAGCGTCACAGGCGCTCGGCCGGCCCGCGCGGGAAACAGGTAACGCACAACCGACGCTCGCGGAAATGTCTCGGCGCTCACTGCGGGCTCCCAGTGCGTGGTTGTTGCTTGCACGGTCTCCGGAGCGCCAAGATCGAGCGCCCAGAACACCGGATCGAGCACATGGCAGCCCATATCGCCCAAGGCTCCGGTGCCGAAATCGTACCAACCGCGCCACTTCAATGGATGATAATCGGGGTGGTATGGCCGGTGCGGCGCCGGCCCGAGCCAGCGGTCCCAGTCCAACGTCGCGGGCACCGGGGAAGTCTCAGCCGGACGCGCCTGTACCGGAAACGTCGACCACGGATTGCCCCCGGCCGGACGATCCGTCCACGCGTGGACCTCACGTACTGCACCGATCACGCCAGCGTCTAGCCACTCCTTCAAGATGCGCATCGATTCGGATGAGTGCCCGTGGTTGCCCATCTGCGTCTGCACGCGATACCGGCGCGCGGCGGCCGCGACTCGCCGCGCTTCCCCGATCGTTCTGGTCAGCGGCTTCTGGCAGTAAACGTGTTTTCCCGCCGCCATCGCGGCCATCGTGATGACCTCGTGCGTGTGGTCGGGCGTTGCAACAATCACTGCGTCGAGGTCGCGCTGCCGCTCAATCATCGTACGGAAGTCGTTGAACGTTTTGGCCCTGGGATAGGCGGCAAATGTCGGAGCGGCGTAAGCGGCATCGACATCGCACAGGGCCACGATATTCTCACCTTCGCAGGCCCGGAGGTTTACTACCCCGATACCCTCGGCGCCTACGCCCACGCAGGCGAGGTTCAAGCGGTTGCTCGGTGCCTTCGCCCCGCGCAGCGCGCCTGGAAAGAACTGAAATCCGAAAGCTGCACGTGCCGACGCAGCGAGGAAGCGCCGGCGCGAGATGGCGCTCGTGGAGGCCGGTTTCATCGAGTAGGACTAGAACCGAACACGCCGTGCCAGCGCACATTCCTCAGCGCGACCGGACCGTGATCGCCTTGGAACATGAGCGGACCAAATGGACTCTCGTTGGGGAACGCTGCACTACGTGTCGGACCGTTCACGTAGACGTTCTCGTGGACGAGTTCGCCATTGAGTCGGACGCTGACGAACCGCGCTGGGCGCACCTTCACGCCCAAGGCGTCGAACTGCGGCGCGTCAAAGACTATCTGCAGCCGCTGCCACCTGCCGGCGGGCAGGGCGGCGTTGACGCGCGGCGGATGGCCCTCGAAACCCTCGCGGCCAGCGCCCCGCGCCGAATCCCACCTTTGGTAAATCGCGCCACAATCGGCGTGACGCAGCTGCGACACCCCGGCGCTGTCGAAGATCTGGATCTCGTAACGGCCCTGCAGGTAAACGCCGGAGTTCGACTTGGGCGGAATTAGAAACTCCAAGTCGAGTTCGACGTCGCCGTGCTCCGTCCGCGTGAAGAGATTCGCACGACGGTGGTCGTCGGCGCGGGGTGCGTTTATGATCAGGCCTTCGCCGGGTAGGGGCCCGAACTCAGGCTCCCGCGAGGGATCGCCGCCGAGTCCGCCCGCGATCCGCCAATTACCCGGCGGATCGCGAAACGCCTCGAGACTTGCGAGCGAGAACGGCACCCACGCGGTCTCGCTCGCGCCCGCGAGACCGACTAGGCAAAGCAGTCCGACGAGTGAACGCAGCGATGGCATCGCGGGTGGCGGCGGTTGGGGCGGGCGTCAGAACGAGTAGCCGAGCGTGAACCGAATCTCGCGCAGCGGATTCAAGCCGAACGAGCCCGTGAGAATTTTCTCGTCGGTGAGGTTGCGGATGTTGAGCTGAGCCCGCATCCGTCCGTCGCGCAGCCGACGCTCGTAGCCGACCGCCATGTCCCAGCGCACCCACGCATCGGCGAACACGGTGGCATAATTGGTGTTCTCCAAACCGATCAGATCCTCGCTCGTGTACTCGAAGCCGACGCCGAGATCGAAGCCCGCGAGCGCGCCGCGCTTGAACGAGTACTTGCCCCAGCCGGAAAACATCCACTCGGGCGCCTGCGGCAGCGTGTCGGGATACGCGTCGCGGCCGTCGTTGAGCCCGTTTACGCCGGCGAACGACCCGCCGCGGCGGACGTTCACCGCGGACGGATCCTTGACCACGTGCTTGCGGGTGAAGAAGTGGCTGGCCGCCCCGATGAACTGCAGCGAGGGAATCGGCGTGTAGATGGTTTCGAGTTCGAAGCCTTCGACGCGATCGCGGCCGGCGTTGATGAAGATCTGAGGATTGTTGCTCTCCAGAACCGGCGATCCGTTGGGCCGGAACCATTGCGCCGGCCGGCCGGAATTGATTTCGGCTTGGTTGAAACTCTGGAGCTGGTCGCGCAGTGCGAGATCCGTGATCACAAGCCCGTCGCGCTCGATCTGAAATAGACTCAGCGTGCCGCTCAGCTTTCCGTCCCAGAGCGTCGACTTGAGCCCGATTTCACGGCCGCTGCCTTCGGGCGCGCCGAGCACGTCGCCCCCGCGCGTCTGACCGGTGACTCGATTCGTGACGACTTCGTTGAGCTGACGCGCGGTCGGGAGGAATGTCTCGCTGGCGCTGATGTACGCGACGAGGTCCGGCGTGATGGTGTACAACGCTCCCACCGTCGGTGTGTCGGCCTTGAACGACGACCACGCTCCCTGCCGGACGTTGCGACCGGCGTTGAAGGCGGTGTTGACGGCGCGGTACTCCGTGCGGCGGACGCCGCCGAAAAGCGTGAGGCGATCACGCAGGAAACGTCCCCGATAGCTGGCTGCATAGCTGAACTCGATCGAGTCGCTGCCGGTCGAGCCCTCGCGGGTGCGGGCGCCGAACCAGCCGCTCGTGTCCGGGAAATCCACCCTCGGCTTGGAGATATCGAGCAGGAGAGTGCCGAGGCCGCCGACCGGAATCGGCGCATTGGCGGCGATCAACCCCGCGCTGACCAACCGCTGGCGGTAGGCCTGGAGGATGGCGTTCGACTCCGCACTCACCGGATCGGCGCCGAGTCCGCGCATGCCGCCGGGGATGCCGCCCGAGCGGATGAAGGCATCGGGGTTTGTGGGCAGACCGATGCCGCCGGCCTCGTCGCCGAGCCATTCGGCGGAGAGCACCACGGTGTGGTTCCCCCCAAGCAGCGTGAAGTCGTGGCTGATGTCGGCTTGGAGATTGTGCGAGCGGTTGATCGCCCCGCCCTTACCGGGCGCGCTCAGTGCGGTCCGGTTGAAACCGGGCGACACGAACACACCGTAGTCGAGCACGTCGACCGAATTCGCATTGCCGCCGCTGGCGAGCGCGACCAGCGGGCCGGGGTTAACCTGCAGGTCCTGCACGATCGGCCAAAACCACACCTGCTCAGTGCGGTTGAAACCGTATACCAGCCGGGCATTCGGGCCGGATCGCGGCGACCAGCGCAGGTCGGCCGTGAAACCAGAGCGGTTGATGTCGTCGAAGGAGCCGGGCCCGTTTTTGTTGAATGCGAAGCCGCGTGGGAAATAGGCGCCATTGTACTGCCGCGGATCGATCCCCGTGCGCGCAAACTCCGCCTGCCGCCATTCCAGCGGATTCTGCACCAAGCCTCCGGCAACCACCGGCAACCGCCCGGCGCGCCGGGCGGCGATATAGTCGAGATTCGCGACGGTGGTGACGACGCGCCCGCCCGTCTTGTACACATCGTAGTGCTCGCCCTGCACGATGAGTTCCAGCCCCGAGGCGGGACGGAAGGCGAGGCCCAGCTGGAAATATTCTTCGTCCCACGACGTCGACTCTTGCCAACTGTCGCTATCGCGTTTGGACGCGACGAGCCGGTAGGCAAACTTGCCGCCGAATGCCTGCTGGTGGTCGATTATGCCCTTCAGATAGTCGTCACTGCCGTAGACCGCCTTGAATTCGGAGCGGTCGGTGAACTGCGGGCGCTTGGAAATATAGTTGATGATGCCGGCGGGTTCAGTGCGGCCAAAATAGAGCCCCACCGGACCTTTCACGACCTCCACGCGATCAATGCCGTCGATGAAGAAGCCGGCGGTGCGCCGCATTCCGTCCTGATACGAGACCGTCGCCTCGAAGCCGCGAACGTAGGTGCCGGCACGCGAAGTGCCGACAGCCACGCCGACCGGTACGCTGTACTGCGCGCGGACCGCCGACGTGTAGGCAAAGATATCGTTGACGTTGTCCCACCCCTGGTCGGAAACAAGCTCGGAAGAAATGACTGAGATGTTGAGCGGGATCTGCTTGATCTCGGCGCCGATGCGCGTGGCGGTGACGGCGTTCGTCTTTCGGTAACCGTAATCGCGCGGCGAGCTGACCTCGAACGCGCTTAGTGCGATCTTCTCTTCGGGTGCCGCGGCGGGCGCTGCTGTGGTTTGTCCCGCGGCGGGAAGCACCCCGGCCAGCAGGGTTAGGCCGGCAACGCGGAAATGACGATGCAAGGGAATGGCAGGGGAGAACATGGAGGCGGGGGGCGGGAGTTTTGTTGATGCGGCAGCGAGGCAGGTCTTGCCTCGCCACCGCTGCACCGTGCCGCCACCTCCCCTCGACCGTCAAAGCCCTCGGCTTGGAACCTGTTCCAGTTTTCCGGGATTCGTGTCTGCGATCGGTGTTTCCGGGAATGACGCAGACTAGCTTCAGGCGAGCAAGAATGCCAGCGCAAGCAAGATGGCCGGGATCAGACTGTGCCCGGCTCGGAGCCAGATCACCGCGAACGGCGGCGGAGCGTCGCCCCCGACCGCTGCCAGGGCCAGTCAGCCGGCGAGAATCGACCGCCGGCGGCGGTCTCGTTGGCTCGCCACCGCGAAATCGTTAGTCCGTGGAGCAAAGGGATATTCTCCTCCGAGCGCTCGCCTTTCGCGTCGCTCATTCGCGACGCCACCGACGGATGCGAGGCCGCTTCGTGCCACGCGCGCCGGCAGTTCCGGAAGTCCGCGGATGCCGCGGCGCATCAACGTGGCGAGCATCTCCACCGCAAGTCGCGCGCCTGCCCGTCGAAATTGTGATCCACCACTGAGATTGTCACGGAGGGCGGTCGAAAGGATCGAAACAGTGTCACTAAACCCGGCCTTTCGCCGGGCGCCAGCCGCGATGACGCCGCGTTGTTCCTGCTAGGAAACTGGATTTTCAGCGGGATCGCATTCGGAAGGGGGGCGGTTTTGTTTTTTCATCACTTTGCCTCTTGTCAGGCTCAGAGCCTCCACCCGAGCCGCGTTTTCGCTCTCATCTGTGGGACGGCGGTGCTCCGCTAGGGGAATTTGCCTCTGCGTACCAGAGCGCCGGCAGGCCTTTTCAAATCCTAAAATGCGGAAAGAAATACGCCTCACGATCTGCGCGTTATGAAATGGCCTGATCCCATTCTTGCTTTTGCCGATGAATAAAGCCCAGAAGCTCACCCGCATTCGTGCGAATATCACTATTTACGGCTATAGTTTTATTAGAGATCCCCTGAGCGTCCGACCGCTTACGCTTGGTCCCACTGTCCACTTTTCGAGGCAAGTCCATCGAACCCGGTCATCCGCAGCTCACGGTTCGGGCTCTGGAATAGCAAAGGCCAAATAAGAGTCGCCTGATGGCGTTCCCATTTTCCCACCGCCACAAGCTATTACAACATACTGTTTACCATTCACCGCATAGGTGGTTGGCGTCGCGTACCCACCGGCAGGGAGTTTATACTCCCAAAGTAATTCGCCAGTGCGCTTATCGAAAGCGCGGAACATTTCGTCTTTGGTTGCGCCTATAAAAAGCAGGCCACCGGCAGTGACGATTGGGCCCCCGTAGTTCTCAGTACCAGTTGGGGCCATGCCGGCTTTGGTCAGTTCAGGAAGCTCACCGAGAGGGCGTGACCAGAGATACTCACCAGAATTCAAGTCAATCGCATTGAGCGTTCCCCAAGGGGGCTTGATGGCCGGATAACCATCCGGATCAAGGAATCGATTGTAGCCCGTCGAGCTGTAAGGTGTCGTGGTGGAAGGTTCCCCTCCTGTAACCTCGTGCTTTGCGCCAGCTTTAGGCATTATAGCACTATCTTCAACTAAGGCTTTCGCCTTGTTCTCGAGCAGATAGCTAACGAGTGCCTCTATCTCAGAACCGGCCAAGAACCCAAAGGCCGGCATAGCACCCCTTCCGTTTTTAATAATGCCTTCGACATCACGCGGCCCCAGCCTGGTATTTAAGCCCAAGAGGCTCGGAATGTTACCTGCGGGGTTACCCGCTCTCTCGGTGCCATGACATGCGCCACAATGCTGGTTATACAGTCGTTGTCCTAAACTCCCACCCGCTGAATTGACTGGTATCATCTGATGGATCCAAGCCATCTCATTACTGTTCACATAAAGAATAGCCTCGGGATCAACAGCCGGTCCTCCCCACTCCGCTCCTCCATCGAACCCAGGGAAGATAATTGTTCCGGCTTCGCTCGGCGGCGCAAACGGCACGTGAGGATCAAGCTGCCTCAATCGTTCCAGCACCGCTCTATGCGCTTCCGGAGTCCTATCTGTAACTTCGCTTTCGGTGAATCGTTGACGCGCAAACGGAACCGGTTTCAAAGGCATGGGTTGGGTGGCAGCAGCAACTTCCCCCAGCAATTTCGATGCAGGCACGGCAATTTGTTCCCAAGGGAAAAGCGATTCGCCAGTCAAACGGTCAAAAAGCCAAACGTGCCCCGACTTTGTGACTTGCGCGACTGCAGCCACCTTCTTCCCGTTTCGGTAAACACTGCATAAAACTGGCGCAGCAGGTGGATCCCTATCCCAAAGGTCGTGACGGACAAATTGAAAATGCCATTTCCGCACCCCTGTTTCGGCATCTAAAGCAATTAGGCAATTAGCGAACAGATTATCGCCAAGCCGATCACCACCCCAAAAGTCAAAAGCGGCTGAACCCGTCGGGACAAAGGCGGTGCCGGTTTCTTGATCCACAACCATTCCCATCCAGTTGTTTGCGCCTCCCGACACCTTCCATGCATCAGCGGGCCATGTATTAATGCCAAATTGTCCAGGCAAGGGTATGGTGTGGAATATCCAGCGGCGCTTCCCTGTTCTCACATCATAACCGCGAATGTGACCCGGCGCTGCTGGCCCAGGTCCCTCCCCCACTCGAGTAGAAACAATGAAAGTATCTTTGTAGACCGCACTAGGCGAAGTGCCAGCCACGTACAATCCCGAGACATCCCGATCCAGCCCCTGCATAAGATCCACCCGGCCATAGTTCCCAAACCCCTCAATCAATTTACCAGTACGAGAATCAACTGCGTGAATATAATGACCGGCCGTGTACAATATCCTAGAGTCGTTTCCAGCAGTCCAAATAGCTAGGCCACGATTCACACCCCGCCTAACGAGTGCACCTTCGGTTTGCTGAAATGGATCAAACCGCCATAATTCCCTTCCGGAAGCTGCATCGAGAGCGAAAAGCTGAAGCTGTGGGGTAGTTCCGTAGAGTGTCCCGCCAACGACCAGTGGATTGCATTGGATCTGGGAATTATGACTTGCATCGCCCGTACGGAATTCCCAGGCGACTTTGAGGCGCGATACGTTACCGCGATTGATCGCATCCAATTCAGAATAATGCGCCCCATTTCTACCCAAATAAGTCGCCCAATCATCAGAGGTTGAGCCGCTAATCAGAACGGGAGATAATATCCCAAGAAGAGAATACGTGGCGAGAATTCGATTAGTAATCATGGCAAATTCAGCGGACTTGTTCACCTGCAAGCCGATCAACCAGCGAACCCAAGGCCATGCTCACGTAATATTCTGCCGTCGAGGTCGTCGCGAGGGATCTGGCAATGCGTAGCCGCGCGCTTATCTTCGGTAGCACGGCCTCCGCACTCTTACCCATGAGCTCAAGCGTCCGCGCGGCATGTAATGCGACATAGTTGTCTTCATGGTAGAGATCGTCGGCAAGACTTTCGAGCGCGATACGATCTCTTGTCGCCATAAAGTACGCTCCGGCTGCCTCGACCCTAACCGCAGAGGAACTATCACGCAAAGCGAGCAAAAGCTCAGTACTCGCCTTTTTAGCCCCATCGACATTAGCGGCAAGTCCTACAGCTGCCCAGTAGCGCACCCCGCTATCACGATCAGATAGCCAGGCTATCTGCTTTTCCAGAGCGATCGGATCCCCCACGGCTTCAGCAGCACTCAAGACTTTTTCGAGGTCAAAAAGCCTAGGGGTATGGCCCAGAGCATACGGGGTCATCTCAGTCGTACGGCTCGACACCTCATCTTCAGCCAGCAAGGAAACGTCCCGAATCTCCATGATCCAACCTTTAAGCGCACCGCGTAGTCCTTCTAAAGTATGGGCGTGTTCGCTTTCACCAGCCAAATTCCGAAGCTGATTGGGATCTGCGAGTGTATCGTATAGCTCTTCCCTCGGACGCGTTGGAGCGAGCCAAGAACTCGGCCCAGCTTTGAGCTGATCAATATCTTGGTCCCGAGCCAACTTGAGCAGCTCTACGCGAAAGGGATCCGTGTCGGAATATGCCTCTGGTGGAGCCCAGGACAAATGCGGCCGATAGTTACGTATATACAGCCAGCGCTCATCACGCGCCGATCGTGCAGTGTCAAAAGCCTCATCAACACGATCTCTTGCTCCAAAGACGTAGCGGCGCCCATCTTTCCCAGCCTTTCCAAGAAAAGCCTTTCCTTGGAAATGGGCGGGAGCCGGAATTCCGGCAATGCTCAATAGGGTTGGGGCAAAGTCGACGAACGTCACTAATCGATCGACCGAACTCCCAGGGCTTGCCGGCGCAAGATGTGCCCATTTTTTTGGAAACCGGATGAGCAGTGGAACTCTCATACCTGAGTCGTGAAGCAGTCGCTTACCCCGAGGCATACCCATGCCATGGTCGGAGAAAAAGAAGACTATTGTATCCTCGGCTAGGCCATCCTGAACGAGCTGATGCAGAATCTCGCCCACTTTCATGTCCATGACGGAGATACAGTCATAGTATCTAGCCATAGCCTTTCTGGAGGCCGGCGTGTGTGGGTAAAAGGGAGGGAGAGGCACCAGAACAGGATCTGCTCTCACCGCGTCGGATAGCTTGCTGCCAACTTCTAGCTCGAATTTCTCGACTGGCCACGCGCTTGAGCGTGATTGATGGGTATCCATGATATTGAAGACGGCCATGAACGGCTGCCCCTCGGCACGGCCACGCCAGTGCGCACTTGGATCGCTGCTATCCCACCACTGCCTTACGATTGAGGACTCATCCCGGAGATTATAGTCAGTCTTGAAATTGTTACTTGTGTAATACCCCACCGATCGGAGGTAAGTTGGATAGCCCGAGAATCCTTTGGGCAGTTCTACATAAGACCTGAGATGCGGATTACCCAGGCTGTTTGCATATACGCCCGTAATTAACGCGGCTCTTGAAGGTGAGCATACGGGAGCGGCAGCAAACGCTCGGGTATAACGCACCGCCTCGCGTGCAAATGCATCAAGATTCGGCGTCCGCGCGAATGAATCTCCGTAACTGCCTAGGTTAGGACTCATGTCCTCCGTTGTTATCCACAGAATGTTAGGGCGGTCAGCCGCCACTAGCACCAAGGACTGAGCAATTAGCGCCAGGATTATGCCGAGACGTACGGTCGGTATGGGAGTCATTTTGATTCTACGTTCAGCAGCAAGAGCACTTCATCTCGGTAACTATGAGTTTTCGGCAGAATGTCTGGTGGGAGCAATATCCGGTCGCAGAGACGGTTTACCGGAAATCACCGCACCTGCACTAACCAACGCATCATCTACCCAATCGAGAGGCCCCGTTTGCGCTCCGGGTCAAAAGCTATTCCGGGCAAGCGTCCAAACTTCCACTGTGAACTTCGGCATGAAGCGTCGTGATCGCTTGAGGCTTGAACATGAATCACGACGCTTGAAATGGGCGAAGCTCAATTAAAGATCAATTGAAGTCGAAAACACAAACTGCCTTGGCGTGTTTGATGCGGCCCGTGCCTCCAGATAGAATTCATCCGTCAGATTGGTCACATTGAGCGCAAAAGATACCTTCTTGCTCATCATGGTTGTTTCGTAACGAACAAATGCGTTGAATTCGTTATAGCTCCCCTGCAGAACCAGACGGTTGGAACTTACGCCGAATTGCTGGATGGGACCGCGAACCAAAGCGCCACCACCGCCAAAGCGGAGTCCCTTTAGGGGACCGGACTTTACGTCATAGCTTGTCCAAATGGTTGCGCGATCTGGCGGGGCGCCCTCTAGCGGCAGACCTAACGCGGCAGTCTGACTCTTGATCACTTCGGAGTTCAGATGCGTGTAGCCGAATACGACCTGCCAATTGGGTGTTATGCTGACAAAGAACTCTGCATCGATTCCCTTGCTTTCATCATCAGATATTTCCGTGGTGTTGCCGAATGTGACGGGGTTGTAGTCGCTGCGAACAAGATTCTCTTTGGTGATCTGGAAGAGCGAGATCGAGCCGGACAAGCGGTCATCGAATAGACCATCTAATTTGACGCCGAGTTCATAGGCCAGCGAGCTTTCCGGTTTGCGGTCCAGGCCTGTAAGCGGGTCCCGAGGATTTGGATTGAAGGAAGTAGCGGTGTTTACAAATCCCGCAATGTTGGGCGTGATATCATACACGGCTCCGAGTTGGTAACTCGTATCCGAGCTCTTCTGGCGACCGCCAATCAATGCCCCGGCGGTTGAGGTTGAAGAGCTTTCAATTTGGATAAAACGCAGTCCCCCAACTAGCTTTAGACGATTGTCCAAAAGGCTCATACTGTCGGTAATGTATGCCGATTTCACATCGGTTAAGCTGAAAGCCACGTTTCCGTCACGACTCCCCAGAGTACGCATCTCAGAAAATGTCGGAACATCGTCCAACCAATACTGGGCGCCGTTGATCACTTCCGACTTGGTCAAGTTAAGCCGGATATTGCGCCCTGATGCCACAAGTTGGTTCAAGGCAGCGCGTTCATTGGCAGGCCCGAGTGTACGGAGTACGTAGACGTCTGAACGTGAGAAATCTTCAGTAGAGCGTCCACCAACAAGCACTCTGTGATTTATGAGGCCCGTATCGAAGTTCATCGCAAACTGCAGCGTATGAGCGTCGGTAACGTTTTTGACATCTCCACCGTCGAAGCGACCGTCTGACGTACCGGCACTGGAGAACGTGTTGTATTCCCGCGACGTGAAACCTAGCCTTTGTTGCGTGTTAACATAATTGTATTGAACGGTTACTGCATCGTTGAAATCATGTCGGAATCCAGTGCTGAGGTACCAGTTTGACCAGTCCGCTTCGTTCTTCTCAGTCGCGCTCGTGTAGTTCCGCGGAAGGAACGACGCATTATACCTCGCCGTGTTCTCGCGTACACCGTCGACGACTGTCGCGTTTATAATACCATCGCCATTAAGATCTGTGGGAATAATTTCAAAGGAGAATGTCGACCTTTGCGTCGCGATACCTTGAGCCTCGCGGCCGGAAGCGTTCAGCAGGAGTGTTGTCCGCTCCCCGATGTGATAATGGCCGACAAGTGCGGCATACCGCACCTGCTCTCCATCGATAACTCTGTATCCGTCAGTTTCACTGTAGCCGGTGATTACGCGAATCCCGCTCTGATTGTCCTTAAGGGGCACGTTTGCGTCCAAATCGACTGCCAGCTGGCTGTCGGTGCCAAAAGTCGTGGTTAGCTTTTGATGCTGCTCGGACAGGGGCCGTTTTGTTATGATGTTGATAAGGCCACCTGGATCGGACTGGCCATAAAGTGTATTTGGGCCCTTAACAATTTCCACGCGATCGATGAGTTGCGGAGGTACATTGTTTCCCGCCGTGACGCCATCGACCAAGAGGTCTCGGATTCCAAAGCCCCGAATCGCCCAGTTGGTTCCGCGGTTACTGAAAGATGGCCTTCCCCGCAAAGTGACAGAAGAGTTCATCTTGAGGATGTCCGTCATGTCATTTGCGGCGATATCAGAAATGAACTGCGAGGTTATAACACTGATCGCCATCGGAACCTCCCGAAGCGGTGTGTTCATCGCCGTTCCGGAGATCGAATTAGTTGCCATGTAGCCCTTCGTACTGGTGGTGATCACGAAGGGATCTAAAATCAGGGTTTGAGGTGTTACAGGAGTTGTTTGCGAATGAAGATTCGACGATAGTATAACTCCTGCGCACAGTAGTTTCTTAATTAGTTTTTTTATTCTAGTTTGCCTAGAGTCTACGAGTGCGGGTAGGTTATAGGTTTGATTCATTTTGCTCGGGTGTTGTGGTTTTATGGGGCGCCCTGCCTACTTTTAATGCTAGAAAACTGGATTTTCAGCGGGATTGGATTCGGAAGAGGTTACTGCTAGGAAAGAAGGGATTTCCGAGATGTTGACGGGGGATCTGTTTGATTTCGGCGCCGATGCGCGTGGCGGTGACGGCGTTCGTCTCGCGGTGACCGCATTCGCGCGGCGAGCTGACCTCGAACGAGCCGAGAACGAACTTCTCGTCGGGTGTCGCGGCGGGTGCTGCTGCGATTTGTTTCGCGGCGGGCGGCGCCGCAGCCAGCAGGGTTAGGCCGGCGACGTGGAAATGATGATGCAAGGAAAGGGCGCGAAAGAACATGGCGGCGGGGGTTACAGAGGATTTGTTGATGCGGACAGGTCTCGCGCTGCCTCCATCGCACCGTGCCGCCCCTTCCCCTCGGCCGTCAAAGCCCGGGACTTGGAACCTGTTCCAGCCTTTTGGTGTTCGAGTCGCCGGGTGGCGTTTCCGGGAATGACGATGACCACCTCCATGCGAGCAGGAACGCCAACGAGAGCACCATCGCCGGGATCAGGCTGTGCCCGGCCCGGAGCCAGATCAGCGCGATCGAAGGCTGCGGATTGGCCGTCGTCGCCGAAAAACCCACGGCCGACAATCCCAAACCGAAAATCGCCGCCGCCGCCGCCCCGGCCAGCCGCGCGATCCAGCCTACCATGGCGGGGACCAGGGCTTCGCGGCGAAAACCTGTGCGCGCCTCCTCCGCGGCGACGACATCCGCCAGCAAAGACGGGAGGAGCACAAACGCCATCGTCACCCCCACACCGAAGGTAAACGGATGTACCAGCTGCAGCCACGGGTTCTCGGGCCGGTGGGTCACCCACGACAGCAAGCTGCCGGCCACGGCGAGGCCCAGCCCACCCCGCAACGTCCACACTTTTCCAAGACGTCGACTCACGGCCAACACGACCGGCAGCGCGGTCAGGCCCACGAGAGTCCCCAGGGTCGAAATGAGCGCATGTAACTGGGTTCCGCGGGCCGCATCACCTGGAAAGACAAAATAGACGCTGAGCACTACCCCCGCCGCCCCGGTAAACCCAAGCGCCATCGCCATCCCAGCCTGCAGCAGCGCGACCGGCCAGAAACCCGGAATACGGCTGCACGAACGAAAGGCGGCCAGAAGTGATTCGCGCGGGCGGGCAGCGGGCTCCGCCGGCCGCTCGTTCACGCCGATCCAGAGCAGCAGTGTGCTGCCGACTACTAGGGCCGCGACTGCCCACGCCAGCATCCTCGAGCCGGCTAGGGCATTTTCGAACGCCGAGGAAAGACAGAGCGGTAGATACCAGGGAGTGGCTAGCAGTGCAAGTCGTTGCGCTCCGAAGCGATAAGACATAAGCCGTGTGCGCTCGTGCGGTGTCGGGCCGAGCTCCATGCCGAGCGCGAACAACGGTACCTGAAAAAGCGAGCCCGCCGCAGCGAGTAGGAGGAGCACCGGCCCGCACCACGCGAGCGCCGCGGTGCCAGTCGGGCTCGAGGGAATCAGCCAGAGCACCGCGGCTGCTGCCGCCGCGGCCAGCCCGCCGGCGAGAATCAGTGGCCGGCGTCGGTCAAGCCGGCCCTCTCGCTGGTCGCTCCAATGGCCGATGACCGGATCGAGACAGGCGTCGAACAGGTTGCGGGCCCCGGAAAACAGTCCCACCCAGCCGGGGTTCGCCCCCAAGACGATGATCAACATCGGATTCGCGAGCGAGTGGGGGATGCCGCGCAGCGCCCCCTCCGCGAAGCACGACGCCGCGTAGCGCAAGAGCAGCGGCCGCGGCAGCCGTTGGCCCGCCGCAGCGGAATCACTGGCAAGCGCAGCTACGGGACGTTCCCCGCCGCACACCTGCCTGTCACGACAGTCGCTCATGAATGCACCGACGGAAGCGAGGCGGCTTCGTGCCATGTGCATGGCACGACCACGCGCGCCGGCAGTGCCGGCAACCCGCGAGTACCCTGGCGCATCAAAGAGGCGAGCATCTCCACCGCGAGTCGCCCCTGCTCGTCGAAGTTGTGGTCCACAGCGGAAATGGCCGAGTGGAGGGGCCGAAAGGATCGAAACAGCGTTATCAAGCCCGGCCGTTTGCCGGGCCGCCAGCCGAGTTGGTGCAGCGTTGGCAGCGCCAACATGCAGCCGTCGATAACCACGTCAGGGCGCTCTGCCTTGAGCCATGAAGGAAACGCACGGTTGAACCATGCCTGCCGCTCGGCGTGATGGGATACGGCACGCACCGGCAGGGATTTCGGCTGCTTTCCATAATCCCGTTCAAGTTCCACCGTGGACAGCGCTATCGCCGCGGCGATTTGCTGCTCAATCGCCGGATTGGCGTGCTGCAACTCGAGATGACCGATTCGCCGGTACCCGCGCTCGCGCGCCTGCTTAACCGCCAGCCGAACGCCGCCAAACCAGTCGCTCGCGACGTGCCGTGCCTGATCGCAGCCGAGCCCGACCGAAACGAAGCTGATTCGCTGCCAGTCGAATTCCCACGGCTGGACCGGTTGGTCGATGTTTAACACCACGCCCTCGATCCCTCGCGCCCACAACACGCGTTGCAACTCTTTCGGGGAACCGTGATCGGATAGGAAATACTCGGTCAAGTGCACCCCTTGTCGCTCCGCCGCCTCGACCAGGGCAGGATACATCCGCGCGCGGCTGCCCGAACGCTGCAGTTCGCGACTATCCCGGCCCGTTTGATGCACGAGCGCGACTTCGTACTGGAACGGCCGTTTGGCCCTCTGCCAGCGGCGGTCCGAGAGCGCGCGAAGTGCCGGATCGACGACATAGCCGAGTTTTTCTGCAGTGCGGATCACGCTTTCGCGAGTCTCTGGGGCGACCCAGCGGCCGCTGTTGAGCGCGCGGCTCACCGTGGCCTTGCCCACGCCCGCAACCCGCGCGACATCGTTTAGCGTCACGGGCCGTGGGAAACGGGACGTTGGTTCGGTCACGGCTCTAGCAAAAGTAGGAGGAATGAAACTTGTCCACTCCCTACTGGCACGAACCTCTCTCGAGTCGGCAGCATAGACCTTGGGTTGGCCCGCTGAGACGTATGATCGGTTGCCGCGCCTCAGACCGACCTGCAGAGTCGGCGGTGTGCGCGCCACGCCAAGGTGCAAGGCGAATGGAAGGCCGCATAAAAGCGGCACGAGGCGCGGCGGACCCTTCCTAGGCATGACCGATTTCGGTACTACGCCTTCTTTTTCTCAGTCTCTTTCGGTGCCGTTGCGGAGCGCCGAGAGTGCTGCGGCCAGCGCTGACAATTTTTTCGAGTTGGGCCGCGCGACGGACCAATACTTCGCGGTTCTATGTTAGGAGATTTTTCCACTCCGCGAGGTTATCGATGCCGATGCGGCGGAGCTGGGTGTTAGGCAGGCGCTGCATCTTGGCGTCGGAATCGCGCGGAGCGAACCATCCGCCGCAGCCCGCGCAGAGTGCGATCTTCCATAGCCCATGGCAGTGGGCGAAAGCGCCCACGATGCTGTATTTCTGACGCGTCTGCGTTCTCAATTCCACGCCATGCGGAGTATTGAAACAAAGCTGTGCTCGCGTCGCGGCGGCTTCGGTGCCGCCGCAGCCAGACCATTCTGCGCCAGAATGGTGCGAGTTTCCTGTGCCTAAACCAACCCTTATTGGGACATCAAAATTCCTCGCGCCCTAACCTCGTAGGAGGTTCAGCGCAACTGGGGGGAGGTTTCTGGAACAATGGATTTCGCTAGGTCGATCAATGTGAAGATAAGAAATTGAGGCGGCGGAAACGATCCCCCGCCGAAGGGCGCAGTCGGACATTTTGACTTGGACCGATGGGAAATCAAAGGCTGGATTTTTCCCCAATACCGGTCCCAAATGCCGGGAAGCCAAAGGCTCCATCAGCTTGCCTGAAACCCGTGTATGTGTTTCTGAGTGTCCGCAATTTTCCGTATTTCGCAAGCAATTGCAGCTGCGCGGTTCATGAAAAGTCGCTGCCGAGTTCGAATCTCACCAGCCCGACCATTTTCCCCGAGACGCACGATTGCGGCCGGTGGCTCCGAAATGAAGACGAGCCTAGGCGACAAAGTGCGTCCGCGAACTCATTTCCGCGTTCCCGCCGGGCGGATCTCGGCTCTCACTTTGCCTCATTCGCGCGCGGTAGACTGGGCCTTTCTTGTTGGTCGCGGTTGTCGGTGAACCTACCGAGCTGCGGGTCGCTCAGTTCGATGGCGTGAAACGGTTCGGCGGTGTCGGCCTCGCGCGGGATGCGTGCAACGGGCGAGCCGAGGAGACCGGGACCGGCGGTGAGAGTGCGCGGGGGACACACGTGAGATCAGAATTCAGAGTGTTGGCGAAATGTGAGCCGGTTTCGAACGCGAAACGCCTCAAGCGCACAACAAATTCGATGGCGAGCCGGGCTCTTCGCGCGGTGCGGCCGGTAGGCCCAATCGGTGCCCGAAGGCGGGAGGTGAACCCGACCGCGAGCGCCTCTTACAGCTGAATGGGCAGGCCGACTTCGATGATCTGCATCGGGGGCAACTGGTAGTAATCGCGCGCCTGCCGGGCGTTGCGGCTGAGGAAGGCGTAGAAGAGCTTTTGCCATTCGAACATGCGCGTGTCGCCGCCGGTGATGATCATCTCCCGGTTAAAGTAGTAGGTCGCTTCATTCAGCTTCAGCGGCACGCCGGCGGCGCGGACTTTTTCCATGAGATTCGCGACATCCGGCGACTCCATATAGCCGTAACGGCCGACGGCACGCCAGACGCCGTGGCCGATCTCGCGCACGGAGAAACGGGTGGCGTCGTCGACCACCGGAACCTCGTCGGTGGTGACGCTGAGCAGGACCACGGTCTCGTGGAGAACGCGGTTGGCCTTAACGTGGTGGAGCAACACCAGCGGCGTGCCGGTGGGATTCCCCGCCATGAACACGCCGGTGCCGCGCACGCGCGTGATGTGGGCGCTGGAAGCAATGTTGTTCAGCTCGTCCTCGGTCACTTCGTTGGCGTAGATGCGACGGAAGATCTCCGTCTTCCCTAGTTTCCAGGTCGTCATGATGGCGATCAGACCCAGAGCGATCATGACGGGGAGCCAGCCGCCGTCGGCGAATTTGTGCAGATTGGCGGCGAAGAAGGTGACGTCGATCACGAGAAAGAAGCAGCAGAACGCCCCGGCCAACCAAAAGGACCACTTCCACGCGCGGCGCATCACGACGAAGAGGATCAAGGTCGTCACGATCATGGTGGCGGTCACGGCGATTCCGTAAGCGGCGGCGAGGGCCGAGCTGGATTTGAAACCGTAAACGGTGGCGATTGACCCGAGCGCGAGCGTGATGTTGACGAGGGGGAGATAGATTTGGCCGGGTTGGTCGGGGTTGGTGTGCTTGATCGTGAGGCGGGGGAAATAACCGAGTTGCACCGCTTGGCGGACCAGCGAATAGGCGCCCGAGATGAGCGCTTGGCTGGCAATGATGGCGGCGGCCACGGAGAGCGCGAGCAAGGCGAGGCGGGCCGGTCCGTCGGGCGCGAGGGCGAGGAACGGATTCGCGATGTTGCCGCCTTGGGCGATGAAGTTGGCCCCTTGGCCAAAGTAGTTGAGCACGAGGCCCGGCAGCACGATGGCATACCAGGCGAGGTTGATTGCGCGGCGTCCAAAATGGCCCATGTCGGCGTAGAGGGCCTCGACGCCGGTGACCGCTAGGACAACCGAGCCGAGAATGACGGCGGCCTCCTTGGGGTGACCGATCAACAAGTGGAGGCCGAGCAGCGGATTCAGCGCCTGCAGCACTACAGGATTCTTGACGATGTGCCAGAGCCCCAGACCGCCCAATACCACGAACCACACGAGCATGACCGGTCCGAAGATCTCGCAGATGAACTTGGTGCCCCGGTATTGGAAGGCGAAGATGCCGACCAGAATTGTGATCGCGATGGGCAAGACGTAATGGTCCACCTCGGGCCAGACTTCCTTGATGCCCTCCGTGGCCGAGAGGACGGTGATGGCGGGGGTGATGATGGCTTCGCCGCAGAGCATCGCGGCGCCGACCAAAACCGTGACGACGCCGAGGTTGAGCACCGATTTGCCGGGTCGGTCCAGTTGGCTGAGGGCGAGCAGGGCGAAGATGCCGCCCTCACCGCGGTTGTCGGCGCGAAGCACGAGCACCGTGTATTTTACGCACACCACCAAAATCAGGGACCAGAAAACCAGAGAAAGAACCCCGAGCACGGCTGCCACGTGTTCGCCGGCGGGCAAGGCGTGGAGGCACTCCCGGATGGTATAGAGCGGACTGGTCCCGATGTCGCCGAAGACGACGCCGAGCGCGCCGATGGAGAGCGCGGCCTTGGCCGAGGAGCTGAGAGACGCGGGCGCAGGAGTGCTCATGAACGGTGCGATCTTTGGGTGGGGCGAGGGCGACTCCAAGCTGTTTCACCACCGCGACGGAATGTTGCTTGCTTTTTGGGTTTCAACGCCCGGCCGGCCCTCGACAAACTCCGGCCCGCACCTACGCTCCGCGCATGAATCCCGTCTGGCAGCAGGTCAAAGAGTTCACGGATATCCGCTATGAAATGGCGGACGGCATCGCGAAGGTGACGATCAACCGGCCGGAGAAGCGCAACGCGTTCCGCCCCGAAACGATCATGCAGATGTATGAGGCGTTCATCGACGCCCGCGAAGATCCGACCGTGGGCGTGGTGCTCCTCACCGGCGCGGGTCCGCACACCGACGGGAAGTATGCGTTTTGCGCCGGCGGCGACCAAAGCGTGCGCGGGCATGCGGGCTACGTTGGCGGCGACGGCGTGCCCCGGCTCAACGTGCTCGATTTGCAAAAACTCATCCGCTCGATGCCGAAAGTCGTGATCGCGCTCGTGGCGGGTTACGCCATCGGCGGTGGACACGTGCTGCATCTCGTGTGCGACCTCACGATCGCGGCGGATAACGGTATCTTTGGCCAAGTCGGTCCGCGCATGGGCAGTTTCGACGGCGGGTTTGGTTCCAGTTATCTCGCGCGCATCGTCGGGCAGAAGAAGGCCCGCGAGATCTGGTATCTCTGCCGTCAGTATGACGCGAAGCAGGCTTTGGAAATGGGGCTGGTCAATGCGGTGGTGCCGGTCGCGCAGCTCGAGGCCGAGGGCGTGAAATGGGCGAAAGAGATTCTCGGCCACAGCCCGCTGGCGATCCGGCTGCTGAAGAGTGCGTTCAACGCGGAGCTCGATGGCCAAGCCGGTATCCAGGAACTCGCCGGCAATGCGACGCTGCTCTATTATATGAGCGACGAGGCGAAGGAGTTTCACTCGGCGCAGCGCGAGAAACGAAAGCCGGACGCCCGGAAGTTTCCGTGGCTGCCGTAAGGTTTGGCGGCGACGGTCGGCTTATTCGCCTCAGGTGAGGCGCGCGGCAAAGACTCGGGCGGGGCGTCGAAAAACGCTCGCGAGCGAGCCTGCCCCGGCGCTTAGCGGAGAAAGCCGCCGGCGGTGTTGACCGTGAGATTTTTCCAGAAATCCGAGGAGTCGGGTTTGCCGACCGTGCCGCCCAAGGTGAACGGGGTGGCCATCAAATAATAGCCTTTGTCGTCCGTGTTGCCGTTGAGTTGGCGGGCCCGGTTCAAGCCGTTGGCCAGTTGATCCTTGGCGGCCAGTTGGAGCTGGAGCGAGAGCGGGCTGGCTTCGAGGGGTTGGCCCGGTTGCGACGCGACGCGTCCGCTGCCGGTGAGCCGCATGAGCGGCGAAATGATTTCGAGGGACTTTACGACGATGGCGGTATCCGCTCCGCGCTCGACTTGGATGGTGATGCCGTCGAACGGCATGTCCTTCATCAGCCCCGCCAACTCCGATGCTCCCATAAGACCCTCGGCGAGTCCCTGTTTTCCGGCGAGGCCGGCGGCGAGGCCAAGGAGGCCGGTCACGGCCGAGGTCGTTTCCGCTTTTCGGTTCAGCGCGCGCAAAATGCCTTTCGATCCTTTGAACTCAAACTGACCCATGAGCCGGTCGGCGAATTCGCCCAGGTTCGCGGCGGTGCCGTTGAACTTGCTCGCGACGGTAAACGTCGTTTCCAGCGGTGGCGGCGTGGCGGGGTCGGCCTTGCGCAGGAAGGCTCCGACATCGAATCCGGGGACATCGACGGAGCCGGTCAACGAGTAGGGGCGGGGCAGCTTGACGTCGAAGGTGAGGAGCGAAGCGACTTTGAAGGTGTTGCCGTTGAGCGAGCCGGAGAGGTTTTCGACCGTGAGCCGTTCGGGGCTGGCCGCGAGCGCGCCGCGGAGGTCGCTCAGCGTCACGCCGGCGCCCTGCTTCACCGACTTCACGTTCAAATCAATCCGTCCGGAGAATCCGGCCCACACCGGGGCGGTATCTTTGACCGGACCGACGAGCTTGGGCGCAGTCGCGGCGACCGTGGGGCGCGGCGCGGGAGCCGGGGTGGCGGCGGGAGGTTTAGGTGCGGGTGAAGCGGGCGGCGGGGCACTCAGCGCGGCGAACGCCTGAAGATCGTCCGTGAAGAGTTGCTCGCCGGTGATGCGACCGTCGAAGGAGACCGCGCCAGGTTTGAGGCCGACTTTGCCGTCGATGAGCAGATCGGAACGCCGCCCCGCTTGGGTGACGACGAGCGGAACGCGCACGGTGCCCGCGTTGTTGGGGTCGAGCGCGGCATCGACGGCGAGTTCCATGGTGCCGAGGGCCAGGGCGCCTTCGCGGGCGACGAGGTCTTTGGCGAGAAGGTTGATCTTGGCCTGCACGCCGTCGGCCATGGTGACGTCGAACTTTGCGGTGAGGGCACCGCGCAGCAGGGGCAGTTGAGCGGCGAGCGCGGGCTGTTTTGCGAGCGCGGCAAAGTCGGCGTCAACTTGGCCCCGGCCCTTGGCGCGGAGCGTTTTTCCCGGAGTGGCGTCGCCCGAAATCGCGGCCGTGAGCAACGAGGTCGATCCTTGCTTGAGCTCGAGACGTTTGATGTCGGCGGACGCGGTGCCGGCTTTCCAGGTGGCGCTCAGATCGGTGGAAAAATCGGCCCCGCGGAGAAATTCTTGGCCATTCAGGGCGACGGTCGCGTTGCGCAGGGCGATCCCCTCGAGCGCCCGCACCGCGTAGGCATCGATGCCTTGCAGCGTGATCTCGATGGCACCGGCGACCAGTTGGCCGGAGAGTTTGGACTGGGCGACGTAGGGCTCCGCCCACGCCAGCGGGATCGTGCCCCACTGCACGCGGGCTGCGGCCCGATTGGCGTCCGGCACGGAGGCTTGGGTCTTTGCGAGATCAAGGGAGAGCGCTTGCAACGTCTCGACGGCGGCGAGCAATTCGTTGCCGTTGCGAGTCACGTTCAGCTTGAGGGCGGCGAGTTCGAGGGTGTTGCCGCCGTGACGGCCTTGGGCGTCGAGGCCAAACGTCAAGGGGCCGACTCCGGCCGGGAGAAACGGTTTTACGAGGGAGGCGAGCGTGCCCTTGAGTTGGGACGTGAAGACGACGACCGGCGAGGTGCCGCCGAGGGCGACGTCGGCGGTGAGGCCTCCGGTGACTTGATCTCCGTCGGGCGTGGAGACGTTAAGGCTTTCGATTTCGGAGACGATGCGATTGGCGGTGTAGTCGATGCGCGGGCTGAGTGAGACGGAGACGCGATCCGCGAGCAGTTTATCGCCCTCGCGCACCGTGACGGTGCGTAAGCTCAGCGGTTCGAGGGCGCGGACCTTGACGCGACTGCCATCAAGCTCGGCATCGATCACGAAGACGCCGGAGAGATCGCCGCCCGCGATCGTGCGCGGGGTGACGAACGGCTGGCCCCAAGCGAGCGGGATGGCCACGAGCGAGACGCGGGCCAGCTCCGTGCCGGGTTTCTCGGGCGTCACGCGCTTGTCCTTGAAATTGAAGGAGAGTTTTTGCTGAGCCGCGATGGCGACAAACTTGCGACCGTCGGCGGTGGCGACGTCGAATTCGAGGCGGCCGAGTTGGGCCGACTCTTTGCCGCTGCCGCCCTCAAAGGCGGCGCGGATTTGGAGTGCGCCCACGTCGGTGAGGCCGGCGTTGAGTTTCTCCAAGCGGGAAATGGCTCCGGTGAGTTCTCCGGCTGTGGTCGAGGCGCTGGTCTCGAGGTTGAAGGTGAAACTGCCCTTGCCGGAGAGGGCGACTTCCGGGAGACCGAAGCTGGCGAGCACGGTGGCGAACTGTTCGCTGCGCACCGCCAAGTCCCAAACCCCGGTGAACACGGGCTTGGGGGCGGAGAAATCGACTTGGGTAGTGAGCAACGGCTCGACGGTAGCGCCGCGGACAAGGGACACGCGGCTGGTCAACGTTTCGCCGGCATTGGCCGCGGGTTGCGCCAACTTCAGATTTAGCTTCAGGCCATCGGCGGGCAGACCCGGGCCGGTGGCGCCGGCATCGGCGAGGACCTCGACGAGATCAATGCGGAGATCGGTGGTGGTCCGGATTTTGATGTCTCCTTTGGCTTGGGCGGCGGTGACTGCAGCGACCTTGCGGGCGTCGGCAAAGTCGGCCTCCCAGCGCAACACAGCGGTCTCGCCCGGGGCGATGCCGCCGCCCGTGAGCTTGAGCGTGGCGGACTGTTCATCAGGGAGCAGCACCTTGGCTTCGAGTTCGATTTTTCCGACCCGGACCTCGCCGGGCAGGCGAATGGCGTTTAAGACGCCGGCGAAGAGCGTCGGGGGTTTGGCCGGCGGCGGCGTGGCTTTGGCGACGGGTTTGCGGGCATCGATTTCGATCCCGCGTCCAGCGATGCGGCCGACTGTGAATTTGCTGCCGGAAAAATAGTCGGTGGCGGTGTAGTCGGCGGTGAGTTCCTTGGCCACCATCACAATGCCGTCTTGAACGACGCGCACATCGCGCAATTCCGCCTCGCTGAGGCCGACGGAGACGCGGCCCACCTCGACCACGAGGCCCGGCTGGCCGCCGAGAGCGCGCTGCACGGCCCACGTTTGGACGGCCGGAGTGAGGGCCAAGACCGCGGCGAGCGTGAGGAGCGCGGCCAAGCTACCAAGGATTATGACGATGATTTTCAGCGGTTTCATGAGGACGGAAAGGGACGTAAAAGGTCGATTGCTGGCGATTCGGACGTGCGAGACAAGCACGGGGTTCCATGCCGGGTTCGCGTTTTCAGCAAGGAGCGCAGGAGCGGTGTTTTTGCCAGCGATAGATCGCTCGAGCTTGGCCAACTCGACGCGACCGGATCGGCTCGCCGTGGTCGCCCTGTTTCGGGGCGGTTTGTGGTGCTACGATTGGTGTCGGCAGGTTTTAAATTACGATTTCGTAGGGACTTGGAAATCGATCGGATTCGTGGGATTTTTTATTTTGGGCGAGGCGGATTTTTTTGCGCCGGCCAAGAGATTTTGGCGCGATTTTCGCTTAGTTTCGCGTATGTCGAAAGCCCCCGAAGTGACACGAACCCCCCATGTTTCCGGTAAACCCATTTCAGTGGGCTTGACCTGTTGGCTCTGGGAGCGCCGGACCCGAGCCATCCGGGAGCTCGGTCAGCGGTTGGTGGTTACGTTGAAGCTCACCCAGCACATCCGCGGTCTCCGGCGGGATATCGAGTGTCAGGTGTCGGGTAAAAACGTGGACCGGTTTATCGGTGAATTTGTCCGGCGCTGCTGAGCCCCGGCCTGAATCTCGGACCCGTCGCGCGGGCAGACGGCAAGCGGGGGCGCAACCTAGATGGTCGGGTTGCTTGAGGCCGATTCCGATTGGCGAACATTGTTCGATGAAGGAGTTGGAGAAGTTTTCGGCGGCCGCAATTTCCCTCTCCTCTTTGAAGGGCGATAGGTCGCAGCCTGATCGGAGGGAAGTGAGTGGTAGTCTGCAATGACGGCGACTGAAAAGACAGCTCTCCGCGATTAGGGAGGCGTTAGCCTTACTTTTCTCAATGAGAGGAAACTGGATTTCGCCTGAGATCTTTGTTAGCCCACATTGAATGGAAACGTTGTCGCCCGCATACCTCAGTGCCCTCGCGGTCCAGATCGGCAGCTTGAGCGCATTTCTGGGAGGGTTTGCCGCCACGTTTTTGGGCACACTTTTGGCAATCCGAACCGAAGGCAAATTGGCATCGTGGTGCATCGGGTTTGCCGTCAGTTCCTCGGTCGCGTTCATCGTGACCGTAGTCGCGTCGACGGCGCTCGTGGCTTTGCTGCATCCGGACGCCCCCTCGGCCGCGGGTGCGGCCGCGACGGGTCAAGCGCGGGTGCTGCTGGTCCTAAGTTTTCTTCTGGGGCTCTACACCCTCTTGGTCAGTCTTGCGCTCAGCGGGTGGACGCGGTCGCGGGGCACGGGGCTGACGACCAGTATCGTTGCCGCTGTTGGCATCATTCTCGTGACGGTGATGGTCGCCGGGGGAAATTGATTTTCTGAGGGGCCAGCCGATACCGACAGGATGGGCAGGTTTCAACCGTCGGTGCAGGCCCGCTTGGACGCTCTCGGGAAGCCGGGTTGCCAAGCCATGTGGGAGATGATGTCGGCGCTCTTGGTCTCGGCCATCGCCTCATCGCCGCAATTGCTTCGGCGAAGGCCATGGTTTCATCCGGCGCGCCCGATTGCTCTGAGGAAACTGGATGGGTCGTGAAGCGCCGGTTCGCGAAGGCGGTGTCGGCATTTCCGTATCTTTTTTCCCGCCCGGTTTGACCTTTTCCGACGCGCCACCACCTATTTTCGCCATGCCATTGTTGACGATTGTCCCACCAATGCCGGGCGCTGAGCGCCGATTTAAGCCGTTCGTCAACTTCGTGCACACCTGCGGTTGGGAAACGGAATTTGTCCGACTCGACTGGCCCGGCCACCGCCCGCCCTTTGGTTCGACCGAGATCTTTCCACAGGTCGACGCCCAGACGGCGGGCAAGGTCGTGCTGGGGTTTTCTCTCGGCGCGCTCTACGCCCATCTCGGAGCGTTGCGCGCCCGGCACCTGATACTCGGGTCGATCTCGCCGTTCTTTCTGGAGGACGACGACGAGCCCGAACGCTGGATGATTTCCTACCGCAACGGCAACGCCGCGACGCCGGCCGATGTGCTGGTGGGCGCCCTCGAAGACGATCAGATGCATCGGCGCGCGTCGGCCGTGCGCGACTTCTACCGCCAGAGCAGCTACACCGCCGTCCCCGGCGCCGAGCACGAGCTCTGGCACCCCAATTACCTGCAAGCGATCAAGTCGGCTCTCGATCGTATCGGTGGCGAACCAGCGAGGTCAGAGGGTAACAGCCGAAAGCCCAAGACCTGAATCGGTTCTTCAGGGCGAGGGCTGCGGCATCACGACCTGCGCAAATCTCGACCGCTTGAGGAACAGCGCGCGCCGCTGCTCAACGCCTACGAGTAGCGGGTTATCGGGGCGAATCGTGGCTGTAAGGGCAAAGCCGCACTGCGATCCCAACGGCCGGCTGATTCGGGTTACTTAACCAACCAGCCGAGATTCTTGGGGGGAATCCAGGCGTGGTCAGTTGCCTTCATGGTCAAGATTCAGCGGTTGATCGCTCCAGAAACGGCTTTGGCCAAAAAACTAGATGAGCGAAGCGCGTGCGACGGTCGTGCCGGCGCGGTTTAAGTTTTGGCGGGAGCGTCCGATTGTATCGGGATGGGTGTGTCTAGTTTGGCGAATCACTATGCCGGAGAAATTCGGTCGCGGAATCGTCGTGATCGGGTGGCGGGCGGTGCGGCCTTGTTTTCCGGGTGGGCAACATCTCAGGATTTTCTCGGCGTCGGTCGTGCGCGTCAGGTGGGGCAAGAAGTTGGCGAGGGCCTCGGGGCGTGCTTTCGGCTTCTTTCGGGTCGGGCTTGAGTTCGAGTTTTTCCGGCGATGCTCACGTTCATCAAAATTGTGGTGATAATCGGGGTGGTGGTGACCGGGTTGAAGCAGTGGCAGCGGCACAAGGCGGAGGCGGCACTACCGAGCGAGTCATCTGAAGTCGCGCGGCCTCAGGAGTTCAGTGTGGTTCGTCGACCCACTCCGGTGGCCCGGGGCTTCACGGCGGCCCCGACGCCGATGAACATGCCGCAGGGGAAGGTTTTGATCGTGGCGCCGGCGTGCGGCAATGCAGCCGACCGAAAAGCCAACGACTTGGGGCGCAAGCTGCTGAAGGCGGGGATTCCTTTTGCGCGAACGGCCGAACTTAAGTTCGCGAAAGCCGGTTCTGAAGCCGACATGGCCAAGATTCAGTCCGTCGTGAGCCAGCCGCTACCGCTCGTCTTTGTCCGCGGTCGGGTGCAGTCCGATCCTACGCCAGATGAGCTGATGGCGGAAATCAGCGCCAAGCGGTAGGGCAACCGCCTAATCGGGCGACGGGTGGAGTTTAGGCGGACGGCACGTTGGTTGGTCGCGCAAGCCGCACCCGGGCTCGTTGCAATCGCGCCGGTAAGTCCAATGGAACGAAACTGGATTGAGCGTGGGATCGGGCCGGCAGGAGTCTACCGACCGAGTTTACGAATGACTCGGCGTTTGGTTGACCGCAGATTGTCCCGGACGGCGAGTCACGCCAATTGCTGGTGAAGAATTGACTCTGTAAGGTGGCGTCGGGACCTCCGGGACCGACGGTTTTGGTCTGCCGCACGCCGGAGGCCGGGCCGAGAGGTCCCGGCCCCACCTCGATCCACCGAAAGTCGAAACATCATGAGACGTTGGTATCACGCCTCGACAGTTGGGCCTCGCTCCGCCGTCTTACCAAGAGAGTATTCACTATGTCCCTCATGCATGATTTCACTCACCGCGTTTCGGAAGGAATTGGCGCATGACCTCAGGCTGGATCGCACTGCTGGATGATCTCGCCACCCTCACCAAGGTGGCCGCCTCGTCGCTGGATGATGCCGCCGGGCAGGCGGCGAAAGCGGGCAGCAAGGCGGCGGGAATTGTCATCGATGATGCGGCGGTCACGCCGCGCTATGTCGTCGGTCTCGCCGCAGAACGAGAGCTGCCGATCATTGCCAAGATCGCCGTCGGCTCGCTGAAGAACAAAATTTTCCTGCTGCTGCCCGGAGCTCTACTGCTTAGTTTCTTCGCTCCGTGGGCCATCACGCCGCTGCTGATGGCGGGTGGTGCCTTTTTGTGTCTGGAAGGCTATCACAAAGTCATGGACCTCGTGCGTCCGGGCCATGGCGATCACGCCGAGGCGTCCACGGCGGCGCAGACGGCGGAAGAGCTGGAAAAGGAGCGCGTGAGCAGCGCCATCCGCACGGATTTCATCCTCTCGGCGGAGATCATGGCCATCACGCTTGCCTCCGTTGCCACCTCGGCGGTTTGGCTTCAGGCTGCCGTGCTGGGAGTCGTCGGCGCGGGCATGACGTTGCTCGTCTACGGAGCCGTGGCCATCATCGTGAAGGCAGACGATGCCGGCATGGCCTTGGCGCGTTTCTCGCAGGGCCCGGTGCGTGCTCTCGGACGCGGTATCGTGCTCGGCATGCCGGTGTTTTTGAAAGTGCTCAGCCTGGTCGGGATGGTCGCCATGCTCTGGGTCGGCGGCGGGATTCTCATCCACGGTCTGCATGAGCTCGGTGTCCATGGGCCTGAGAAAGCGGTGCATCATGCGGCTGAGTTCGTCGCCGGTATGATCCCGGCCATGAAATCCTTCCTCGCCTGGTTCGTCGGCGCAGCGATTGCGGGAGTGCTTGGGGTCATCATCGGTGCCTTGGTCGATCCGCTGGCCAACTACGTTCTGATCCCCGGATTCAACGGTCTGAAGAAGCGCTTTCGCCGGACGCAATGAGGCCGATAGAGGGGCGGGATTTGATGCTGGTCGGTCATTTCGCGACGCTGGATTATCCGGGGTTGAAGTCGTAACGGCTTCAAATGGGTCGACGAATAGCGCGCTGAACCCAGTGCGCTTTTTGTTTTTATGAATAAAAGCCCCGCGCTTTTCGGCGCGGAGTGTGAACGGCTAGATAAACTGAGTCGAATCGCTGACTTCAGATCCGCGATTGCGGCACGTGCCGACGCGAGTGGCCGTGTAGCGGCAGGCCTCCGTGCCTGTCGTCAAAAACAAATATAGAAAAGCGGCAGGCAGGGACGCCTGCCGCTTCGGCGGTCGCTACGCGCTATGCGAGCCAGGGGGCGGTGCCTTCGCCGACGATGAATTTGCCGGCGGGCAGGTGTGCGGCGGCGGGATTATTGAGAATGTAATCGTGAAATCGGCGCAGCTCCGACTCGTCCCGCACGATGCGATCAAAGCATTCTTCCTGCCAGACTTGGCCATGAATCACGCCGAGGCGCTGAAGGGTGTGCGCCGTGTGCGATTTCCAACTGTGAACCACCTGCTGTCGCGTATAGGGTTCGATTGGCAGCACGAGGGCGTGCAATGGTTCGGCATGACCACAAACGCACCGAGGCGATAACGGTCGTCATCAAAATAGCGCAACGCGGCGACGACGATTTCGGCATGCACGGAGGACGACAGAAGGCCGGAACCGACGTCGGCGTCGAGGTAGCGATCCATCAACGCGAAGGCATCGTGATCGTTGAGGTCACGGAGTTCCGCGAGCCGGGCCCGTGCTTCGGCCGGCAGCGCATCGGCGAGCCGGAACGTGATCAAATAGGTGGCACCGGGTTGCTCGCGATGGGGCAGATTGCGCTGAGTTTGCCGAACCACGCCGCGAGGATCGTAAGGGCGAAATTCGGACATGCCTGAGCGTAGCGGCAGGCCTCCACGCCTGCCGAGATTTGAATCATTCTGAAGGCGGCGGGCGGGCGGAACGGTGCAGTGAGACGGTAGGCAGGGACGCCTGCCGCTACGCATGAAAAAGCCCCGCGGCTGGTAAGGGCGCGGGGCTTAAGGTTTCAAGGAGGCGTGAGCCGGAAGGCTTACTTCTTCTTGGCGGCGGCGCGCTTCTCCTCGATCGCGGCTTGCGCGGCGGCGAGGCGGGCGACCGGCACGCGGTAGGGCGAGCAGCTCACGTAGGTGAGGCCGACCTTATGGCAGAACTTGACGGAGTCAGGATCGCCGCCGTGTTCGCCGCAGATGCCGAGCTTGATGCCGGGACGGGTCTGGTTGCCCTTCTCGCAGGCGATCTTCACGAGCTGGCCGACACCGGTCTGGTCGATCGAGGCGAAGGGGTTCTTCTTCACGATTTCGTTTTCGACGTAGGTGCCGAGGAAGCTGCCGGAATCGTCACGCGACATGCCCAAGCAGGTTTGCGTGAGGTCGTTGGTGCCGAAGCTGAAGAACTCGGCGGTGTGAGCGATTTCGTCGGCGGTGAGGGCACCGCGCGGGATTTCGATCATCGTGCCGACGGAGTAGGCGATCTTCACCTTCTTCTCCTTCTGCACGAGCGCGGCGACCTCGTGGACGATGGCCACTTGGAGATCGAGCTCCTTCTTGAACCCGACGAGCGGGATCATGATCTCGGGCTTGGCCTTGAAACCTTCCTTGGTCGCTTGGGCGGCGGCCTCAAGGACGGCGCGGGCCTGCATGCGGGTGATCTCCGGGAACTTGATGCCGAGACGGCAACCGCGGAAGCCGAGCATCGGGTTGAACTCGTGGAGCTCGTGCACGCGGTGCATGATTTTCTCGACCGGAACGTTGAGTTTCCGGGCGAGGTCCATCTGCGCTTCCTTGGAGTTCGGGAGGAACTCGTGGAGCGGCGGATCGAGGAAGCGCACGGTGGCGGGATAGCCCTTGAGCGCTTTGAAGATGCCGTAGAAGTCGTCGCGTTGATACGGGAGGAGCTTGGCGAGGGCGGTCTCACGGTCGGCGAGGTTGTCGGCCAAGATCATCTCGCGCATGGCGTCGATGCGGTCGCCTTCGAAGAACATGTGCTCGGTGCGGACGAGGCCGATACCGACGGCGCCAAACGCCATGGCCTCGGCGGCCTGCTTGGGTGTGTCGGCGTTGGTGCGGACGCTCATCTTGGTGGACTGGGCGCACCATTTCATGAGCTGCACGTAATTCTTATACTTCTCGGTCTTCTGGGCCTCGGCGTCGTTGCTGAGGAGGCCGGAGATGATCTCGGAAGGAGCGGTCTTGATCTGGCCCGCATAGACGAGGCCGGAGGTGCCGTCGATCGAGAGGAAGTCGCCCTCGCCGAAGGTCTGGCCGTCGATGGTGGCGGTCTTCTTGTCGTAGTCGATGACGACGCCGGCGGCGCCGCACACGCAGACCTTGCCCATCTGGCGGGCAACGAGGGCGGCGTGGGACGAGACACCACCGCGCGCGGTGAGAATGCCTTCGGCGGCGATCATGCCGCGGAGATCTTCAGGGGAGGTCTCGACGCGGACGAGGAGAACTTTCTCGCCCTTCTCAGCGGCCTGCACGGAGCGGTCGGCGTTGAAGTAGATCTTGCCGGTGGCGGCGCCGGGGCCGGCGGGAAGGCCGGTGGCGATGACCTTGGCCTTCTTGACCTCGGAGAGATCGAAGATCGGGGCGAGGAGCTGCTCAAGCTGATCGGCAGGGTTGCGGAGGACGGCCGTCTCCCAATCGATGAGCTTTTCGCGGACCATGTCGGCGGCGAACTTCAGGCCGGCAGCGGCGGTGCGCTTGCCGTTGCGGGTCTGGAGCATGAACAGCTTGCCTTCCTGGATGGTGAACTCGATGTCCTGAACATCCTTGAAGTGCTTCTCGAGCGTGGCGCGAACTTTGAGGAGTTCGGCGTAAGACTTGGGCATCACGTCCTTTAGTTTCAAGACGGGCTCGGGGGTGCGGACGCCGGCGACGACGTCTTCGCCCTGGGCGTTGACGAGGAATTCGCCGTAAAACTCGTTGGTGCCGTTGGCGGGATTGCGGGTGAACGCGACGCCGGAGCCGGAGGTGTCACCGGTGTTGCCGAAGACCATGGCCTGAACGTTAACGGCGGTGCCCCATTCGGTCGGGATGTTATACTTGCGGCGATAGACGCAGGCGCGGTCGTTCATCCAGGAGCCGAAGACGGCGCCGGCGGCACCGCGGAGTTGGTCCCAAGCGCTGTTCGGGAAGGCTTTTCCGGTGCGCTCTTTGACGAGGGCCTTGAAGCGCTTGATGAGCTCTTGTTGGTCGGCGGTCGTGAGTTTGGAGTCCTCGATGTCGCCGTGGTAGACCTCGTGCTTGAAGGTGTGGATGGTGTGCTCGAACGGATCGTGGTCTTCGCCTTCGCGCTTTTGGACGCCCATGACGACGTCGCCATACATCTGGATGAAGCGGCGGTAGCAGTCGTAGGCGAAGCGGGAGTTGCCGGTGGCTTTCTCAAGGGCGACGACGGTCTCGTCGTTGAGGCCGAGGTTGAGGATGGTGTCCATCATGCCGGGCATGGAATCGCGGGCGCCGGAGCGCACGGCCACGAGGAGGGGCATGCCGGTCTTGGCGCCGAAGGTCGTGCCCATGATCTTCTCCATGTTCTTCACGCCGGCTTCCATCTCGGCTTGGAGCGAGACGGGATAGGTGCGCTTGTTGGCGTAATAGTAGGTGCAGACCTCGGTCGTGATCGTGAAGCCGGGAGGCACGGGGAGACCGATGCGGGTCATCTCGGCGAGGTTGGCGCCCTTGCCGCCGAGGAGGGCCTTCATCGTGCCATTGCCGTCGGCTTTGGCGGCGCCCCACGTGTAGACGTATTTGGGCGCCTTGGAGGCGGATTTCTTTTTCGCGGGAGCGGACTTCGTTGCTTTGGATTTTGCGGCCATGTGGATGGGTTGTGCGGTTGAGAAAACAAGGGCTGCGGCGAGCGCAGAAGAGCAGACTGAAAACGCTCGCGCGCGGGGCTGTCAACGGCGCAGCAGGCGATTGGGTTTTTCCGGCCAAATTCGCGGCAAACGGGCGGAAATCGCCGTCCGAACGGAGCGGGCGGACGCGATCAACTGCGGTCTAGTGTCGGTCGGACCGAAGCGGCTTTTCCGGCAGACGTTGCGCGGGATAGATTCCGGCGCGGCCGCTCGCGTAGTATGCGATGAAACAGACGAGGACGAAATACACGGAATAGTGAGCGCCGAAGAGCTCCAACCCGAGAACGGTGCAGGCGAGGGGAGTTTTCGTGGCGCCGGCGAAGACCCCGATCAGGCCAAGGCCCGCGAAGAGGGCGAACGGCGCTCCCAGCGGAACGGCGATGGCGTGGCCAAGGGTCGCACCGATGAAAAACAACGGCGTGACTTCGCCGCCTTTGAATCCGCTTGCGAGGGTCACGACCGTGAAGACGAGCTTCCACGCCCAACTCCACGGACCGGCGCCTTCGGCTTGAAATGCGGACAGTAAAGTGACGGCCTTCGGGTCCGGCGACGTCACGCCGATTCCGAGGTAGTCGCGCGATCCCACGACGTAAACGAGCGCGATCACCGTCAGACCGCCGAGCAGGGGGCGCAGTGGGGCGTAGGCAATAAAGCGCTTGAAGGTCGCCTGCAGTCGGTGGGTGACCTCGCTGAAGGCCCGGCTGATCACGCCGAAGACAATAGCGGCGGCGATAACCTTGGCGACGAGCGCTGGATCAAGCATCGCTCCGAACGGAGTTCCATCGGTGGCGCCCAGCAAAAAGACCGCATGTTTGATGCCCCAAGCCGAGCAGGTGAGGTCGCCGACGATGCTGGCGACGAGCGCCGGCAGAAAATCTCGATAAGCCAGCCGCCCGACGATGAGCACCTCGACGGCGAAAATCGCTCCGGCAAGCGGTGTGCCAAAGACTGAGCCGAATCCGGCCGCGATGCCGGCGATGAGCAGAGTGCGACGAGTGGGACCGTCGATCCGCCAGAGCCGGGAAAAAGCGTCGGCGAGGCTGCCGCCCATCTGCAACGCGGTGCCCTCCCGACCGGCCGAGCCGCCGCAGAGGTGGGTGGCGAGCGTGCCGAAGAGCACAAGCGGAGCCATCCGGGCCGGCACGCCTCCGCCGGGCGCGTGGATTTCGTCCATGATAAGATGCGTGCCCCGCTCGGCCCTCTCCCCGAATCGAAGGTAGATCCACGCCACCGCGAAGCCGACGACGGGCAGGAGCCAAAGCAGCCACGGCGAATGCCAGCGGGCTTCGGTGACCCGGTCCAGCGACCACAGAAAGAGCGCGCTGGCCGAACCCGCCAACAATCCGATCGGCACGGCCAAACCGGCTTCGAGGCCAAGGCGACGGAATCGGGTCGAAGGAGAGCGCGGGGAGGGAATGGATTCCATTTGGCCGGGTCGAAGTATGAGCGGCCGGGTTGAAGCGGAGTCAATTCACGGGGGTGCTACGGTCGTTGGCGGCACGCCGCGGACGATTTCGAACATCACGCTTTTGTTTTGGAAAAATCCCCGCACGCTGCACGTTCCCAATCTTTGCCAACGTGAGCGCACCCGAAGAATTTCCCTACGAAGAGCCCAATCCCGAGCCGGTGCCCGATGCCAGCGAGAAGCCGATGGGCTTTTTCGATCATCTCGAAGAGATGCGTTGGACGCTCATCAAGTGTGCGGCGACTTTTCTGCTTTTTGCCGGCTTGATCGGTTATTTTCTGAAGGAGTTCAACGATGTGCTCCTTTGGCCGCTGAACTCGGTCAAAGTCGACTACCCGACGTTCGCGCTCGAACTCTCGACCGTCTCGATCATGGAGGTGTTCAATGTCATCATCCAGATGTGTCTGCTCGGGGGCTTGGTGATGGCTTTGCCGTTTTGCCTGTTGTTCATCGGGCAATTTGTCGCTCCGGCACTCACGGCGAAAGAGTTGAAGGCGGTTTTGCCGATGTGTGTTTCGGCGATGGTGCTTTTCTTGCTCGGAGCGGCGTTCGCTTATTTCCTGTTGGTGCCGAGCACGATTCGGGTGTCGATCGAGTTGAATACCTTTTTCAATTACGCCGCGCGGTGGACGCCGGGCAGCTACTACAGTCTGCTCACTTGGCTGGTGCTGGGCGTCGGGACCTCCTTCCAATTTCCCCTTATCATCATTCTGCTCGTTTGGTTGGGTCTGATGACGACGGCGTTTCTGAGGAAATACCGGCGCCATGCGATTATCGTGATCTTTGTGATCGCCGCGATCGTGACGCCCACACCCGACCCTGTGACCCAGTCGATGTTCGCGGCTCCGCTTTATCTGTTGTATGAGATCGCGATCATCGCGTCGGCGCGCGTCGAAAAGCGCAAAAAGCCGTTGCAGTTTGGCTAAGGGAGCCCGACGCGGGGCGCGGGGACACAAAAAAAGGCGCGTGAGCTTTCACGCGCCGGCTAAAAAATCGGAAGTTCGACGATCGCGAAGGATTATTTCTTCTTCGCCATCAACTGGGCCTTCAAAACCACCCGGAACATCTGAACGGCGAGCCAGAACACGGAGGACATACAGGCGGAAGTCAGTCCGGCCCAGAGCATGACCATTTTTGGGTCGTTCGAGGGCACATGCGATTCGACGAGCCAATACATGAAGGCGAAAAATGAGAGCACGAGCACGGCATCGACCGCGAGACTGGTTGGGCTGGTGAGTTTTCCGAGAGGCGAGGACATGGTCGGATTCCAGCGGGTTTTGGCGGGGCTTGTCCACGGAATTTTCGCTCCCGCACCGATTGCGAATACTTCCGCTTGCGAACGGTTGAAGCAACTTTCACGCTGGCCCTTGATGGAAAACGTCGAATCCGCCGCCCAACGAAGTCGTATCGCGGTTGCGCAACTGCGTCGGTCTGAGATTTACCGGGATTACGAACACGCTTTTCGTGAAACGACCGGGCTGCCGATCAATTTACGGCCGATCGAGGCCTTCGATCTGCCACACCACCGCGACCCGAAGGAAGCGCCGTTTTGCGCGTTGATGGCGCAGAGCAACAAGTCCTGTGCGGCGTGTCTGCAGTTGCAAAAGAAAGTCGAAGAGGAAGCACGGTTGGAGCCCAAGACGTTGAAGTGTTTTGCCGGGCTTTGCGATTCTGCCGTGCCGGTGCGGGTGGGGGAAAACCTGGTGGCTTTTCTCCAGACCGGGCAGATCTTGCTCCATACGCCGACCAAGGCGGAATTCGCCAAAACGGCGCGGCAGCTCCTGAAGTGGGGCACCGAGGTGGACTTGAAACGACTGGAGGAGGCGTATTTTCAGACCCGGGTGGTTTCCAAGGCCCAGTATGATTCCATCCTGCGTCTGCTGACAATTTTCGCCCAGCATCTCTCCACCTTGAGCAATCAATTAAGCCTCAAGGCAGCGGCGGGCGAAATGCCGGCGGTCGCGCGGGCGAGGGTCTATATCGCCGAACATCAGGCCGAGGAAATCGCGCTCAAGGATGTGGCGGGCGCGGTCAACATGAGCGCGTTTTATTTCTGCAAAACATTCAAGAAGGCCACGGGTATGACCTTCACGGACTACCTCGCGAGAGTGCGGGTCGAGAAAGTGAAAAACTTGCTGCTCAATCCGCACAAGCGCGTCAGCGAGGCCGCTTACGAAGCGGGGTTCCAATCGCTTTCCCAATTTAACCGCGTGTTCCACCGGATCGCGGGGGAGTCGCCTTCAGTGTATCGCGAGCGACTGCACCGGGTCAATCCCGCCTGATTTTGGCCTAACCCGCGCCGACGAGAGGCGATTCTGCGTCGCGGCCCGCGCCGTATTGGCAGACGGAGCAAAAAACGCTGACATCGCCCCGGGCGAACCGGCGCACGACGAGGTAAAGATCAAGCACGGCGAGGTCGCGGGTTGGGGCGTCGCAGGGTCGCGTTTCGGCTTGAGTGAGAATCAGCGCCTCCAGCAGTGCCCGCTCGCCGGCCATGTAATAGTGCAAAAATGGGTTGCGGCCGCACTCACAGAAGGGGCGGGCGGCAGGGGCGGACAACGAGGCCGGTTCATCGTCGACCAAGTGGCCGCGCAGGGCCTCGAAGATGTTGTCCAGTGTTTCATCGAGCAGGTGCACCAGGGTATCGGGGTGGGCAAGAGGCGTGGCGGCGCGTTCAATGTGCAGAAGGTCGGACCAGCGACTTTTTATCGCCGGACGCCGTTCGTGCAAAGCTTCCACCAATGACTCGTGCATGAGCCTATTCTTAGCACGAGCGCGGAGCGGCCGGCTCCGCGAGAGTTGGCGAAAACTGTGCATCTATTGCGTGTAAATTTTGTTCTGCGCAAAATATGCGGAGCGTCTGGCAACGCCTGCGGTGCGTGCTGCCGGAAAACTCACTATATTGGGAAAACTCAAACGCCTTCCTCGATATGAAAACAACCTTGCCTGTCTTGCCCGAACCAACAGAGGCCGAGATTCAACACCAAGCGTATCTGCTCTGGCTGGAGGGCGGCTGCCGCCCGGGTCGCGAACTCGACGACTGGTTGGCTGCGCGCGAACTGCTTCGGCACCAGCACGGCCGCGCACCGGCCGTGAAGCCGCCGACGGCGAAGAAAAATCGGACCACCCCACGGA
The DNA here is from genome assembly GCA_943373185.1 of Opitutus sp. GAS368. GTDB lineage: Bacteria > Verrucomicrobiota > Verrucomicrobiia > Opitutales > Opitutaceae > Tous-C4FEB. Next base: position 11,141 of record CALSBN010000005.1, on the reverse strand, counting down.
ACTGAACCTTAAGCCCAACTACCATCCAGTATGTCGGTCGTTCCCCTTACCCTTACGCTCAGCCTTTTCCTTGTTTTGATTTTTATCGTTTTTTTCCTGCGCGAGCACGCCCGCGGCAATATCGGCGGGGCGGAGCGTGACTCCCTGCTGCCTCTCAACGAGGAACGTCCGCGTCTGGCCCGGCCCTCGGTCACCTCGAATCAGGCGGCGGCCATGCCTAACGCCGATCACGACCATGATCACGCCGAGGGCGATGATCACGACGGTTGCGGCTGTCGCACGGGGCTTCGGGCGCCGTGTGTCGGCTGCCTCAAGCGCACGACCGACCGCGCCGCTTAATTTTTCCTTCCAGCCTCATCGTCCCCATGTCCGACAAAAAAATAACCATCGAATTTAACGACAAGATCGTCCGGCAGTTCCTGCTCGCCTCCGTCATTTGGGGCGCGGTGGGAATGCTGGTGGGCGTGATCGTCGCCGCCCAGCTCAACTTCTGGCGGCTTAACTTCAACATGCCGTGGCTGACGTTTGGTCGGCTGCGTCCCCTGCACACCAACGCGGTCATCTTCGCGTTTGTCGGCAACATGATGTTCGCGGGCATTTACTATTCCACGCAACGCCTCGTGAAGGCGCGGCTGGCGAGTGATTTTCTGTCCAATCTCCACTTCTGGGGCTGGCAGCTGATCATCGTCGCTGCAGCGATCACTCTGCCGCTCGGGTTCTCCCGCGGCAAGGAATACGCCGAGCTGATCTGGCCGATCAATATCGCGGTTGCCCTGATCTGGGTCGTGTTCGCGGTGAATTTTTTCTGGACGCTGGCCAAGCGCCGCGAATCCCACCTCTACGTGGCGGTTTGGTTCTACATCGCGACGATCATCACGGTCGCGATGCTCTACATCGTTAATCACCTTTCGATCCCGACGAGCATTTTGCACAGCTATCCGCTCTTTGGCGGCGTGCAGGACGCGCTGGTGCAGTGGTGGTATGGGCACAACGCGGTAGCGTTCTTCCTGACGACTCCGATTTTGGGCATCATGTATTACTTTCTGCCGAAGGCGGCGGAGCGCCCCGTTTACTCGTATCGGCTCTCGGTCATTCACTTTTGGTCGCTGGTCTTCGTCTACATCTGGGCCGGCCCTCACCATTTGCTGAACACGGCGCTCCCCGGTTGGCTCCAAACGCTCGGGATGACGTTCTCACTGATGCTCTGGGCGCCCTCGTGGGGCGGTATGCTCAACGGCCTCCTGACGCTCCGCGGCGCGTGGCACAAACTCCGGACTGATCCGGTGCTGAAGTTCTTCGCTGCGGCCGTGACTTTCTACGGAATGTGCACCTTTGAAGGGCCGTTGCTCTCGATCAAATCGGTGAGCGCGCTCGGCCACTATACGGATTGGATCATCGGTCATGTGCACGGCGGCACGCTCGGTTGGAACGGCTTTATGGCCGCCGGTATGATCTACTGGTTGTTGCCCCGGCTTTGGAACAAGCCGTTGCACTCGGTCCCATTGGCGAACCTCCATTTCTGGCTCGGGACCGTCGGCATTCTGCTCTATGTGGGCGCCATGTGGACGAGCGGTATCACCCAAGGCGTGATGCTCAACGCCACGACCGAGGGCGGCACAGTGCTCGCCTATCCCAACTTCCTCGATACGCTCAACACCATCCGGCCGATGATGCTCATGCGCGTGATCGGCGGCACCCTCTATCTTGTCGGCTGGTTCATCCTCATCTTCAACATGTGGAAGACGCTGGCGGGTGCGAAGGCCGTCAACGGCACGATCGAGGTCTTCGAGGCCGAGTTGGTTACGGCACCCGAAGACAAGATCACGCTCGTCGGCACCTTCCTCAATCCCCCTGTTGTCTTCTCGATCCTGGGCGTAGGCTTCTCCTGTGCCTGGATGTTCGGCAACGACTTCCTCAGTATCGCTGGATTGATCGGGTTGATCGGCAGCGTAGTGCTGGCTGTCGCGCACTTTGAATCACGCGGCAAGAGCTGGTCCGCTTGGTATGACCGTTTGCTCGTCAACTCCGCTCCGTTTACGATCTTGGTCGTGATCGCGGTCGCCGCGGGTGGCTTGGTTCAGATCATTCCCACGGTCGTGGCGCACAAGGCAGCCAACGTCGAGGACCGCCGCCAGCTGCCCTACACGCCGCTGGAGTTGGCCGGCCGTGACATCTTCGTCAGCGAAGGCTGTTACAACTGTCACTCGCAGATGATCCGCACCTTGGTGCCCGATGTCCTCCGCTACGGTGATTACTCGCGGCTCGGTGAATCGATCTACGACCATCCCTACCAATGGGGTTCGAAGCGCACCGGACCGGATATCGCCCGCGTCGGCGGCAAGTATCCCAACATTTGGCATTTTCGCCACATGGAGGACCCGCGGTCGATTTCCGTCGGCTCCAACATGCCGAACTACCCGTGGCTGCTGACCAATCCCACGGACGTCGCGGCCCTTCCGGGCAAGATCAACGTCCAGCGCATGCTCGGCGTGCCGTATCCGGCTTGGTCGCCTGCGCAGGTTTCCGCCGAGGTCGACGTTCAGGCCAAAGCGATTGCCGACGACCTGCGCGCTGCGGGAGCCACGGTCGCACCCGACAAGCAGATCGTCGCACTCATCGCTTACCTCCAAAAACTCGGGAAATACGAGACGGTCACCTCCCCAAAGACGGCTGCACGCTAACCCACAAATCCCATAACTATGTTTCGCCGCCTTATCTTTGAAGACTCCGCCGCCCTGTTTACCATCGGGGCGTTCATCACGGCCGTCTCGATTTTTGCCGCCATCACTTGGCGGGCTCTGCGCATGAAGAGCCCGCAAGTCGCCCGCTTCGAAAACCTGCCCTTCTCAACTCCCACTCCCTCCGCCAGCCATGACTCCGATCACACCGCCTGAAGAAGACGCTATCCGTCACCACTCGTTCGACGGAATCCAAGAATACGACAAACGCCTGCCAAACTGGTGGCTGATGACGCTCTACGGCGCCATTATCTTCTGGGTCGGCTATTGGTCCTACTACCAGTGGTTCCGAGTGGGGCTCGACGGTCCGCAGGAGGTCGCCCGCGAGATGGGGAAGATCGAGGCCGCCCGTTTGGCCGCGGCACCGACGACTGATGACGCGAGTCTCTGGAAGATGAGCCGCAATCCGGTCTTCGTGGATGCCGGTCGCGTCACCTTCAATACGACGTGCGCCAGCTGCCACACCGAGAAACTCACGGGCGCCATCGGCCCCAATCTCGTCGACAAGCTCTGGATCCACGGCGGCAACCCGGCCTCGCTTTACACCGTGGTCGAGAAGGGTGTGCTCGTGAAGGGTATGCCCGCTTGGGGCCCGGTCATCGGGGCCAAGAAGACGGCCGAGGTCGTTGCCTATATCCTCAGTTACCATACCGAAGGTGAGCCGGTCGAAGTCCAAGCGGCTTGGATTCCACGCCCACCCAGCTAAACCAAATGTCTACCATCCCGCCCCGCCCGAACCGTGATTCTGTCACCACCATCCAAGCCGATGGCTCACGGCCTTTCTTGTATCCCGCCGACACGCATGGACGGTTTACCCGGGCGCGGCGGTGGTCGGCCTTTGCGCTGATCGCGCTCTATCTGTCGCTGCCGTGGATTCAGATCAACGGCTACCCGGCGGTCTTTCTCGATCTCAATGAGCGGCGGTTCCACCTGTTTGGTCTCACGGCGGCGGCGCAAGATCTTTGGCTCCTGTTTTTTCTCATCACGGGGGTGGGTTTTTCCCTCTTCTTCATCACCGCCCTGTTTGGCCGCATTTGGTGCGGTTGGGCGTGTCCGCACACCGTCTTTCTCGACCATGTCTACCGGCAGATCGAGCGCCTGATCGAGGGAGATGCGGTCAAGCGCCGGGCGCTCGCGGCGGCGCCGATGAGCGCGGGGAAGCTGGCCAAGATGGTAACGAAACACGGGCTCTACATCCTCGTTTCGGCTATCATCACCCACCTGTTCCTCGCCTACTTCGTGTCGTTGCCTGAGGTGTGGCACATGGTCAAAGCCGCGCCGACGGAGCACTGGAGCGCGTTCGCCTTCGTGATGATCTATACGGGCGGGCTCTACTTCAATTTCGCGTGGTTCCGCGAGCAGCTGTGTATCGTGATCTGCCCTTACGGACGCATGCAGTCGGCGCTCATCGACGACAATTCACTCGTGGTCGGCTACGACGAAAAACGCGGTGAACCCCGGGGTAAGCCCGGCACTGAGGGCGCCGGCGATTGCGTTTCGTGCAACCGCTGCGTGCAAGTCTGCCCGACCGGCATCGATATCCGCCAAGGTCTCCAGATGGAGTGCGTCGGCTGCACGGCGTGTATCGACGCCTGCGATGATGTGATGAAGAAGGTCAAACGCCCGACTGGTCTCATCCGCTACGATTCCCAAGCTGCGTTTACGGGCAAGACGACGCGGTGGCTGCGGCCGCGCACTGTGCTCTACGGGATCTTGCTGGCGGCCGGCGCGAGCGTCGCGCTGTGGGCGATCTCGACGATCCGGCCGGCGAATCTCGGTGTAACCCGCATCACCGGGGCGCCCTACATCGTGAGCGAGGATCATGTGCGCAATCAGTTCTTGGTGCGCTTGGTCAACAAACGGAACCAGCCGACCCGCTTCGTGGTGCACGTCAATCGCGCGCCGAGCGTGTTACAGCAGACCGGCTTGACCACCTTGGTGGAGGTGCAGGCCCTGGGCGAAACCGTGCAGCCGCTCGTGCTCCAGTTGCCGCGCAAGGCCTATACCGGCCCCTTTGTTTTCGAGGTGTTGGTCGAGGACGAATCCGGGAGTTTCCAACTGAAGCGCAATGTCGAGTTTCTTGGGCCCGAGGCCCGGCTCCTGCACGAAGACCACGAGGAAAAACATGAAGAGGGAAAAAAGCGCCGTTAAGTCCGGCAGCGGAAAACTCTTTTGGATCGTGGGCGCGGTGTTTGTCTTCCAACTCGCGGCGTGGGCGACGTGGTTCACCATCGCCTCCAAAAACAAGGTCGCCGACGTGCCGCTGGCGACCGGTCGCTGAGCCATGGAATTCGCCGCCATCAACTCGCCCGGGGCCGCGTTTGTGGCCGGGTTGGTCACAAGCCTGCACTGTGCTGGCATGTGCGGCCCGTTGGCTTGCTCGCTGATGCCCGTGCGCGGCGATCGGTCGGACGCGCAGACAGTGAGCACCGCCTATCATCTCACGCGGCTGACGAGCTACGCGCTCCTGGGCGCATTGGCCGGCGGAGTGGGGCGGATGCCGCTCACGTGGATTTCGCAGTCGGCGCTGCGCTGGCTGCCCTGGGTGACCGTGCTTTTCTTCATCGCGTTGGCCCTGCGCTGGGACCGCTTCGTGCCCAAGCTTCCGTTCTTGGGCAAATACACGTTCCGACTGCAACTTTGGCTGCGCGGTCGCCCGCGGACCGAAGCGGCGGCGGTGCTGGGTCTGGCGACACCGTTGCTGCCGTGCGGGCCGCTCTATTTTCTCGTCGCCTTAGCGGCGCTGTCGGGCTCGGCCCTGCGGGGCGTCGAGTTCATGTTGGCGTTCGGCGTGGGCACGGTGCCGCTCCTGTGGCTGGCCCAAAGCCAATTCCAGTGGGTGCGGACCAAACTCTCGCCGCTCTGGCTTGCGCGCACCCGGATGACGTTGGCGCTCACCACGGCCGCTGTCGTGGGCTGGCGCCTGCGGGCGACGCTCGGTTTTCCGGGGCCCGATCCGTCCACGTTTATTTGTTTCTGACATGAAGGCCGAACTTACTTCCGAAACACTGCTGCCGCCGCTGGTCCCGACGCCGGCGCTATCGCGCGGCAAGACCAAGCCCGTATGCAAGCATTGCGGCGCGGCGTTGCTCGACGCGCGGATGGTCGAGTCCGGCTTCTGTTGTGCGGGTTGTTCGTATGTTTACCGCCTGGTGCATGACCACGGCCTCGCGGGCTATTACCGGATCAAAGACGAGGTTACGGCGCCGGCGGATGCCGCGGTGTTTCAGGTCCGCGATTATGCATGGCTGACCACGGCGCAGCAGGGTGCTGAAGCGAGTGCCAACGGGCGTCCGCCAGAGCTCACGCTGGATTTGCAAGGGGTGTCCTGTGCGGGGTGCATCTGGCTCATCGAACGCCTGTTTCAACAACAGCCCGGCGCCCGGGATATCGTGGCCAACGCCCAACTCGGCACGGTGCGCGTGCGGTGGGTGATCGGCGAGTTCAAGGCGGTCGAGTTCGCCCGCGCGTTGCAGGCCTTTGGGTATCTGGTGGGTCCGCTCGGCGAGGTCCGGGCCGACCCGGAAAGCCGTGGGCTCGCGAAACGGATCGGCCTTTGCGCGGCGTTTGCGATGAACGTGATGCTCTTCGCGTTCCCGGCTTATTTTGGCATGGAGCCCAGCTACGAGTATGCCTCGCTGTTCGGGCTGCTGGCGTTGGGCTTCGCCACCCTGAGTTTTTTGGTGGGCGGCTTGTATTTCATCGGCCGCGCGGTGCGGGCTTTGCGGCTGGGGGCCATGCACATCGACCTGCCGATCGGCCTCGGCATCCTCGGCGCGTATGCCGGGTCGCTCTACGGTTGGTTGGTCGGGGCAGAGGACTATGTGTATTTCGATTTCGTCGCGACGTTCACGTTGCTGATGCTGATCGGCCGCTGGGCGCAGGTCGCGGCGGTCGAGCGCAATCAGCGCCGCCTGCTGGCGCTGCAACCCAAGCCGCCCCGCGTGCTGACTGACGATGCCGGGGAAATTGCGCCCGAGCAGCTGCGGATCGGGCAAGTTTATGCGTTGGCGCCGGGACAGACCAATCCCGTTGAGGCGCACCTCGGCGGCGCGGCGGCGACGTTCTCGCTCGCTTCCATCAATGGCGAAGCGGAGCCGCGGGTGTTCCAGCCCGGGGCGCGCGTGCCTGCCGGCGCGGTGAATGTTGATCGCGTGGCGGCCAAGCTCGCGGCCTTGCAGGTCTGGGGTGATTCGCTACTCGCGCAGTTGTTGCAGACCCCGGCGCGGGCCGGCAGCGGCGATGGCTTCATCGAGCGCATCGTGCGCGGCTACATCGTCGGCATTTTGGTGGTCGCGGCGCTTTCTGGCATCGGCTGGTGGTTGGGTAGCGGCGATGCGTTGCGCACTGGTGCAGTGGTGACGGCGGTGCTCGTCGTTTCGTGCCCGTGCGCGGTGGCCCTGGCGTTTCCACTCGCGGACGAGATGGCTACGGTCGCGTTGCGCCGACGCGGGGTCTTCGTGCGCGAGGGCGACTTGTGGACCAAACTCGGGCGGGTGCGGCAGATCGTTTTCGACAAGACGGGCACGCTCACGCTGGAGACGCCGGTGCTGCAGAATCCGGCAGCGCTCCAAGGTCTCGACGCCGAGGCGCGGGCGGCTTTGCACGCGCTGGTGCGAGACAACCCGCATCCGGTCAGCCAGGCCTTGCTGGAGAATCTGCTCGCGAGTGGCGCGTCGGAGCCGTTGGCCGGCGAGGTTCGGGAGACGGTGGCATGCGGCGTCGAACTCGGCGGCTGGTCGCTTGGTCGGGCGGGCTGGCGTTCGCCAGCCGATTCGACGGGTGCGACCGTGCTCGCGCGTGATGGGCGGGTCGTGGCTGCGTTCTGCTTTGCCGACACGGTGCGGGCCGATGCCAAAGGTGAAGTCGCGGCACTAAGGTCGCACGGCTTCTCCATTCAAATATTGAGCGGTGATCGCCGGGAAAAAGTGAACGCGCTGGCGAGCGAACTTGGTCTGCCGTCCGGCAGCGGACTCGGCGAATTGACCCCGCAGGAAAAGGCGGCGTGGTTCGCCGGGGACCGGGCCGGGGATTCGCTGATGCTCGGCGACGGCGCGAATGACAGTTTGGCCTTTGACCGCGCCCTTTGCCGGGGCACGCCGGTGATCCACCGGGGGCTGCTCGAACAGAAAGCCGATTTCTACTACCTCGGGCGCGGGATCGGCGGGATCCGCTCGCTCTTCGAAGTGGATGGCGTGCGGCGGAGGACGCAGCGGGTGATCTTGGTGTTCTCGGTTGTCTACAATTTGCTCGCGGTCGGTTTGGCGGTGGCGGGAAAAATGAATCCGCTCGTCGCCGCGATTCTGATGCCGGTGAACTCGTTGGCGACGCTCGCGATCGTCACCGGGGGGATGCGGCGCGTGTTCCGCATCGGCAGCTAAAGCGTTTTCGGAATCGCGGCGGTCAGATTTTCAGGCCCATCGGCGGTGATGTGGATGTTGTCCTCGATGCGGACGCCGCCTAGGTGCAGGTGCTGATCGACGAGGGGCCAGTTGACGGCGTCGCGGTGCTTTTCGCGACGGGCGGGGTCTTGGAGAAGCGGCGGGATGAAATAAATACCGGGCTCGACGGTGACGACGTAGCCGGGCGCGAGCGGGAGGTCCATGCGGAGCGTGCGCAGGCAAGGTCGGGGGTTTTTGGTGCGGCCGGGCAAGAGGCCGCTGGCGTCGCGCACGCCGAGTCCGACCATGTGGCCGAGGCCGTGGGGAAAAAAGAGCGTGTGCGCTTCCGCTTCGACGAGTGACTCGGGTTGGCCGCGCATCACGCCCATCGCGACGAGACCGGCGACGAGATCGACGGCGCAGGCGAGGTGGATGTCGGTCCACTCGGCGCCGGGCACGCAGCGGGCGATGGCGCGCTCTTCGGCGGCGAGGACGACTTGGTAGAGGTCGCGTTGAAACGGGCTCGGGGTCCCGACGACATAGGTGCGCGTCACATCGGCGGTGTAACGACCGATGGCCGCCCCGGCGTCGATCAGGACAAACTCGCCGTTCTGGGCGGCGCGAGCCGTGGGGGAAAAGTGCAGGACGGCGGAGTTTGGCCCGGTGCCGACGATGGTGTTGTAGCCGGTGCGCGTCGCGCCGGCGCGGAAGAAACCGGCTTCGAGTTCGATCTGCAGCGCGCGCTCGGTGATGCCGGGGCAGAGGAGCGCCGGAATCGCGGCATAGCCGGCGGCGGTGGCGGCGGCCGCGGCACGCAGCACGTTGATTTCTTCGGCGTCCTTGGGGCGACGGGCGTGGCGGAAGGCGTCGCGAATCCGGGAGATGAGAGGGACGTCGGCAGGAATGTCAGGCCGGAGGGCGCCCAAGTTGGCGATCGGGCGGCCTCTGCGGGCGGCGAGCCACGGAGCAAACTCGGTGAGAGGGAGGCCGGGTCGCTGGGTGGTCCCCTCCCAGACGCGTTCGCCCTCGGTGACGGCGGGGACAAAGGAAAGCCAAACGTCGTCGCGTGGATCGTAAGCGATGACGCCGTCGATGCAGTCGTCGGCGGTGAGGTAGGCGTATTCGGCGTGACTGAAGAACGGGTAAGTCTGGTCGCTGTTTTCAGGCAGAGGCAGGGGAGTGCCGGCGCCGACGACGAGGAGCGTATCTCCAAGCGGCAAGGCGGCGGCGAGTCGACGGCGGCGGGAGATTAAGTCGGCGGGCATTGCGTCCCGAGCAAGGCTGGACGCCTGTTGCGCGGCAAGTCTGCGGACAGGGGCGATCGGGCGCTGCGCTCGAAAAAGAGATTCTTCGGACGCGGAAAAGAGGCTCCGGCTTAACGCGAACTTTATGCCACAGAAGGCTGGCTTTTTGGAAAGTGATTACTCAATTTCCATTCGCTATGAAAAACACTACCTCAAAACTTATCACCCTCCTCGGCGCCCTTGCGGTGCTCGTCAGCTTCTCCGCTCCGGCTCTCCGGGCCGAAGACGCACCAAAGAAAAAAGGCCCAAGCGCCAAGCAATTGGAAATGTGGGACAAGAACAAAGACGGCAAACTCGACGAAGCCGAAGACAAGGCGATGAAGGCCGCAAATGCCGCCAAGAAGAAGGCCAAAGAAGAAGGCATGAAGAAAGACGAGAAGAAGTAATTCTTTGTCCGAATTCGTTTGGATTTAGAAAGCCCCGGCGAATCACCGGGGCTTTTTTGTGGGCGGGCGGTGGGTGCCGATCCGTTTTGCGAGCTCGGCTCCGCGGCGATGATCGAATCAAAAACCAAAACACACGGGCAAAATGCCCGTGCACTCCCGATCAAGAGCGCAGACCTTACTTTTTCTCGATGAAGCCGCCGCTCCAGTGGAGCTTGGTGCGCACGACGGCGAAGTGTTCGTAGTCGAGCCGCTGGGCGAGCGGGAGCTTGAGGGGTGAGATCGTGATCTCGATCGGCGTATCGGCGCAGGAGACGTGATTGCGTTGCCCGTCCATGGCGACCAACAGCGTCGAACCGGGGCTGCGGTTGTGCACCCTGAGGCAAACATCGTCGCGGAAAATGATGGAGCGGTTGCTCAACGTGTGCGGGCAGATCGGCGTCATCGCGATCACGCCGGCGTCGGGCGACATGAGCGGGCCGCCGGCAGAGAGATTGTAGGCGGTCGAGCCGGTGGGCGTGGAGAAAATCAGGCCGTCACAGGTGTATTCGGTGACGAGTTGGTTGTTGGCGAAGACCTCGAGCCGGACGATGCGGGAGTTGATTTGGTCTTTGATGAGGACGTCGTTGAGGGCGATGTCGTGGCGGCTCGCGCTGGTGGAGCAGGCCAGCAAGGAGCGGTAGGCGACGTTGAATTCGCCGCGCAGCAGCGACGAAAACTGGGCGCGGGCTTCGTCGGCGGAGAAGGTGGTGAGAAAGCCGAGGCTGCCGCGGTTGACGCCGATGATGGGAACTTGGGCTCGGGCAGACTCGCGGGCGACCCCGAGGAGCGTGCCGTCGCCGCCGATCACGCAGCAGGCATCGCAACCGGTGAGCCAGCCCCGGGGGATGTCGAGCCGGGAGGTGTGCTTGGTCTTGACGCCGGCCGCTTTGGCGAGGACGAGCAGTTCGCGGGTCAGCTCGGGGGCGCCGGGTTTGTCGGCGTTGGTGACGAAGGCGAGCGAGCGGAGAGCGTTCATGCGCGGAAAGAGTGGGCGATTATTGGCGGGGGCAAGGCGCCGGGGGAAACAAATTTACGACGAGCGACGGAGGCCGAGGAGGAACTCGCGGTTGCCGTCGGTGCCGGTGATGGGCGAGTCGATGGTCCCGATGAGCGTCGCGCCCCGGAGAAGACCCAGGGCAAAGGTGCGGATATCGTCGAGCACGGCCTGTTGCACGGCGGGGTCGCGGATGACGCCGCGGCCTTTGTCCACTTCGGCTTTGCCGGCCTCGAATTGAGGTTTCACGAGGGCGACGAGTGCGCCGCCGGGACGCACGAAGGGCCAGATCGCTGGAA
>CALSBN010000004.1:0-61495 GCA_943373185.1 Opitutus sp. GAS368 | reverse complement strand
GCTCGAACGCGAAAAACTTCCCCGTGCGACCGAGGCCGATGGGGATTTCGTCGAGGATCAGCAGCGCGCCGTGGCGATCGCAGGCCGCGCGGATCAGACGGTAGTAATCGGGCGGAGGCACCTGCACATCGGTGCAACGCACGGTCTCGATGAGCACCGCACCGATGTCGCCCTCGGCGGCGAGTTTCGCCTCGACGGCCTCCGCGCAACGCAGGTTGCAGGCCGCCCCGCATTTGAAAGCGCAACGGGTCGGATCGCAGGGCGCGACGTGGTGCGCACCGGGCAACAGCGGACCGAGTCCGTCGCGAAACATCGCTTCACCGCCCAAGGAAATCGCGTCGAGCGACGCGCCGTGGAACGATTCCCACATGGAAATCGTCTTGTGCCGGCCGGTGACGACGCGCGCGAGCTTCAGCGCGACGCCGATCGCCGAGGTGCCGCCCGGGCAGAAGAGCACTTTCTTTAAGTTCTCCGGCGCGAGCGCGCCCAAGCGCCGGGCAAGTTCGACGGCAGCAGCGTTCGTGTAGCGCCGCGGGCAAAAGGGCAGCGTGTCGAGCTGGGCCTTGATCGCGGCGATCACGCGCGGGTGACCATAGCCGACCTGGTGCGCACTGTTGCCATGGAAGTCCATGATCTGCCGCCCTTGCATGTCCTCCAAATACACGCCGCGGGCGCCGACGACCGCGTTGAGACACGGTGTCGAAAGCGACTGATGGAGAAAACCCGCCGCATCGTCGGCCAGCAGGCGGCGGGTCGGCGCGTCCAATCCGTCGCGCAGCCAGGCCGCGCGACGGGGCGACAAATTGATGTCGCCTTCGGAGGAGAGATCGGGGGCGGACTCGCTCATCGCACTACTCAATGACTCCAGCTCATCCCGACGATATAGCTCGTGCCGACTTCGGTGTAGTCTTTCTGAAAGCTGATCTTCGGACCGTTGGTCGTCCAATAGATGTGCTCGTTGGTGAGGTTTTGCGCTTCGAAGTAAATGCGCCAGTCCGCGCCGAGTTTGCGGCTGAACTTAAAGTCGACCTGCGTGCGGGGCTGCACCCATTTGTCGACCGCGTAGGTGCGGAAATCTTCGATGTATTTGCCGTTATAAGTCGCGGCGAGGCGCGCTTCGTAGCCGTATTTTTCGTAGTAAAGGGCGAGATTCCACAGCCGTTCCGGGGCGTTGATGAAATCGACTTTCTTGCCGATCCGGTAGGGAATGTTGGTCTCGGCCTCGGAGGTCTGAAGGGTGAGGTTGGACACGAAGCCCAGACCGTCGAACGGCGAAGGCAGGGACCGGAGCTGATGTTGAAAGCTGAGTTCGACGCCCGAGATCGTCGCATCGGAACCGTTGCCGGGCTGGGTCACGTTGACCGGCAGGCCGTTGGCGGTGCCGGGGACGGTTTCGTTCTGGCCGTTGTTGAAGAGAATGAATTTCTCGATGCGCTTGTGGAAGAGATTCGCCGAGAACAGGCCGGCGTTTTTCGCGTAATATTCGAAGCCGAGATCGAAGTTCGTCGAGAACGCCGGTTTGAGGCCGGGGTTGCCGCGGGTGATGGCGGTGATCTCGCCGTTGGTGTTGTAGGTGTAGGATTCTCCGGCCTCGATGTAGCGATACTCGGGACGGGCGATCGACGTCCAAATCGCGCTGCGGAAGATCAGGCGGTCGGACTGGCGGAAATTTACATGGATGCTCGGCGTCACGTTGTCGTAGGTGGCCTTCGTATCGGCAAAGCCCGCCACGCCGGCGGCGTCATCAAAGCGGGAAGCCGCAGACGGGGCGGCCGGATTGCTGCGCCCGTTGCGCCAGACGGTGTTTTTCACATCGGTGTATTCGTAGCGGGCGCCGGCGGTCACTTCCCACTGCCGCAGTCGCAGCCCGCCCATCAGATAGGCGGCGGTGACGGCTTCACGGCCGGTCTTGTCGGAGCGGACCTGGTTGAGCGCGGGAATCGCGGTGCTGGCCGAAAACAAACGCGGATCAGCCTCAAGCACGGCGCGCTTGATCGTGGCTCCCTCGGCGATGGGACCGAAGTTGTAGTTCCCCCGCAGGTAGTTGGTGTCGTAATCCGAGATCAGAAAATTCGTGTTGGCCAACGTGGTCGTGCGGCGGGTGAGCGCGACGAGGTCGTTGACATCAATCTCGCGGGAGGCGCGACGGTATTTGGCGCCGGCCCGGATAAAGAGCGGCAGCTCACCGCGGGTGAAATCGTAGCGGGCGTTGCCCTGCAGGAGTTCCATTTCGTTTTTAGAAAGAGTCTGGGACGCGCCGGAGCCACTGAAATTTTGGAGGGTATTGTCGTAGACGGCGGACTGCGCGGCCGGCGGCAGTTGCCATTTCGGAATCTTCGGATCGGCAAAGGAAAAATACACGCCCTGCTGGGTGAACGGCGCGACATCGGCCGAGCTGAAACTGAGCGACGTCGAGACCGGCGTGTTCTTTTCACCGGCGGAGAAAGCCGCGTTGCCGTCGAGCACAAGGCTGCCGACGCGGGTGCTGCCGCCCAGATCGAACGTGGTGAGGCGCGACTCGATCTCTTCGAGGCGGAACGAGCGGTTGACGAAGAAACCCCGCGGTGCCCAGACGCCGGAGGCGCCTCCGAGCGAGTAGAGCCCGTCGGTGCCGCCGCGGCCACCGCTGACCCGGGCCGCCGCCGTGTTTGCCGCATTGCGCCGATCACGATCGGTGATGAGGCCGTCGCGGTCTTGGTCCACGATCTGGGCGGGAGTATATTGGTAGATTGAGCCCTTGGTGGCGTCGAAGCCGGTGACGCGGGGCTGCGCGAGAGTGGCATCGGCGACATTGGTCTGCACGAGGGTGCCAAAACCCAGCGGCTCTTGCCGGTTGCGCAGATCCCAGAGTGCACGATTGGTCGTCTGCTCGTATTCCGAGTGCTGGACGCGGAAGTGCAGCTTGGTCGTGTCGCTCACCTTAAAATCAACCGAACTGTTCAGACCGCGGCGCTTCAATTTGCTCTCCCAACGCGCCAGATCGATTCCCTGCATTTGAAACGAATCCGGATCGATGTTGGTCCGGGTCGTGGTCGGATAGTAGTTGAACAGTTCCCAGTCGCCGGAATTTTCGGTCTCCTCGCCCAGCGTGTTTTTGTCTTCGTAGTTGGCCCCGAAATAGACGCCAAGCCGGCCGCCCAGCAGCACGTCGGCATAACCGATCGTGCCCGAAGGACTGTATTTCTTGGTGTATTCGTTGAAGGCCACTTTCGCCCCGACGCGGTAGGCGCGCCGGCCAAAGTCGAAGCCCGTCGGCGTGCGCAGGTCGATCGTGCCGCCGATGGCGTCGGCATCGTAGTCGGGTGTGAGCGTTTTCGAAACGGTGACACCCTGCAGGCCGTCGGCCGACATCGTGTTCAGCGAGAGCGAGCGGTTGCCCGTGTTGGCCGTCGAGGCGCGGACGCCGTTCACCGTGTAAACGTTGAGACCGCTATCGAGACCGCGAATGGCGACGTTTTCGCCTTCACCGGTCTGCTGGTTGTTCACGAGCGAGATCGACGAGATACGCTTGAGCGCCTCGGCCACATTGCTGTCGGGGAGGCGGCCCATCAAATCGGCAGAGACGACGTTGGTTACATTGCTGGCGGCGCGCTGCGCGTTGAGCGCGCGGGCTTGGGCGCCGGCGGCACCCTCGACGCTGAACGCCGCCATCCGCACGACCTCGCCGCCGAGCGTGACATTCTGCACGACCACCGACCCCGCCGCGACGACCGCCTTGATCGTCTTGCTGTCGTAGCCGAGGTAACCGACCACCAGCTCCCGCTCCCCCGCCGGAACCGCCGGAAGGGTGAACGAGCCGTCACGCCCGGTGTAGGCTTCGAGCGCCGTGCCGGAGACGGTGATTTTGGCCCCGACCAACAACGAGGCCGTGTTGGCATCGGTGACCGAGCCGGTCACGGCCCCGGTCGCAGAGTTTTGAGCGAGAGCAACGGCGGGATGAAGCAGAGCGGTCGCGGCGAATCCGAGGGCAACAGCGAGCGCCCGGATGCGAAGAAGTAGTGGAATGCGGCAGGTTTTCATGGTTAAAAAATTTTCGGAGGCTGAAAAAAGACGGTCGCGATGGTTGCCCTCAGGCGAAGGTCGGCCGGGCGGTGAGGGCCGCGAGGTCGGCGAGGCGCAGGTAAGGAGCCGCAGGCGGGACAACCCGCGCGGCCAAGATTTGGGCGTGCTCACCATCTGGGTCGCCCAAACTGCTGAGCACCAAATCGGCAGCGGAAAAATCCTCACCCCGCGTGTAAGCACTGACGGTGATGACGCATTTCATCCCGGCGGCGGTCGCGGCACACAGGCCGATATGCGAATCCTCGATCACAACGCACTGCGCCGGCGGAACCCCAAACCGCTCGGCGGCGAGCACGTAAATATCGGGCGCGGGCTTTTTGTGCGGCACCACCTCGCCCGCCAACACGAACGCAAACCGTGCCGCCGTCTCGGGGCCGACCGCGTGACCCAGCATGGCTTCAACCGATTCGGGCGCGGAGGTCGAGGCCACCGCGAGGCGCCAACCGCGATCCAGTGCTTCCTCAGCCAGTCGCTTCACGCCCGGGCGCGGCGGGATGAGCCCGGCGGCGACCCGCTGGCGAAAAATATCGCTCTTCTTCCAATGCCAAATCGCCAGCAGATCGGCCCGATCGGACTCCGTCGCCGGCACCTGAAACACGCGTTGAAACTCCGGGTCGTCGAGCAGTCGCGCCATTCGCTCCTTGCCGCCGCCGATCCCCAACATTCGCCCGTAGGCCTCGACGGACCACTGCCACGGCACGCCAAGTTCGGCCCACATCTGGTTAAACGCCGGCAGGTGCCCATGCTGCTCCGTATCACCGAGCACGCCGTCGCAATCGAAAATCAGACAGCCGCTCATGTCGCTCTCCCCTCGCTGCCGAAAACACGCATGTAACCGGCCGCCATCGCCTGCACCTTTGCCTGGGCCACGGCGTGCAGTTTGGCGGGATCGTGCTGAGTCGGATGTTCGGCGAGGTGGACCCGCAGCGCATCCGTATAGGTGATCTTGAGCTGGGTGGAGATGTTCACCTTCACCGCGCCGAGTCGGATCAGCTCCTGAATCACATCATCCTTCAGGCCGGTGCCGCCGTGGAGCACGAGCGGGCGCGGCTCAGCGGCGACGATTTGCGCGACGCGTTGAAAATCAATCTTCGGCTCGGAGCGATAAACGCCGTGCGCGGTGCCGATGGCCGGCGCAAAACTGTCGATGCCCGTGGCGCGCATGAACTCCACCGCCTGCTCGAGCGGGACGACAAAGCCCTCGGTGTCGGAGCCGATGTCGTCTTCCACCCCGGCGACCGCCTCCAACTCACCCTCGACCGCCACGCCATGGGCGTGGGCGAACGCGACCACCGCCGTGGTTTGCGCCAAGTTATCGGCATACGAAAGATTCGAGGCGTCGAAGAGCACGGAGTTCCAGCCGGCGGCGACGCACTCCTCGATCGTCGCGCGGTCGGGACAGTGGTCGAGGTGCAGCGCCGCCGGAATCGGCACCCGCCGGGCGAAGTCCTGAAACATCTGCTGGATCATCCGCGCGCCGAGTTGCTTCACCGTCTTAACCGAGACTTGGATGATGACCGGCGACTTGGTCTCCGCCGCGGCCGCCAACACCGCCTGCATCGTGAGGTCGTTGACGACATTGAACGCGCCCACGCCGTAGCGCCCGATGAACGCATCGCGTAAAATCTCCTGCATCGGCATGACGGGCATGCGACGAACGTCCCGGTCGCGCCGCGGGCCTTCAACCACGACAGGTGTTCAATTCCCGTCGCGATGTAACCCGGGCAGGTGCTTCTCGGCAATTTAGGTCACGTTTCGGTGTCGCGGAAGTCCCGCGCTTTTTGCGCCGTAAAAATTGGGCTCCCCGTTCCGCGGGCGACGGGAACACGCCGCCGAACGTAACGCCTGCTTCGTGACCTGAGCGTGACCGAAATGGTCTGAAACCAAACCGGCGCAGGCCGGATTGACGGGAAGCGAAAACCCTCGGCGATTGATGGCAGCACGGCTGGCGAGTGCGCTGGGGTGCATGATCTCTCATCCCTGCTTTTCGACTTTCCGAAACATTCTTTTGGTCCAAGCGAGCCTCTGCGGTGCTATTTTTTCGGGGCCCTTCCTTCGAGCCCAGTCACGCGTCGACCCCGCCAAGCCGGACGGCGCAGAAGCCCGCGAGATCGTGGCACTCGGGGCTCTTACCGTCACCGGTTCGAACATCCGCCGCGTCGAGGCCGAAACCGCGCTGCCGATCACTGTGTTCAACCAAGCGGACATCACACTCCGCGGTGGCTCCACGGGAGCCGATCTATTCGGCACCCTCACCTTTGCCGCGCCCCCGCAGGTGAATGAAACGATCATCGCCTCCCAAGGCGCTCGGGGCGACGTCAGCCTGGTGGATCTCCGCGGCATCGGAGCGGGCAGCACGCTCATGCTCATCAATGGCCGTCGCGTCGCGCCGCATCCGATCTCTGGCACGGAAAACGGCGTCCCCTCGCTCTCGCCCAACGCCAACATCGTTCCCACGGCCCTCATCGATCGCGTCGAAATCCTCCGCGACGGCGCCTCGGCGATTTACGGCTCGGAAGCCACGGCAGGCGTGATCAACAGCATCGTTTCCCCGCTAGCAACCGGCGCCAAGCTCTCCTTCCGCGGCGCGATGACCCAGCATGGCGGGGCCAACGAGGCGCGCTTCACCGCCTCCGAGGCATATTTCAAAGGGAAAACGCATCTCTCGGTTTCCCTCGATTATTTTCACCGGGACGCGATGACCGCCCATGATCGGAAATGGAGCTCCTTGAGCGATCTCCGTCTCACCCGCAATCTGCCCGCACCCTGGAATGGCCTGCCGGTCACCGATCCCGTCACCGGTGTCGTGCTGCCCTTGAACAATGCGCTCCATGTTGGGGGCACCATCGGGAACTACGGCCAATATCAGCGCGGGCTCACTCAGCCGGATTTCACCACCTTCATCGGCTCCCGCCCCACGGGTAACGCGGGTATTTCCACGAGCACAACTCCGCCCGCCGGCACCGCGACCATGTCTGCCAACGGCACCTTCTACCTCTATCCGACCTCGGACGGGGGAATTAATTTCAAGCAGACGACCCCGTCGCGGAATCTCGGCAATCAAGAGGGCAATTTTTACGGCAATCCTCTGCTTCACCGAACTTTCGTGCCCAAGACGGACCGGGCGAACGTGGCCCTGTTTCTGAATCGGCCGATTCATGAACGGCTCTCAGTCTTCGGCGACCTGCTGTATTCCGGATCTCGCAGCGTCAGTGGCCGCGAGCCGGTCAATATGCAAAGAGTGAACGAACCCGGCATCTATGTTCCCGCCGCCAATCCCTACAACCCTTTCGGCGCACGCTTCTACGACCCGGCTGGCACCGCTAACGCCGACGGCACACCCCGCCTAGTCGGGCAGCCGGCCGATGTGACCATTGTCAGTGGAGTGACGCCTATCGGCACGAAGCCCCACGCGATCACGGTCGACAGTCATTTCTTCCGCTTGCTCGGCGGCGTGCGCGGGAAATTCGCCGACAGCTGGCAGTGGGAAACCGGCGTGCTCTACTCGGGCGCGCAGAGCCGTGAGGTCGAGTCCGTGCAATACCGCGAGTCGCTCCTACGCGAAGCGCTGGGCCGCACCAACAGCACCGCGTTCAATCCGTTCCCCACGACGTTCAAGGTGGTCAACAATCAGGTCGTCGTCGACAAAGCCTATGTGAACCCCGAATCGGTCACCGGGCCGTTGACCGTGGAAACGAAACGGTTGGGGGTAACGAAGCTGGTCAGTTGGGACGCCAAGGCCGGCGGCGAACTTTGGCGCCTTTTTGGCGGCGACCGCATCAAGGCTGCCGGTGGCACCGAGGTGCGGTGGGAGAGCTACGACAACAAGCAGCCGACCTATGTCGGCGTGAATCCCCCCGGCGCCGGGCAGGCCTTTCCCTTCTTGCGCGATGACGACAACGACATCGTCGCGATGAGTCCAAACGTTCAAATATCTGCCGCTCAGACCACGTATGCGGTGTATGGCGAGGTGGCGTTGCCGCTGATCACACCCGCGCACAAGGTGCCCCTAATCCAGCAGCTCGAGCTTACACTCGCCGGCCGCTTCGAGCATTTCTCCATTGTCGGTCAGAGCACCAAACCCAAGGCGAGCCTCTCGTGGAACCCCGCTTCCTGGTTAAAGCTGCGCACTTCTTACAATGAATCGTTCCGCGCTCCCAATCTGGTCATGACGAACACGGCTTCGGTGCTTCGCGTCAGTGCGGCAGCCGATCCCTATCGCGGTGATGTCACCGGCTCGCTCTCCGATACCAACTCTCCCCGGCGCACCTTCCGTCGCGGCAGCGACACCTTAATACCCGAGACCGCCAAAAATTGGAGTGTCGGCGTCGTTCTCGACGTGCCGGTGGTGCGCGGCCTGTCGTTCACCATCGATTACTGGCGCATGGAACAGAAAAACCCCGTCACCACCATCTCCCTCGGGCAAACTCTCGTGCTGGACCAGCTGTATCTTAACCTCGCGACGCAGAAGGCCCTCGCGGCCGGCACGCCGATAAATCAGATCGACTTGGGTTCGGGCGGTAGTTCTTACCAAGGCTACGGCTCGGTCACGCGTCTGGCCGTGTCCGACCTCGATCGCGCCGCGTTCGCAGCCTTCAACGCCGCGCAGCCGACCAACGCTTCCAAGCGTGCCGTGGTCGGCAGCGTAAGCAGCTTGATCGTGGACTACATCAATCTCGGCGGCCGCGAACTCGCGGGGCTCGAACTCGGGATGCAATACCGCCTGCCCAAGTTTGAGATCGGCCAGTTTGTTTTCCGGGCCGAGGCCACGGACAATCTGCAGCGCGACGAACAGCTCACGACGGCTGGCACCGTGGTCTCCAGTCTGGGAAGGGACGGCTTCTCGAAATGGCGGGCCAACGCCTCGCTCAACTGGCAGCGCAAGGGATGGTCCGCCGGCTGGTTCACCAGTTACTTCGGCGCCTTCGCCAGCACCGGTGCGACGACCACCAAATTGGTTTATGATGCGCTCGGTCAGCCCGACTCCATCAAGGCAATCAACAACAACGGCATCGTGAGCTACTACCTCCAAGTTGATCCGTTCATCTCGCATAACAATTTCCTGGCCTACCGGTTTCAGCGTTCCGAACGCTCATGGTTGCGCGGGGTCACCGTCCGCGGCGGCATCAACAATGTGTTCGACGCCGAGCCGCCGCCGGCCGCGCTGGCCTCGTCCTACCAAGTCGGCACCGCCGACCCACGCGGTCGTCAGTTCACCTTCGAGCTGAGCCGCTCCTTCTGAACCCGATCGTCAAAAAACCATGAGCCGGCCCATTGAATTGCGGAATTGTAACATCATCGGATCTCGTGTCCCGCGCTTGAGGCCCGGCAACGTCGGCGGTATGAAGCGAAACCTACGCAGCCTCTTGCTCGGAATTGCACTCAGCGGCGGGGCCTGGGCTGCCGAAACAAATGCCACGACCGAGCCCCGCTGGTGGAAGGGCAATCTCCACACGCACACCCTGTGGTCGGACGGCGACGGATTTCCGGAGATGGTCGTCGGCTGGTATCGCGACGCCGGCTATCACTTCCTCGCCCTTTCGGACCACAATGTTTTGAGCCAGGGGCAACGCTGGCTGTCGTTGAAGGACGTCGCCGCCAAAGCCAAAGGCGAGCCGTGGCGGGGAACGAGCCACGTGCCGCGCGATGCCTACGCCGACTACCTGAAACGCTACGGCCCGCACTGGGTGGAAACCCGCGCCGGCACGGAGCCAAACTCGACCGAGGTTCGGCTCAAACCGTTCGATGAATATCGCGCCCTGTTCGACGAGCCCGGTCGGTTTCTGTTGATCGAATCGGAAGAGATCACCCATCAGGCGCGGGACAAACGCGCCATCCACATGAACGCCACCAACGTGATCGAGCTGCTCAAACCGATCGACGGAGACACCGTGCGAGAAGTGATGTCGAGCCACATCACCGCGGTGGAAGAATCGGCCGCGCGCCACGGGCGCGAAATCATGATCCACGTCAATCACCCCAACTACAAATGGGGCGTCACCGCCGAGGACCTCGCCGCCGTGGTGCGGGAGCAATTTTTCGAAGTCTGGAACGGCGTCGCCAACGACAACGATCCCGGCGACATCAACCACCCTTCGACCGATGAGATGTGGGATATCGCCAACACCCTCCGCATCGCCGGGCTCGGAGCCGCGCCGCTCTATGGTTTGGCGACGGATGATTCCCACGACTATCAGGGCAACAAAACGCGGGCGCTGTCGGGGCGCGCGTGGATCATGGTCAAAGCGCGCCATCTCACGCCGGAGTCCCTCATCCGCGCCATCCGCGCCGGCGATTTCTACGCCACCTCGGGCGTCTTGCTCGACGACGTCCGCTTCGATCCCACCGCCCGCACCGTGGCTCTGACCATCCGCCCGCAGGGAACCGAGTCCTTCGTCACCCGCTTCATCGGCACCCGGCGGGGCGTGAAGCTCGAAGGCAAGCCCCGGCTCGACGCAAACGGCCGCGTCGTGGAAACCACGTTGGACTATCGCTCTTCCACCGGTCCCCAGATCGGCGAAGTGTTGGGCGAAGCGACCGGACTGAAGCCCACCTACACCCTGAAGGGCGACGAACTCTACGTGCGGGCCGTGGTGACCTCCAGCGGAGCCCCGGCCGTGCCCAGCGTCGAGGCCGAGTTTAAGCGCGCCTGGACCCAACCCGTCGGGTGGGCCGCACCCGCCGCCAACACCGAATCCAAGAAACGATAACCGCCGCCGCCCCACCTTTTTAATGAGCAAAATCAAAATGGTAATGTTCGATCTCTCCGGCACGACCGTGCACGACGACACCGGGGTGCGCGATTGCCTGCACAAGGCGGCCGTGGAGTTCAAACTCAACACTACCCCGGAGGAAATCCTCCTCCATATGGGGACCAACAAAATCCGGCTCTACCAGTTCCTCATTGCCCGGTCGCAGGGGAAACAGATCGATTTTCGCGACTTCGAGAAATTCCAGAGCCCCGAAACCCTCGCGTTGGCCACCGAGGTTTTCCACCGCTACGAGGAAATCATGATCGCCCACTACCGCACCGAGGTGCGCGAGGTGGCGGGCGCCGCCGACACGTTTCGCTGGTGCCACGCGCACGGGATCAAGGTCGCGACCGACACCGGTTTTCACAAAGAAATCACCATGGCCATCATGGACGGCCTTGGTTGGCTCCGGGACGGCCTCGTGGATTTTTCGGTCGATGTCTCCGACGTCCCGGGCGAGCGTGGCCGGCCCGCGCCTTTCATGATCTTCCACGCGATGGCGCACCTCGACATCCAGAGCGTGGGCGAGGTGCTGAAGATCGGCGACACTCCGGCCGACATGCTCGAGGGCACCAACGCCGGCTGCCGCGGCGTCGTCGGCGTGCTCACCGGCCCCCGGCCGGTGACGGCGTGGGGCTGCTACCGCCACACCCATGTTATCCCCAGCGTGGCCGAACTGCCGGCGCTGATCGAAGCGGAGTTCAACTGACCCGCGATGAAAACCAGCCGCATCGCCATCTTCCACGCGAAGGACCTGCCCTTCACCTACGAGACCGTGCCCGTGCCACCGTTGCGCACCGGCGAGCTGCTCGTGCGCAACGACTACACCACGCTCTGCCGGAGCGACCTCAATACCTACGCCGGGAAGCGCATCGAGAAGACCCCCACCATCCTCGGCCACGAAATCGTCGGCACCATCGAGGAACTCGGGCCCGACGCACCGGCGGTGGACGGGCGCGGTGCACCTCTCCGGATCGGCGACCGCGTGACGTGGGCGATCTACGCGTCCGACCCGTGCTCCTGTCTCGCGCTGCGGGGCATCCCGCAGAAGGGCGACGGTCTTTTCAAATACGGCCACGAGCGGATCACACCGGACAGCAACCTGCACGGCGGGCTGAGCGAGTATTGCGTGCTGCGGCAACACACGCCGGTCATCCGCATCGACGCGGCGATCCCGCTGCCGGTGATCGCGTTGATCAACTGTTCGGTGGCCACGGTGGCCGGAGCGTTGCGTCTCGCGGGCGAGGTGCGCGACCGGCACGTGCTGATCGCCGGCGCCGGCATGCTCGGGATCATCGCCTGCGCCATGAGCCGGAGCGAGGGCGCCAAGTGCGTCACGGCGGTGGACATCGACGAGGCTCGCCTCACGACGGCGCGGGAATTTGGCGTCGACCACACGGTCAATCTCGCGACCTCCGGCAAATCGCTGAAAGAGGCCGTCGCCGATTTGAAAACAGGCGAGCCGGTCACGGTGGCGTTGGATTTCAGCGGCGTGCCGGAAACGATGGAGGCACTGCTCGGCGCGCTCGGGATCGGCGGCGTGCTCGTGTTTATCGGCGCCACCTATCCGCAACGGGCGCTCCAGATCAACGCGGAGGTCCTCGTCCGCAACGTCCATACGTTGCGCGGACTCCACAACTACAACGAACGCGATCTCGTCGCGGCCGTGGAGTTCATCGAGGCGAACCACCTGCGTTTCCCCTTTGGCTCCCTCGTGCACGACAAATTCGATCTCGACGCGGTCGACGCGGCCTTCGACTACGGCATGAACTCGGGCGCGCACCGCGTCGGACTTAGGCCCTATTGCCGGCGGACCGCCTGAGGCCCGGCGTCACTCGGTCGCCTGGGGAGCGCGGCGGGCGTAAAGCACCCACGAGAGCACCACGGCGACAAAGGCCCCGAGGACCAGGATCGTCGCGAGATCGAGGAAGAAGCCGAGAAAGCTCTCCTTCGCCGGAAACGCACTGCGCGCGACCATCAGACCGGCGTAGCCGACGTAGCCGACCGAATCCGCGATATACATCAGGAAGCCGATGTTGCCCCGCTCGCGCGTGAGGGCGATGAGGCGTTCGAACACCGTCGTGTGGACGGCGACATATGGCACATACATCCCCACGCCGAGCAGCACCATAAAGACAAAAGGCGACACGACACCGGTGCGGATGCCGACGAGGGCAAACAAAGCCAGCGCCAGTCCGCCGGCCGCGAGTCCGAGTGAGGTAAAAAAGGCGCGGCGGTTGTTCGGAATGAGCACGACCGCACCGTTGACCACCACGACGCCCAAGGTCACCCACAGCTCGGATTGCGTGAAAATCGCGGGTTGTTTGCCGAGGCCGAGTCCCGCCCAGATTTCGGGGGCGAAATCCGCCCGCACGCTCCGCAAAACCGTGATGAGCAGGTAGGCGAAGATGATGCCGAACAGCCGCACCCCGTGCCGCCGGACCATGGCCAACCGCTCCGCCCCGGTCATCGGCGCGCGGGCGGAACGGGCGGCGATATCCGAGTCCGACGGCGGCGGAATCTGCCGCAGCATCCAGACGAAAACCACGAGGGGACCGAGAAACACGAGACCGGCCGTGAAGGGCATCCACCTTTCCGGGACGCCGCCGGCCAGCAACGCCGCGCCCACCGATTTGGTGAAACCATCCGCGAGGATAAAACTCGCACACAGGCCGGCGACGAACAGCTCGGTCATGCGCCGCCCCTCGACGAAGCCGAGCACCAGCCCGAAAACGAGACCGAGGGAGAGACCGTTGCAGAACAGCCATGCGGTGTTGTAGGGCGACGGCGTGAGGGCGAAAAACAAGAGCGCCAGCTCGGCCGCGCCGATCAAGCCGAGCAACACGAGGGCCCGCCGCGAACGGGGCATCTCCGCGATGACTTTGATGCCGATGAATTTCGACAGCGCGTAGCCGAGGACTTGAGCCGTGACCAACCACGCCTTCATGTTCCAACCGGTTTCCGACTCAAAATAGGTGCCGGCCGTGAATGGCTTGCGGAAACCATACATGCACGCGTAGGTGCCGAAGGCGGCGACGATGCACCAGACCGTGTAGATCCAAGGTGTCTCCAGCCAACGACCCGGGCCACTCGATCGAGGCGGAACTAAAGATGCGGTGGTCATGTTCGGAGGGGACGCGTGCCTAGGCGGGTTGCCGTTCGATCCACGCCGGGAGCTCCGCGACGGTGCGCAACACTGCGGACGCTCCGGCCGCCAGCAGACGATGCTCGGCCGCGTCGACGAGCGCGCCGCGTTTATCCGCCGGGAGCGCGTCGAGCGCCGCAAGACTCAGGCCCACTTCATTGCCGGACTCGCTCACCGCGAGCGAGGTCATGCCAGCGTTTAATCCCTCGGCGATGTCCGCGGGAGTATCACCGATCTTGAGGCAACGCCCCAGCGGGTAGATGCCAAACTTCTCCGCCAACCGAAAACACGCCCACGGCGCCGGCCGCCCTTGCACGACCTCATCGGCGCAAATCAACGCCTCGGTCGTGATCCCCGCCGCCGCTGCAATCGGCTCGAGGGTTTCCATCATCGAACGGGTGTAGCCCGTCGTGCTGGCGACCCGGATGCCATTTTCCTGCAACCACCGCAGCGTCGCAATCGCTCCCGGGATTGGGTCCGCATGGAGCGGCAGAACCTCCGTGAGCCGGCGGGTGAAGCGGCCATAGACCTCGTCCAGCAACGCCTCGTCCGGCTCCCGCCGGAGTTCGGCCCGGACGCGCGCCGCGACCTCCGGGTAGTGCAAAATCTCCCGCGCATGATCGCGCTTGTGGGCTCCCATCGGTCGCCGGGCCGTGGCCTTGTCGATCAAAATTCCGCTCTGCGCAAACGCATCGAGAAACGCCTCCAACGGAGCCCGGCAGCCGAAGTCCACCAAGGTGCCGGCCCAATCGAAGATAATGAGCGTCGGTTTCATGAGCGGACCAAGGGAGGCAAAGGGCGGGAGTTGGGTTGGAGCGGCATGGGTTGGAGTGCAGGCCGACCGGCCGACAGACCGGAAAAGTCCTTCGGCGCCCGGAGGCGCGCAATCGGAAGGGGTATCCGGTTCCCGGCTCGGCAGCGGCGGGAGGAAGCGTTTTTGACTATTTTCGTGCCAATAGCGTGACGGAGATTCCGTCTCGCAACCGGATTGGTCGCCGACACCTGATTGTTACGTCGGAACCGGTATATCCGCTCGCGCTTCGTTTTCCGGTGTCTAGCCGTTCCGCTCGGAGACTCCGATTTTCCCCCAATCAGGGTCAGAAATTCGAGACCGCCTCCGCTCGCATGTTCGCCGATTCGATTACCACCTCACTGAAGGGCCAGCTTTTCGGCGGGCCCGACCGCGGAGCCGAAGACTTCTGCAAGTTTTGGACGCGTCCTGACGGCCTGGTTTGCGTGCAACATGTGCAGGTCGCGCGAAACACGATTTACCGGCCTCATTCCCACTCCGAATACGGCATCGTCATCTGCCTGCAGGGGGAAGTCTCCAAAGCCCAACTGGGAGCAATCACGGTCGTCGGCCCGGGCGAAGTGGTGATGAGCAACTCCGGGATCGAGCACGCCAGCGGCTATTTGGCCGGCGCAACGGGCTGCGAGGCGGTGTGCCTCACGGTCGAGCCGCGCGGGCTGACGGCCCTGCTCGATCCGTTTCATCTGCCGGCGGTGGAACTCGGTCGGGGGCCCATCTTTACGGGGAAGTTCACCAGCCGAGTATTGCGCGACTGCGCGATCGACCTTGCGCGCGAGCTCCGCAATCGGGACCTCGGGCACGAGATTGTCGTCGAGGGACTGGCAACGCGGATTCTGGTGGAAACGATGCGGGCCTGGCCGCGCCAACAGGTCGACCGTTGCGACCTCGATCTGACACCGCGCTTGCCGCGGCGGGACTTTATCCGCGCCTATGAGTTTATGCGGTGGTGCCGGAAGGACACGTTTCGGCTGCAGTATCTTTGCCAGTTCCTCAGCACGAGCGAGGAGCGGTTCACCCGGCTTTTTCACAACGCGACGCAGAGCACGCCCGCCAATTTCTACAACCAGCTGCTGATGGAACGGAGCTGCGAATTGCTGCGCGATGGGGGGATCGCGGTGAAGGCCATCGGGTTCGAACTGGGATTCAAAACCAGCAGCCATTTTACGGTGTGCTTCAAGCGCCAGTTCCAGATCACGCCGCAAGAATACCGCCAGAACTACTTCAAGACTTTGGAGTAATTTTGTCTCCGCGACTCCGGCGAAGCTCTGCCCGGCGCTTCAGAAATTCGCCGCCATCACCCGGCGCAACGCCGGTCGCACCAAGCGCGCGAGTCTCGCGTTGGCATACCCCATCCACGCCACCGGCGTCGTCGTATCCAGCGGATAATTGAGGGCTCCCCCCAGCGGCGCCTCGATTACACAACCGGCCTCACGGGCGATCATCGCCGTGCAGATATCATAGGGATGACAACACAGCGTCGCCGCCGAAAAACCCAGCTTCGCATAAGCCGGCGGCCGCAAATCCCCGAGCATCCGGTCGTGCCCCACGATCAACTCGTGCAACTGCCCGCCCGTGGAGATATATTGGTCGTCGAAGACCAGTTGCCCGCCGTTTTTCCCGTGCACGCCGAGCTCTTGCCAGAGTTGCTCCTCCAGCGCGCCGAGCAGGCCTTTTCCCTCGGGAAAGAAACGCGCGATCGACGCGAACCCGTGCTCGAAATTCCCCGCGACCGAGGGCCGCACCTTGATCTTTTTCCGTCCGCCGCCGCCGCGCACGTCCACGGCCGCCGCGACCACGCCGCCGCCGCGCACCGCACTTAACTGATCGGCCCTCCATTGCTTGCTTGTCGGCAGCTCCGTCATCGCCGCCACCACGATGTCCCCGAGGTGGTTCTTCGCCCCGCGTTGAACCGCCAACCCGGCGAGACTCCACGCCGGGCGTTTGTCATACATGTAGCTCCGCGTGCCATCGATCGGATCGAGGATACACTTGAACCGGGTCCGCGTCACCGGCGTCCCGTGGGGGAACGTTGCCGGCACGCCGTCTTCGAGCCCTTCCATCACCAACTCCACCGGCCAAGCCCGCGGCCAGTGCGCCTCGAACCACGCCATGATCGCCGCCTCGCTCAGGCGGTCGACGTGATAAATCGTGTCCGCCGCCGTGACCGCCGCCACCTTGGCAAAGGTCGCCGCCTGTCGCACCTGCGCCGCCACCAGCGCGTCCCTGATCGAATCCTGTAACGCACACAACAGCCGGCGCGCCCGGTTCATTTCCACTGCGGTCATCGGGGCGTTTTTCATCCTGAAAATATCAGAGCAACGTCGCCCCGTCTCCGGTCTGCGTGTGCAACACATCCGGCGCCGCGCCAAATTTCGCCCGATACGCCGTCACGACCGCCTGCGCCTGCGCCTCGCCAAACGCCCCGCTCGTCATCGCCATCACCGCGCCGCCAAAACCTCCGCCCGTGAGCCGCGCGCCAAAGACGTGTTCCGTCGCCGTCAGCACATCGACAAGAAAATCGAGCTCCGCCGTGCTGTTCTCAAAAAGAAACTGCGAGCTGCGATGCGACGCCGTCAGCAGCCGTCCCACCGCCGCCAGATCGCCCCGGACCAGCGCCGACCGGGATTCCGACACGCGCGCGATCTCGTCGACGATGTGCTTTGCGCGTTTGAACGCCTCGGGCGCAAGCCGCGCCTTGCCATTCTCCAACGCCGTCGCGTTCGACTCCACGAGCAAGCCGACGCCGAGCACCTGAGCCGCCGCCATGCACTCGCGGTGACGCTCCGCATAGAGCCCGTCCACCAACGCGTGCTTGGTATGCGTGTTGAAAATCCAAAAATGCGCGTCCGCCGGCAGCGGCACCGTTTCAAAAATCGGTCCGCGACAATCGACCCAGACGAGACGGTTTCTTTGGCCGAACCCGGAAACACCCTGATCAAGAATGCCGCACGGCACGCCCACGAAATTATTCTCCGCGTGTTTGCCGATCTTCACCACGATCTCCCTCGGCGGTCGCTCTCCGGCCATCTCCAGAAACGCCAGCGCCGACGCCAACTCGATCGCCGCGCTGCTGCTCAAACCCGCGCCCGCCGGCAGATTCGACATCGCCAAGAAATCGAACCCCGCCGGCGCCTTCGCGCCAAACACCGGCATCGCCGCCAAAACCCCGAGCGGATAATTCACCCAACTGGTCGCGCCCGCACGTCTGGCCATGTCCTCCGCACGCAATTCCACCGGCGCACCGCGTTGGTCGCTTGCAAACTGTCTCCGCCCGTCGGCCCGCCCGGCGATCGCCACCCACACCCCGCGATCCAGCGCCGCCCCCAGCACCGTGCCGCCGTTATAGTCGGTGTGATTCCCGATAAATTCGATCCGCCCCGGCGCGTAGGCCACGATCTCGGGCGATCGTCCATAGACGTGGTGAAACTTTTCGACGATCTGTGATTTCATGCGCGTTCGGTCGATTCAAACAACGCGCCCGGGCGCACGCGTCGAGCTGGAATCACGCCCGCCCACGCCGGATAGTCTGCTCACGTGTTTTCCGGCGGCTGCGTCGCCGGGAAATCCGCCGACACTTCCCCCGCGCTCCCTTTCACCAGCAAGCGCAAGAGATGCTCGAGCATTTCCTCCCGCGACCGTCCGCGCTCGATGGCCAATTGGTCGGCACGTTTGAGCAACTGCGCCGCCATCACGGCCGCCTGCCCGGGCGGCGCGCCCAATCGGGTGCAGAGTTGCGCGAGTTGCTCCTGCTCGTTCATGGCTCCACTTGGATCACCGCCGGACCCGCCGGCTCGAGCGCAAGCGGGAGGTCCCGCTGCCAATTGACGAGCGACAGCATGGCCATCCCGACAAACCCGGTTTCGCCGCCGACTCCGGAGCGCAGCTCACCGACCTGCTTCGAATTTTGCCAAAGCGCGG
Organism: Opitutus sp. GAS368; assembly: GCA_943373185.1. Lineage (GTDB taxonomy): Bacteria > Verrucomicrobiota > Verrucomicrobiia > Opitutales > Opitutaceae > Tous-C4FEB. The sequence continues at coordinate 42,807 of CALSBN010000004.1, read as the reverse complement.
CGGGCAAGGTCGGCACCGGCCCGGGCCCGCTTACCCGCATCAACCGCCGCCGCACCTGTCCCATCGATTTCAACCGCGCCATCACTTCCTGTCCCAGATAACACCCTTTGGTGTAAGAAATCGCCACCTCCCCGAGCCCCCCTTCACTTGGCAAATCACCTGGTCCGAGATCGACCGGCACTGCCGGAATGCCCGCGCCGATTCGTCGCCGCGCCACTTCGTCTGCCCCGATCTCCGTCTCGGTCGCCAGCTTGGCGCGCACATCGGCTTCAGCGTTCACCGGAAATATCCACTCCCAGTTCTCCCCGAGTGTTCGCCGCCCCGGGAAAATCCGGCCCACGTGGGCGTTTGCCGTCAGCCACTCGCCAGCGCCGTCGCCCATCACCGAAATCCCCATCCAGTCTGGGGTGAAGTCCTCCAGCACGACGTCATCTGCGATGATGTAATCCTCCAAGCGGCGCATAATGCCCGCCGCCGCACAAAAATAGCTGACCAACCACCGTTCGCCCTCAACCGCCCCGGCCAACACAAAACTATCGCCCAAAACTTTCCCTTTCTGGTTGAGCCACAGGCCGTAAACAGCCGTTCCCGCCGGCAAGCCACGCAGCTCATTGGTGAACTGGCCTTGCAAGAAAGTTGCAGCATCCTCCCCACCCACCCGCACCCAAGCCCCTATTTTCCAGACGGAATACTCCAACGCTTGAGGATTTCTCATATAATTCATCCTGCTGTTTTTTAGTCGTTTAGCAATTCCCGTGATAGATTTTGATAACTTTGAGTTGACGAAACCTGACGATGGACTATTCCTCTCCTTGTTCAATTTAACACTTCTCCCCGCTTAGCGGGGAGTTTTGGGGTAACTAAGAAAGCAAAGGCCGGCCACATAGGGGTATGTGGCCGGCCACTTTTTTGCCCAAATTCCGAGGTTTTCTTTGTCACCCAACCCGGACTTGCACCGATTCGCTTCCGCCGAACAAGCTCACCTCTCATGCACCGCACCTCCGACCTCAACGTCGTCGAAACCCGCACCTTGCCCTCGCCTGCCGCCCTGCTGGCCGAATTGCCCAAAACCACGGATCAGGCCGCGTTTGTGGCGCATAGCCGCGAGGACATCCGACGGATCATCTTCACCGACGACCGCCGCTTTCTCCTGCTTATCGGCCCTTGTTCGATCCACGACGTGGATGCCGGACGCGACTACGCCCGACGCCTCGCCGCGCTCGCCCGGGAGGTCTCCGATCGCGTGGTGGTCGTGATGCGCGTTTATTTCGAGAAACCCCGCACCACGGTCGGCTGGAAGGGCCTGGTCATGGATCCGCATCTCGACGGCTCCCACGACATCGCCGCCGGCCTCCGCCTCGGCCGCACGTTTCTCCGCGACGTGCTCGACCTTGGTTTGCCCTCGGCCACCGAGTTTCTCGATCCCATCACCCCGCAATACGTCGCCGATCTGGTTTGCTGGGGTGCCATCGGCGCACGCACGACTGAATCGCAAACGCACCGCCAAATGGCCTCCGGCCTGTCGATGCCGCTCGGTTTCAAGAACGGCACCGACGGCTCCCTCCAAGCCGCCGTCAACGCCATCAAAGCCGCCGGGCAACCCCAGACCTTTCTCGGCATCAATCTCGACGGCGCCGCCTCAGCCGTCGTCACGCGCGGAAACCCCAATTGCCACGTCGTCCTCCGCGGCGGCGCCGCCGGACCCAACTACTCGCCCGCGCACATCGCCCAGACCGAGGCGCTTTTGGCCAAAGCCAACCTGCCGAAATCGATCCTCGTCGATTGCTCGCACGACAACTCCGCGAAAAAACCCGAACTCCAGCCCGAGGTCATGCGCGCGCTCCTCACCCAGATCGCCGCCGGCAACCACTCCATCATGGGCGCGATGATCGAGAGCAACCTCTCCGCCGGCAACCAACCCTTCCCCGTGCCCAAAGAAACGCTCCGCCACGGTGTCAGCATCACCGACGGTTGCATCGATTGGACGACTACCGAAGCCCTCGTCCGCGAACTCCACACCGCCCTCGGGCCGCGCTTCGCTTAAGTCTTCTCCGCTCGCCGCAGTTTACGACTTCGGAGCGGCCTTACGATCGCCCGGAGTCGCCGCTTCGAGCCGACGCCGCGCCTCCTCCCAGCTCATCGGCAACGCCCCCAGCGGCATTTCCGCCGACGCGAAACGGATGTTCTGCGCCGTTTCGCCGCTGCGCCGCACCGCTTCGCGATGCGCGGGCGAGCGGACGAATGCGGTGAGCGACGCTTCGTCTTTCCAGGCCGTCATCGTCCACGCTTTGTTTCCAAAGATCTCGAATCGCACCGCATGGCCCAACAGCCCCGGCTGCTCGCCCATCGTTGCGAGCACGGCTTTCGTGTCCTTGAAAAACTCGCTGCGCATCCCCGGCCGATGCTCCGTCGCGCTCACCACCACCAGCACCGGCCGGTCAGGCGCCAGTCCGCCCTCGCGCGCCAGTGCCGTCTTCTTGAACGGCGCGCTGAACGCGCAACCCGTCAACCAAGTCGAAATGGCGAGAAGCATAGCGGGAAGAATGCGTTTCATTTCTTGAGCGGCGGCGGAAGCAGCGAATACAGCACGGGCGTCACGAGCCGCGACAGGAGCAACGAGCTGATCAGCCCGCCGATGATCACCACCGCGAGCGGCGAGTAAAGTCCGCTCCCTTGCAGCGCGAGCGGCAGCAACGCCCCCAGCGCCGTCATCGTCGTCAGCACCACCGGGAGGAACCGGATCTCGCCCGCCTGCTCGATCGCCGTCTTCAGCTCCACGCCTTCCGCGCGCAACTGGTCGGTGAACTCCACGAGCAGAATCGAGTTTTTGATCTCGATGCCGATCAACGCGACGAACCCGATCGCCGCCATGAACGAGAGCGAATAGCCCGTCAGCCAAAGCCCCATAATCCCGCCGATGAAGCCCAACGGAATCACCGAGGCCACGATCAGCGTCCCGCGAAAGCTCCCGAACTCCAGCACGAGTATCGCCAGAATTCCGAACGCCGCGATCAGGATCGCCCCGCCCAGCCCGCCGAAACTTTCCTTCCGGCTCTCCACCTCGCCGCCGAAACTCCACCGCACCCCCGCCGGCCACGTGATTTTGTTCAACTCCGCTTCGGTCGCCCGCGTGAGCCGGTCCACGTTGAACCCGTCCGCCACAAACGCCGTCACCGTCGCCGAGCGCTCGCGGTTGTAGCGCTGGATCACCGGCGGCGCCGATTCAAACGCCAGCTCCGCCACCTGCGCGATCGGCACGTAGGCGCCGGTCGTCGCGCTCTGCACCTGGATCTTCGGCCAATTGGCCAACGTCGCGCGCTCGCCCCGCGGCAACGCGACTTGGATCGCGTATTGGTCGCCGTCGCTTTCGCGAAACTTGCCCGCCTCGATGCCCGCAAACGCGAGCCGCACCGCCCGGTCGATCTCCGTCTCCGGCACGCCCAACATCGCCGCCGTCGGCTTGTCGATGACCACGCGCAAATCCGTCCGCCGCACGCGCAGCTTGTTGTCCACCGAGCGCGTGCCTTCGATCCCCGACAACACCCGCTCCGCTTCGGCCGAGTAACGCGCCAACACGTCGAGATCGTCCGCAAAAATTCGCACCGCGATCGGCGCCTCGATCGGCGGGCCGTTCTCGAATTCCTTCACCACGATCCGCGCGCCGGGGATCTCCGCGACCTCGCGCTGCAACGCCGCGAATACCGCCGGACTCCGCTTCGGATCATACGTCTTCAACGCGGCGAAGATCTCCGCCACGTTCGCCTTCGTCGACGCCGGCACTTCGTTGTAGTAGATCTGCGGGTTGTTGTTTCCCACGGTCGTGAAGAAGTTTTCCACCTGCGGATTCTTCGCCAGCAACGCCTCGACGCGCCGCGCGATCGCATCGGTCGCCGTCAGGCTCGCGCCGTCCTCCGCTTCGATCTGCACCAGAAACTGCGGCACGCCCGCTTTGGGAAACAGCGAGAACCCGATCTGCGGCACGAGCGCGAAACTCCCCGCCACCAGCAGCGCCGATCCCGCCAACGCCGCGATCCGGTGCTGCATTACCCGGTGCAGAATCGGCCGGTAGGTGCTTGAAATTCCACGATGCAATCCGCGTAGCAACACGTTGCCCTCCTCGGTCTCCCGGCCCCGCAACACGAGGCTCGCCAGCAACGGAATAATCGTCAGCGCCACGATCATCGAGGCCAGCACGGTGAAGACGACCGCGAGCGGCAGGCTGCGGATGAATTGCCCCGGACCGCCCGGCAGCATGAGCAACGGCAGAAACGCGAACAACAACGTCGCCGTCGTGCCCACCACCGCCACCGCGATCTGCCGCGTCCCCTCGATCGCCGCCTCCACCGGCCCATGACCATTTCTCCGGAAACGCGTGATGTTTTCCACGACCACGATCGAATCGTCCACCAGCAGCCCGAGCGCGATCACGCAGCCCACGATGCTCAGTTGGTTCAGACTGTAGCCGGCGTAGTGCAGCGCCGTCAGCCCCATTGCCAACGACAGCGGAATCGACACGAGCACGAGCAATGAAGCGCGGAAACCCAGTGGCAGCACCGTCAGCAGCACGAGCGCAAACGCGATGAGAAAGTCGTGCTCCAGCCGCCCCAGCCTGGTCTCCACGTTGATCGACTGATCCCAACCGATCTCCAGCCGCACATCGCCGGGCAACGTCGCCCGAAACCGCTCGATCTCAGCCCGCAACCCTTCGCTCAAGGCCAACAGATTCTGCGACTCGCGGGGCCGTGCCGTCACGAAAACCGCCCGCTCCCCGTTATAGCGCCCAAAGTCCTCTTTGTCCGCCGTCGTCCATTGCACCTCGGCCACATCGCCGAGCCGCACCACGGCCTCACCACTCCGCGCGACCGGCGTGCGGCGCACTTCCTCGATGTCGGCGTAGCTCCCGCTCGTCTTGAGATTGAACCTCCGGTCGCCCATCTCTACCGCGCCGCCAGGAATCACCGCGTTGTCGCCTTGGATCGCGCCGATGATCTGCCCGAGCGGCAGCTTGAGCTGCGCGATCCGGTCGAGGTCGAGCGACACCCGCACCTGTTTTTCCGGAAATGCGTGCTTCCGCGCCTGCCGCACGCCCGCCACCGCCTCGAACCGTTTCCGCAACGTCTCCGCCAAATCCTGCAACCGCGCATAGCTCGCCTCCGGTGACACCAACGCCACCTGCATCATCGCAACGTTTACCGTCTGGATCTTTCTCACCTCCACATCCGTCACCCCGCTCGGCAGTCGGCCCCGCTCCACGTTTACCTGCCGCAAAATCTCATCGTATTTTTTCTCAGGATCGGTCCCGTAGAAAAAATCCACGGTCACCGAGGCGAAGCCGTCCTTCACCGAGCTGCGGATCTTGTCGATGTCGTCGAGTTCCTTGAACGCATCCTCCAGCGGCCGGGCCACGAGTTGCTCGATGTCCGTCGCATTCGCACCCGGGTAAACCGCGACGACGATGAACGAGGGTATCTTCAGACTCGGATCTTCAAGCCGGGGAATCGTGAGAAACGAGGTCAACCCGAGCGCCGCCAAACAGGCGAACACCACAAGGGTAAACTGCGAGCGCTTGACCGCGTAATCGGTGAGTTTCATGGGCGCGCCTTACTTGCTCTCCACGACGGCCTGTCCGTCGCGCAGATACTCGCCGCCGCCCGACACGAGCCGCGCCGTGCGCGGCAGCGGCGTGCGCAAAAACGCCCGCTCCCCGCGCAACTCCTCGATCTGCACCGTCAGGCGTTTCACCGTTTTTGCTCCTTCTTCGATCACAAAAATACTCGCCGTCCCGCCCGCGCCCTCGATCAACGCCGCCGCCGGCACCACCGGCCGAGCCGCCACCTCCGGCGGAGTCAGCGTCACACCCACGACGAATCCCGAGCGCGCCCCGATCGGCGCGGTCTCCAGCCCGATCTCTACCGGCGTCGTCCGGGTCCCCGCATCCACCCCTTCGGAAATACGGATCAACCGCCCCGCCATCGCCGAGGCGCTTCCCGCGATCACCAGCGCCGCGGCATCATTGAGTCGCACGCGCGCCACATCCCGCTCGGCCAAGCCGACCCGCACGATCCAGCCCCCGGCGTCCGCCGCAAAACCGAGCATTACCTTGCCCGGCGTCACGATCTCATTGGGCTCGCCCATGCGCCGCAAAATCCGTCCCGCCTCGGGCGCAACGATCACCGCATGGCGCCGGTTGAACTCCGCGATGTGCAACTGGGCTTCCGCCTGTTCAACCCCCGTCCGCGCATCCTGCAGGTTCTCCAGCGTCGCCACTGCGCCCGACTGCAGTCTCTCCGTGCGGGCCAGATCGCGCCGCGCCTTCTCCACCCCGCTGCGGGCCGCCGCAACTTGCGCGTCGATTTCGTCCAACCGCAGTCGTGCCAGCACTTGGCCTTTCGCCACGCTATCGCCGGCCCGCACTGCAACCTCATCGACGACTCCGCCAATTTTGAACGCCAGGTCTGCCTCGGTCCGTCGCACAAGCACGCCGCTCAGACTGATCGGTGAAGCCTCGGTCGAGAACTCGATCGGCACGGTGCGCACGACGACCGGTTTGGGTGTCGAAACGACCGCGGTCGGAGCCTCGCTGCAACCGGCCAACGCTATGACCAAAATGAAAGTGAACGGGAATTTATTCATGGCAAAGGGGTGAGGGCGGCGGCGCGATCCCACTCGGCCGCGGCGGTGAAGAGCCGCTGCCGCGTGATTTCCGCGTTGAGTTCGGCGCGGGTGAGTTCGTTGCGCGCATCGAGAAAGTTCAGCTGGTTGACGATGCCTTCGCGTTCCCGGCTGGCCACGATTTCAAACGCCCGCGCGAGCGCCCGTTGACGGGCCTCCGCCGCCCGATAGCCGGTCGCGGCCGCGCGCAAGTCATCGGCGGCACGGGCCAGTTGCAGAGCCAATTGTTGACGGGTCTGCTCCAACTCGAGTTCCGCCCGCCGCCGGGTCAAACGCGCCTGCGTCAACTGCCCGCGCTGTTGCCGCCCGTCCCAAAGGTTCACCTCCGCGACCACCGAACCTTGCACGAAGTTGGCCCCGCTCCCCGTGCGATACTCGGCGCCCTGCACGCCTCCTTCGACGGCAAGCGCCAGCGTCGGGAAAAGTGTCGCGCGCACCGCATCCTCGCCCGCGACCGCCGCCGCCACGGCATTTTGCCGGGCGACCCACTCCTCGCGCCGCTCCACTCCCGGCACCGCCACTATGGGCTCGCTCAGCAGGCCATTCGTGAGCGCGGTCAATTCCTCCGGCGCCGGCGGGGTGATCGCCGCATCGAGCGCACGGTTGAGCAAAAAGTTAAAGCCCCGCCGCGCCGCGTCGCGGTCGCGCTCCGCTTCGGTGCGTTGTTGGCGCACGCCCAAATCCTCGGCCTCCGCACGCAAGACCCGGTCGTCCGTGATCTTCTCCGCTTCCCGCAGGAGCCGGTTGACCCGCACCGCCTCCGCCGTGAGCACCCCGGCTGAGTCAAAAATCCGCACCGCCGCCTCGGCCTGCAAGTAACCGTAGTAGGCCGTCAGCACCGTCAGCCGCAGTTCCCGTTTGTAAGCGGCCAACATCGCCTCCCGCGCCGCCAAATTCGCGCGACTCGCCCGGGCACCGCGCGTGATCTCGGGCCGGTAAAGCGGCTGCGTCAGCCGCAGCTTGGTCTCCTGCTCGCGGTCGCGCAGCAGCGGGATCGATTGGTTCGCAATCTGGGGAAATGCGGCCGGCTGACCCTGCGTGCGCAAAAAATCGTTCAACGTGCGGTAGGCGCCGTTCAGCAGGTCGCCCGTCGGAAAATCGATGGTCCGTCCGCCGTCCGCCCGCGAATATCGCGCCATCAGATCCAGCCGCGGTTGCAGCGCCCCGCGCACCTCGGCCAGCCGGCTCCGGGCCTGTTCCACATCCAGCGCTTGGCCCGCCAGGCCCAGATTGTTCGCCAGCGCCTCGGCCACATAGCCGGACGCCGCCGCGGGCACGGGGGCCGCGCGGCCGACCCCAACCCAGTTCAGTCCGAGAAAAATGAGGATCGCGGTGCGACGCATGACGCCGGCACCGTGTCTTTCACTGACACACTGTCAATGGTTATTTATGTGACAATATTCAGCGCACCGCCAGCGAACCGCGCAAAAGGCCGAAGCCGTGCTCCATCGCCTTCGCGGCGGTGAGGCCAAAGTCTTCCTTCAGCATCGCCTCTTTGCGTGACGCGATCTGGATCAGCCCGTGGGTAAAGGCCCAGACGGAGATCGCCGTGGAACGCGGGTCGCCGATCGATGTGCGGATGGTCCCGTCCGCCAACCCCTGCCCCAGCGCCTGCCCCACCAGCGTGAGACAGGTTCGACCGCGCCCGTGCGCCTCGGCTTCGTTGGCGCATTCATGCTCGGGATCGACATCCCGGGCCTGATAGTCCGACAGCACCTTGAAATAAAGCGGCTCGGCCAGGGAGAACTCGTAGTAAGCGCGCCCGATTGCCATGACCTGATCCAAACCCGTGCGTTCGGAAGCCGCCGCCTTCGCGAAGCGTTTTTCCATTTCGGCGAGCCCCCGCCCGCAGATCGCGTGAAACAACTCGTCGCGCGTCGGGAAGTAGAAATACACCAGCGAACGGCTCAGCCGTGCCCGTTTCGCGATCTCGCCGAAGTTCGTGGCCTCCCAGCCATCGCGCGCGATCACCTTTTCGGCGGCATCGAGGATCGTCTGCCGGCGTTCTTCCTTTTCTTCCTCCCGCCGGGTGCGAAGCGGGTCAATTTTTGACACTTTGTCAGCTTTTGCCATGCGCCCTGAGAAACGCGCTCCGCCGAAAAACGCCAGCAGCAAAGTTTCTGGCCGCTCCGCTCCTTCCTTACATCCGACCCTTTCCAAAAAATCTTTCGTGTTTTTCGTGGGTTTCGTGGTTAACCCTCTTCCTTCTCACTTATGAAATCCCCCATTCGCGTCGCTGTCACCGGAGCCGCCGGCCAAATCGGTTACTCCCTCCTTTTCCGTATCGCCTCCGGGGCGATGTTCGGACCCGACCAGCCGGTCATTTTGCAATTGATCGAGGCCCCGATCGAGAAAGCCCTGAAGGCGCTCGAAGGCGTCGCGATGGAGCTCGACGACTGCGCCTTCCCGTTGCTCAAGGGCATCGTCCAGACTTCCGATCCCGCCGTCGGTTTCAAGGACGCCAACTGGTGCTTGCTCGTCGGCGCCAAGCCCCGCGGCCCCGGCATGGAGCGCGCCGATCTCCTCAAGGACAACGGCGCCATCTTCATCGGCCAGGGCAAGATCATCGACGCCGTCGCAGCCGATGACGCCCGCATCGCCGTCGTCGGCAACCCTGCCAACACGAATTGCATGATCGCCGCCTCCCAAGCCAAACGCCTCCCCGCCGAGCGCTTCACCGCGATGGTCCGTCTCGATCAAAACCGCGCCCAGACCCAGCTGGCGAAAAAAGCCGGCGTCGATCTCACCGCCGTCAAAGACATCTTCATCTACGGCAACCACAGCCCGACCATGTTCCCGGCCTTCGCCCACGCCACGATCAACGGCGCGCCCGCCACCTCCGTCATCACCGACAGCGCGTGGCTCCAAGGCCCGTTCTGTGAGACCGTCGGCAAACGCGGCGCCGCCATCATCGCCGCCCGCGGCCTCTCTTCGGCAGCCTCCGCCGCCAACGCCCTCGTCGACCATGTCCGCTCGCTCGTCACGCCCGGCGCGATCCACTCCGTCGCGGTGAAAAGCGAAGGCCGCTACGGCTTCGACGCCAACGTCTGGGCCGGGATGCCCGTGCGCACCACGACTCCCGGCAGCTACGAGGTCATCGAAGGCTACGCCATGGATGATTTCGCGAAATCCAAGATCGCGGCGACCAACAAGGAGCTCGCCGAAGAGCGCGCCTTCGTGGCGTCCATGATCAGCTGATTTCCCGGGAGCGCGGCCGCCCCGGCCGCATTTCGGAAAATAGGGCGCGGTCTCCGACCCGCCCTCCCGCGGCGAACCTATTTGGGTTCGCCGCTTTTTTGCGCCCCACGCTTCACATCTCCGCCAATTCGAACCGCTCCGACGGCGTGACGAATTCTTCCTGCGCCGCCACGAGCAGGATTTCGCGCGAGCCCGCATCTTGGGTGCGCTTGAGCAGACCATACACGCTCGACGCCGCCGCGGCCAAGGCCGTCCCCGCCGACTTCGTCCGCAGGTAGTGCACGAAAAACAGCGCGGCGATCGCATCGCCCGCCCCGTTCACGCTCACCGCCAACCGCGGCGTGCGCACCCGCCAAAAACGTCCCGCCTCGCCGACCAGCAAATCAACGGCATCCGCCGGCGTTTCGTTCGTCACCACCGAGGTCACCAACACCACGCGCGGCCCCAGCCCGTGCGCCGTGGTGATCGCCGCCTTCACCTGCTCCACCGTTTCACTCGTGCAGGCCGTCGCGGTTCCGCCTCCCGCCAAGTGGTCCAATTCAAAATGGTTTGGTGTGATGATGTCCGCCGCCCTCACCGCGTGCTCCTTCATGAACTCCGGAATCCCCGGGCGCACAAAAATCCCGCGCCCCACGTCGCCAAACACGGGGTCGCAGCAATACAGCGCCGCCGGATTCGCCGCCCGCACCCGCCGCACCGCGCCCAAAATCGCATGACCGATCTCCGGCGAACCCATGTAGCCCGACAGCACCCCGTCGCACTTGGGCAACACCCCGCGGTCCGAGATCCCGTCCATCAACTCGTCGATCGACGGGCCATCATATACCCGTCCTTTCCAGGAACCGTAACCGGTATGGTTGGAAAACTGCACGGTATGGATCGGCCATACCTCCACGCCGAGCCGCTGCATCGGAAAAACGGCCGCATCATTGCCCACGTGACCGAAAGCCACGTGCGATTGGATCGAGAGGATGTTCATGATCGAGAGTTAGGTGAATGCGCCCGCCAATTTCCAGCCGGCACGGGAACCCATAGCCAGTTTCATGCTAGCTCACAACATTCCCGCCAGCACCCGGGCTTTCGTAAGAGCAAACGCCCGCCGCAGCTCGGCAAAGCCCGCCACCAACTCCCGTGGCGAGCCGTTCTTCGCAAACCGCATCTCCAGCGTCGCTCCGTCGCACACCACCGCCGCATCCACGCCCTCCGCCCGCAACGTGCACTGCGCGCAATCCGACGGATACTCCACCGTCAGCCCGGCCCCCGCCGCCTCGTCCTTCGGGTCAAGTCCTTCGACCGCGTCGATGACCGCCTCCACCCGCACGCCTTTCTTCAACGCGAAAACCACCGCCGAAAACTGACCCGCAAACAGGGCGTCGAACTCCGCCACCTCCACCAGCTCCGCGTTCCGCAGGCTGTGCAACGTCCGCGTGATCGCGTAGCTCCCCGGGTCCCCCGGCTCCAACGCGTAACCCAACTCCAACACGAAATCTTTCGCGGTAAGCACCGCCGTCGGACTCGCCACTTCCAAGGTGAGCTGCGCCCGCTTGTAGCCCAGCGCGCTCTTGGCCGCTTGGAAGAACTTTTCCCCTTCCTCGGCCAAATCGCCCGCGCACAACTTGCCCAAAAACGCCGTCGTCGCGGGATTCACCGCATCCGGCACCGTGTGATGCGCTTTGCGAAACCCGCCCAGCGTCTTCACGAGTCCGCTGCCGCGCCCCACCAAACTCACCCCGCTGATAAATGACCGCGGATCATCCGCCGATTTTCCCATGTGGCCGATTCAGCCCACCACCCCCACCAGCGCCACGCCAAAATGACCTGGCGCCCGGAACCCGCCGGATGAGACGCGACGCCCGTGCCGCGTTCTACTTCTGAATGCCGCCGTTATGGCAATCGACGCAGCTCAGCTCGGGGTCGAGAGCGCCGTCGGGGTGTTTGAATTCCAGCCCCTTTGCACTCAACGTTTCCAGTGCCGAGCCTTTGCCCTGCGCAATGATGGTATGGCATGAATTGCAGTCGCTCGCCCGCACCAGTTTCCCTTCCGCGGTCTTGTGTTTGTTGTCGTGGCAGCGGAAACAACCGGGCCAATCCTTGTGGCCGATGTTGTCCGGGTAAACCCGCCAGTCGGCTTTGCGATCGGGAAATATCGTTGTCGCATAGATGCCCTGCACCGCTGCGATTGCGGCCGGCAATTCGGGCGCGTTGGCGTATTTGGTGCCGAGATAGGCTGCAATTTTGTTTGCGGCATCGTCGGCCGTAGCAATGCCGGGTTGAATCATCGCTTTCACGGCCTCCCGCTTGATGTTCGGAAGTTTCGGGCTGATCGCGCCGGCCGCCAACGCCCGTTCCACCGAGTCGTTTGCTGTCGGGAAAGCGTGCGCGGGGCGATTGTGGCAATCCATGCAATCCATCGTGCGGATCTGTCCCGCCGGCGGCTCGCCCTTGAACTCGTCGGTCCGAAACACGCGGGTGCTGCCGTCACGCTTGTCGGTCACGCGCATCCAGGGAATTTCCTGCCGCTTCGGGTCCGTGGCATAGTATTCCACTTTTTCATTTTCATTCACGTGCCAGTGAATCCCGGCCGGCTCGCCGCCGGGAGCGTTCGTGTTGACGCGCAGCAGCATCCGCACGTCGAACGGGGTGTTTGCCCGATCCGAGAGAAAGTGCCGGTAGTTCACCTCCAGATTGCCATGATGCTTCTCCGGCCAATGGCACTTCGCGCAAATCTCCTCGGCGGGGCGGATGTGCTTAAGCGGGGTCTCGATCGGGCGTTTGTAGTTGTTGAGGGTGTAAGCGATCAGTTGATGCGTGCCATTGATCTTGGCCTTGATGAACCACTCCGCACCGGCACCGACGTGGCAATCCACGCAACTCACCCGGGCATGGGCCCCGCGTTGATAGGTCACAAACTCGGGATTCATCGCCTTGTGGCAGACCTCGCCGCAGAACTCCACCGACTCGGCGTAATGATAAGTCTGATAGCTGCCGAAGGCGCTCAACATCACGAACCCGAGCGCCCCTGCGCCGAAAACAATGATCCGACGGCGCTGCACCGGGTTCTTCAGATCCAGCCGCCATTTGTCGGGCACCGTGGCCGCGTGCTTGATCGCCCAACGCCGCTGCGCCCAAGCCCCGAAGAAAATCAGAACCAGCCCCGTGATCAGGAAACCGGGCGCGACGATATAGGTGAAGATTCCGAGGTAAGGGTTACCCCTCGACTGCGTGAAATCCATCCAGACCAGCAGCGCAAACGAGAACAGCGCGCCCACCGCGAGCACCGCACCGATCGCCGAAATCCAGTTGTTGAAATCCGACTGCGGCTTCGCCGATCGGGCAACAACGGGGGCGGGTTCGGCCATGGCGGGGAGGAGTTTTGGAATTGATCGGATAGCGCCGGGCCGATGGCGGCGGCGCGCCCGATCAGCCCTTGAACTTCCGGGTGTAAGCGAGCAGCGCTTTGATTTCCTCGGCCGAGAGTTCGTCTTTGTAAGCCTTCATTTTCTCTTTGCCGGCTTTGTCGAAGACACCGTCGGTGATGGCCTTGATGATTTCCTCGTCGGTCATCGCGGCCTGCACTTTGGCATCGGTGTAATCTTTGACCTGCAGTTTTTTGCCGGCCTTGGTCTGTCCTTTGCCATCTTCGCCGTGGCATTTGGTGCAGTGGTTCTCCCAATTTTCCGCCACCGGGGCGGCCTGCCCGATCGCGGTTGAAACAAGAAACGCCAGGACACTGGCGCCGACGAGGGTGGAAGTCTTCATGAGAGGAACGTTTCGTATCTTGGGTTTGTGAAATTACTTCGGCGTTGCGCCGTAGCGGTTGAGAACGGCCCCAGTCTGTCAGAAATCCACGACCGGGTCTCCGCATTGCTTGCCCACCATCCCGCATCGCTTGCCCGGCACCACGACGGTCAATTTGCACGCGCCGCTCGTTCTACAGAGAGCAACTCGCTCAAGCCGGATCTGCGCTACGCGTCCGGCGCTTCCCGTTGCGCAAGATCTGCGCAGCTTATCGCAAGCGCCGCCGCGCCGCGCCGGCGTTTGTTCTCTAAAGTCGCGGACCTGCTCCTCATTCGCCCCTAAACCGATGCTGCCTCCTTTCTTTAAATCCCTTGTCGACTCGCTGGCGTCGATCCGGCTCACCGTCGCGTTGCTCGTGCTCTCGCTGTTGATGGTGTTCGCCGCCACCCTCGACCAAGTCTATCTCGGGGTCTGGGGAGTTCAGGAAAAATATTTTCACTCCTTCATCATCTACCACGTCATCCCGGGCACAGGGATCGCCGTGCCCGTGTTTCCGGGCGGCTACCTTCTGGGCGGGATCCTGTTGGCCAATCTGCTCGCCGCCCATTTCACCCGCTTCCGGCTGAAATGGAAAAACTGCGGCATCTGGCTCACCCACATCGGGCTGATTTTGCTGCTCATCGGCGAGGGCCTCTCCGGTTTGTTGCAAAAGGACAGCCACCTGCGCATCGACGTCGGCCAGACCAAACGCTATGCCGAGAGTTTCCGCGACAACGAGCTCGCCGTGATCGACGTCACTGATCCGAAATTCGACGAGGTCGTTGCGGTTCCGCTGGAGCTCGTGCGGGAGCGCACCGTCATCCAGCACCCGAAGCTCCCCTTTGTTCTGCGCGCCACCACCTATTTTCCCAACGCCACGATCCGCGTCCGGAGCACGCCTGTTAAATCTCCCGACAACCCGGTCACCCTCGGCGTCGGCACCGATGTGGCCGTCCAACCCGTGCCCGTTACGAATAAACCCAAAGAGACCAACTGGCCCACCGCCTTCATCGAGATCAAAGACGCGGACGCTGCCGTCGGCACGATTATGGTCTCCACGCTGCTCGAGTCGCCCCAGACGTTCACCCACCGCGGCCGCACGTGGCAGCTCGCGCTCCGCGCCAAGCGCACTTACTTCCCCGTCGCGATCACCCTGTTGAAATTCACCCACGAGGTTTATCCCGGCACCCAGCTTCCAAAAGACTTCGCCAGCACGATCCGCCTGCAAAGCGACGACGGTCACGATGACCGCCAGGTCCGGATCTTTATGAACAGTCCGCTGCGCTACGCCGGCCTCGCGATCTATCAGGCCGGTTTCGAAAACAACGACAACACTTCGATCCTCCAAGTCGTGCGCAATCCCTCCTGGACCCTCCCCTACATCGCCTGCGGCATCATGACCCTCGGCCTCGCGATCCAATTTCTCATTCACCTGCTCGGCTACGTCCGTCGTCGTCCGCTGGCCGCGGGTCGGACCGCCCCCGCCTGACATGAACCGCCGCCTCCCCACCCTCTTCCTCGGCATCGCCTTGCTTGCCCTCGCCGCGACCCTCGTCCCACCCGGTCAACACCGCGGTTTTGACCTGCAAACCTGGGGTAACCTACCCGTCCTCGCCGACGGCCGCGTCAAACCCCTCGACACCGTGGCGCGCAATTCCCTGCTGCTGCTCCAAAATCGCCAAAAAGTCGTCACCCCCGCCGGCATCGTTTTGCCGCCGCACGGATGGTTGCTGGATCTATTGTTCCAGCCCGCCGTCGCCGACACTTACCAGATCCTCCGCATCGACCACGCCGATGTGCTTTCGCTCTTCAACCTCACCTCGGCCGACGGCGCGGGAGGCGTGCGCTTCGCATTCACCCAACTCCGGGCCGGTCTGCCCGAGATCGACCGCCAGGCCCAGCTCGCCGCCGACGTCGAAGCGCCGCTCCGTTCCCTGTTTCAGCAGGCCGTCATTCAACTGCACCAGCATCTCATGCTTTACGACCGGCTGAAGTTTACCCTGCAGGCGCCGGATCAACCGGGGTTCCCCGCGATGCTGGCCGATGCCCAAGCCCTGAAAACCGCCCGCACCGTTTTCGAGGCGATGGATTCGTTCAGCCTCATTCGCACGGTCCCACCCGGCGCCGATACCAAAGAGTGGCGGACCACGGGCGGCGCGCTCGTCGCAGCTGCCAATGGCACGCCGATCGACCCCACCGTGCTTACCCACGAAGCCATGGGCCGGGCGTGGATCGCCGGCGACGCCGCGAATTTCAACACCCTCGCACAAACGACGGCCGCACGGCTCACGGCTCAGTTACCCGCCCTCACGCGCAAAAGCACGATCGAAGCCTGGTTCAACCGCGCCGCACCCTTTTACTCCAGCCAACTGCTTTACGTCGTCGCATTCCTCTGCGCCATCTTCTCATGGCTGCGCTGGTCCGATGTGCTGGGGCGCACGGCGTTCTACCTCATGGCCTTGGCCTTCGCGCTCACGACCGTCGGCATTTTGGTGCGCATGTGGCTCGAAAGCCGACCACCTGTGACCAACCTCTATTCATCGGCCCTGTTCGTCGGCTGGGGCGCGGTCGGCCTCTGCCTCATCCTCGAACGTCTTGACCGCCACGCCGTCGCCGGCGCCGCCGGGGCCCTCATCGGCTTCGGCACGCTCGTGATCGCGCACCACCTCTCGCTCAGTGGTGACACCCTCGAAATGATGCGCGCCGTGCTCGACTCCAACTTCTGGCTGGCAACCCATGTTGTCACGGTGACCGTCGGCTATTCGGCGACGTTTCTCGCCGGCTTTCTCGCGACCATCTACCTCGTGCGCGGTGTCTTTACCCGCACGCTCGACCGCCCCACCGCCGACGGCCTCGCGCGCATGGTTTACGGCATTGTGTGCTTCGCGCTGTTTTTCAGTTTCATCGGCACCGTGCTCGGCGGCATCTGGGCCGACCAAAGCTGGGGCCGCTTCTGGGGCTGGGACCCGAAGGAAAACGGCGCCCTCATGATCGTGATCTGGAACGCCGTGATCTTGCACGCCCGCTGGGGCGGCCTCATCCGCCAGCGCGGGCTGATGGCGCTCTCAATTTTCGGCAACATCGTCACCGCGTGGAGCTGGTTCGGCACCAATATGCTCGGCGTCGGCCTGCACAGCTACGGCTTCACCAACTCCGCATTCCTCGGCCTCGTGTCGTTCGTCGCGAGCCAAGCCCTCCTCATCGCCCTCGCCGCCGTTCCCGCCACCCGCTGGCGCAGCCGCGTGGAGGCGGTTTGACGGGTGTAGATTTCATTCGTGTTAAACACGGCGCAGCCAAGTGGGCTCCGAAAACCTATCCGGAGCAGAGCAGATCATCGCCAATCCGATAGCCCGGGGGAGCCTAGGTCGAAAAAGATCCACTGCTCCCGCAGGGAATCCCAACCAAACACCACCTCCCCTCTCAAGGTTGGAGCGGTTTGCCCGAAATGAGGGGTTTTGATCGGACAACTTGCGGAACCGACCTTAGCTCGATCTTGCGCAGCGCCCGCCGCGGAGACGCGTCCCTAAAGGCGGCACGGAGGTGCATGCCGGGCCACACCCAGTTCGTTTCGGTTAAGTTTGTGCCTCTGGGGTTTGGCTGTCGCCCGCAGAAAACCGTGAGGGGCTTTGATGTTGAGACGCCTCCTACAGCGCTTCAATCCGGGCGGGGCAGGGCTTAGAACGCGCCGAGGTCGTCACGTCGCCAAGCAGGTTCGACCCGGAAAACGGCCCTTGGATCTGAATTCAAGGGGTGTCGGTTATCGCCAACTCCGGAGGCATTTGGGCATAAAAAAGGGCCGAGATCGCTCGGCCCTGAAAATCAGGCTAGGATTGTGGTCTTAGACAAAACGACGACGAAAGGCGGCGAGGAGCGAGAGACCAAGACCTACGAGAAGCGCGGATGCTCCAGCATCGGGAACCGTGCCGGTTATCGACCCAGTGTTCAACCAATTGAGCTGGTTCACTGTCAGCTGATAATGATCAGAATCGATGGGACTGCTGAACGAAGGGTGATAGAGGTTGTCGCTGACACCCAGAACCATCCGGCCGCCGTTGGCAAATTCGCGATAAACGCCGTGAATGCCGCCATTGACGTCGGTGCTCCAGACGCTCCAAGCGGAGCTGGCCGACAGGATGCTGAAGTGGATGTGATAATAACCTTCTGCACCGGCATCTCCGAATGGCGCTACGAGCGAGATTTGGCCCGGACCGATGCCCGGATAAAAGTTCCCGGTTGAGAGGCCCAAGCCGCTTGCAGCCAAATCGCCAAGATTCGCCGGATCCTCCCAAAGGATGGAGCCGCCGCCATTGAGGTAGGGGAGAAGGACGGTGTTCCAATCCGCATTCAAACCGGAAGTTACAGTCCACGGCAGGACGATGGTGTCGTAGGTTGCGAGCAGGGCGGCCGTTGACAGACCGTTGAAAGTCGCAGCACTAATCGCGGTCAATGTATCGGGGCTTGTGGGGGTGAGGAGCCCGCCGTTTACGACGGTAGTTAGATTGCTGGCGGCGTTGCCGGTCGATCCGGTGACATAACCGATTGAGGTGGCCGAAGCGGAAACCGCCGAAACAGCCAAAGCCATTGCGAGCGAAATCCCGTGTAGATGTTTTTTCATAAGAGAAAAGCTTTAGGGTCGTTGGTTACAGGTTGGTCTTTGTTCACGGGGAGGATTGCAATAAGTAGACCATATCTATTTTACATTCTGTAAAACGTTGAATAAAAGCATATAGAAACTTTTCTATAAAAATACAGAGTCGGAAACCAATGAGCTTTTGTAAGATAACCCGACGTTGGAGGGAACTCCCAACGGTGTCCGGGAAAGTGAGGCAGCGTGAGAAATTTTCGCAGAACTCCCGCAGGGCCGCCGATCCGAAGGGGCCAGCCGATCCGAAGGGAGCCGATCGGTATGACCGTCGACTCGGCCGGCGCTTGGCTCAGGGCTTGGGCGTTGGCGATTTCGCCACGTTTTGCAGCGGGTCGTATTCCAAATTCTGGGAGCCGGCGGGATTGATGAAGGAGCGAAACGACAAGCCCGTTGTCGGTTTGTCCGAACCGACCATCACGTCGATTTTTACACTGCCATAATGCTTGCCGCCTCGACTCTTGAGGTAAAGCGCAACGCTTTTCTCATCCGCCCATTTCCGATCGGCGGCCGACATGTGCACCACGAGCTGTGGCTGGTAGCCTTCGGCGGGCGCGCGATACATTTGCTCGTCGTTGGACTCTATTACGCCGCCATCGACAGCCTCCACAGTGAAAGTCCATTCGTAGTTGCGCTGCCCGTAGGTGATTCGGTGCGGATTGCGCACGAGGGTTAAGCGAAGATCGCCGCCAGATTGAACTTTGTCGCCAGTCAACAAATCGAACGCCACGGGTGTTCCATCGTAGGGGATGCGCGTCATCTTCTCCTGATCAATAAGTTTTTCCGCCCCGGCTTTTTTCCACATGCGGAAGACCTCCGGTCGCCCTGCATTTGGGTGAAAAGCATCCTTCGGTTCGCGCCAATACCAATACGAACTTCGCAGCGCTTTCACCGATGGCTCGTAACCGGGTTTCTCCAGCGATTTGACCGCGAGGATTGCGCCGTTCGCTCCCGTCAGTGTGAACCGCCCGTCTGCACCCGTCGTGAGCGTGGGATAATCGAACGTGTCGCCGATGCCGACCGGGCCGACCTCCTTGGTTCGGCGGATTTGCAAAGTCACTTTCACGCCGGGGATTGGATTGGTGTCCTGATCGATCACCAGCCCGAAAAAACTGATCGGACGGTTCGCATCGTTCATGATCTGCTGCAATTGCGTTTTGAGATTGGGCTTGGCCGAGCTCGCGCCGGTCGGCGCGGGACTGGCAGCCTGCGTTGCGAGAGTTGCTGGTGGGGTCGGGTTTGCAGCGAGCGGCGCTGAGTCAATCGGTTTCATCTCGGCGGCGGGCTTCGTCGCGGCGTGCGACCAGAGCCACCAAGCAAGGAAACCCATCAACGCAATCAGCAAGACAAGAATCGTGGTGCGTTTATTCATAGTCCGTTTGGAGTGAGGTCAGCGGCCTGCATGAAAGCTCGCCAATACTGGTAACGCTCGGCCATCGAAGAGCGGAACTGGCCGCTGTGCCAGATGTGGTCCAGTCCGTAGCCCAATTGGTTTCTCAAACTGTAGTCACCGCCGGAAAATACTCCGTCCGTCACGGTCGAGCCGAGCGCGAGCGAGCGTCCTTCAGCGGCATAACTGAAGATAAGGAAGCGGTCGCCGGGGAACGCGAGGATCGCGCCACTACGGAAAATGCCCGTCGCATTTTCAAAGGTATAGCCGATGTCGGGCTTCAGTCGCTGATTGAGCTGCCAGCCCGGATGCACCGGAAACCCCGCGCTGTTGCCGGTTAACGCATAATCATCGGGGTTTTGAAAATTGCGGAAGCGCGTGGCTGCCCCGCTCATGGCGGCTA
This sequence comes from Opitutus sp. GAS368, assembly GCA_943373185.1. GTDB lineage: Bacteria > Verrucomicrobiota > Verrucomicrobiia > Opitutales > Opitutaceae > Tous-C4FEB. The sequence continues at coordinate 22,725 of CALSBN010000004.1, read as the reverse complement.
CGGACATGTAAGGCGCGCCCGTCAGCGGGTAATTGGCATAAACATTGGGCGTGCCGTCGTCGCTCAATGAACCGGTGAAGCCGGGAATGAGCGCCGCGTTGGGATCGTAGCAATGCGCCTGAATCGCCGCCTGCGAAGCGACGTAGGTGCGCACGAGCGGATCGGGGCTGCCATCCGCTTTCTTGTGATTCTCTGCCGCCCACTGCCGCAGCGCCTCGCCCACCACCACATTCCCCTGACTGTGCCCGAGAACATGGACTTGAAGGCCCGCTATCTTGAGGCTGCCCAGCAAAGCCCTCAGTTGAGCCGCAGACTGCCACGCCCGCTCCTCGCTTTGATCGTAGGGCAACGCCGAGTCCGAACAGGGCCAAGTAAAGCCGCCCACGCGGCCCTTGTAGCCTAACCAATATAGCCGCTTAAAGGTCGTCTCAATCCAGCGCTGTTTCTCAAACTCCTTCATGTTGTAGCCATGCACATAGAGCACGTAATCCTTCTCTTCATCTTTGGTCGGATTTCCCCAAGCGGGAGAAGCCGAGTTTGCGGTTTGCCGCACCACGGGCTGCACCTCGGCCAGATCTCCATCTCCGCAACTCCACCGCTCAATAAAATCTTTCGAGGATTTTAAATCCATCCAAACGCCCGGCCCCTCGCCGACTTCGGTGCCGTCCTGCTTGAGCACAACCAGCCGAAGTCGGCCTTTACCTGCCCGGCAGCCCTCGAACAACAAGCGGATATTCGGCTGGCTCTCCGACAGATTCGCCAGCGCGACCTGCGGGACAATATACGTCGAAGCGGTTTCAACCATGCCGCTACCCAACGCCGTGCCGTAGCTCTGACCGGTCTGGTCAAGCTGTTGCGCCGCCGTGGTGCTGTTAAACAAATATCCCATCCCTCCAGTCGCTTCTGCCGCCCTGAACAAACGAATCGCGGGGCTGCCTTGGCTTACGTCGGTCCATTTCAACCCAATTTGGAGCACCGGATTTGCACCCGTGACCATGTTGCGAAGGCCGGATACATTGATCCACAGCCTCGCAAAATCCTCCAAGTCCCGTGTGCCGTTTATGGCGAGATCGTTGCAGTTCCTACTACTGTAACCCGACACGGGCTGATCATCCTGTTCAAACTCTGTATACAATCCCGGCATAGAGGAATTAACTGTCCCGTCATTATCATCATTGAGCCAAAACCGAAACGGATTGGTGGAGGAGGTTGAATCAGAGCCGTCGATGGCAATCGCGCCATCAAGGTTGGCGTCGACGCGCAGGCCGCCGCGAATGGCGAAGAAGGGCAGCGTCTGGTTGGTGCCGGCGTTGGTCATGATCCCAAGTTGATGTTTTGTGGTGCCGGGCGCAATCAGGTGGGTGCTCGACCAGCCGGCCGGCATCGGCATCGGCACGTAGGGCTTGAGTTCATACTGTTTGGGCACGAGCGGAACTCCGGACGAATCGCGCTTCGTGTCCCAGACCACCGGCTTCCCGTCGAGGTCGAAGCCGTTGGGGCGGTTTTGTTCGTCCACGGTCATCACCCGGCCGCCGGTCGGCAGCGGCATCACACCGTCGGCCAACGAATACAAGACCTGCGCGCCAGCGGAGCCCAAGGGACTGAAGTTGGCCAGGCCGTTGCGCCCGAGCACCACGCCGTTCTCGCTGATGTAGACCGGGGCAAAGGTCACATTCGCGTAGCCTACCACCCCGCTGATTGTCGCGCCGTTGCCGCCCACACGTTTTCCGATGTGGTCTCCCCGGTCATTGGCGACGGTGAGCACAAAATCACTGCCGAACCAGCTGGCATCAGCCAGTCCCGCGCCCGTGCTGGGGTAGCGGTAAAACGAGTCGAAGGGCACATCGGTCGGGCGGGGTTCGATCCGCGAAAATTCCCCGAAGATGAATCCGTCGTTTGCCGCGGTGAGCAACCGCGAGTGGCGCTTAACGGTCCGATAGATGCCTCCGTCCCACTCTACGTCCTTCAAATAGAACTCGCCTTGGATCGTTCTCGGTGCGGTCGAAGCCGGGGGCCAGAAATGGATGTATTCGTCCTCCCAGTCGACGTTGGAGCCCTGCCGTTTCATCACGTAGGCCAGTCCGATTCCGCCCGAGGCGTTGACGACGTAGTTGTTCAATTTGAGCGACACCAAATCGGGGCCGTCGGGCACCGGACCCTTATCGAGCAGCGCGGGTAGCCTCCAAGGAGACTGGTCCGGTTTGAGTTCGGTCATCTCGCCGGTCCTCCAGCGGTGATAGGAACCGTCCTTGAGGTTACGGAAGAGCACGACGCCGTTGGGCGACGACGCCAACGCTTCGTAGGCTGCCCCCGGTCGCGGCAACTTGAGGTAAATCCAATCGTCGGCCGCGAGCTTGATCGGCGGGGCCTGCGGATGGCGCCGGTCCGACGGAGTGCCGTCAGGAAAGGTGCGCACGGCTGATTCACTGCCAAGAACGGCCGAGGGAAACAAGAGGCTGAACACGACGGCAGTCAGGGTTGATCGGCGGAATTCAAAGTAGAAGTGGCACATTTTAATTCTCCTTGGATTCAACGTAAACAGTGGCGACGCCCTGCGCGTCGGTGCGCACGAGCACCGTCGTGGCTGAGGGCAGCATCGCATCGTAAATCAATTTGTGTCCGCCGGACTTGGCGGTCAGTTCGACTGGCGCGTTGACCATGGGCTGACCAGCCGCGTCGGTGATCCGGACAGATAGTGAGTCGTCGGGGCCGAGCGCCTCTTCGGTGCCCAGCCAGGTGAGCGTCGCGACGCGGCCCTCGTAATAATCGTTGGGATCGGTGCCGAGTTGGAACTCTTGAAAATTGGTTTTACCGTCTCCGTCGGGATCGGCGTTTTTCGCACCGGGGTCGCCCGTCGAGATGCCGTTACTCAGTTTCCAGCGGTCGGAAATACCGTCGTTGGTCGTGCTGGCGTCGAGCGCGTTGATGTTGGGCACCGCAAGGGGAGCACTGGACACAGAATGACCGGAGGCGTCGCGGGTGGCGACGCGCAGGCTGAAGCTGGTAAGAAGCGGCAAACCGCTCGCCGTAAAACTGGTCGCGGTCGTCGAGCCGATCAGGACGGCATCGCGATAGACATCGTAGGCGACGACAGCGCCGCGCGACGCGCGCCATGTCATCGTAAATCCGCTGGAACTCACCGCCGTGATCTTGACGAACGTCGGAGCGGTGATTTCTGCGAGCGTCACGACCGCGAGCGGCGCGCTCGGCGGGGAAACGTTGCCGGCGGCGTCTTCGGCGACGACGACCACGGTGCACGGCGTATCGGGATTGAGGCCGGTGACGGAAAAGCCCGGCGCGGTGGGGCGGCCGACTTCGCGGCCGTTGACGAGGACGCGGTAGCCGGTCACCGCGCGGTCGTCGGTAGAAAGAGCCCAAGAGACATCAAAGCTCTGCGAGCCGAGGTTTGAGACGACGACTGCGCCCGGAGCGGTCGGCGGCGTGATGTCGGGAGGCTCGGGCAAAGTGACTGTGATCGTCGCGCTGTAGGCGGAATTGCCGGCGTCGTTGGCGGATCGCGCGCGGTAAGTGTAGGTCGCCCCGGCCGTCAGGTCGGTGTCGGTAAACGTGGTGGTCGCGGCGTCGAAAGACGCGACGACGGCGAAGGCTCCCCCGCCTTGCTGGCGCTCGAGCGTCGTCGTAAACGGCGGAGTCGCGCCCGAAGTCCACGTAAGCGCGACCGAGGTCGGCGGCGACACCATGGCGCTCAACGCGGGCGCCGGCGGCGGTTGGAGGAGCATCGCTGCGATGCCGTATTTGGTCGCGAGGTAGGTTTGGACGATCGTGCGCTCGGCGGAGGTGAGGACGCGGTCGTAAACGATGACTTCGGCGATGTCTCCGTTGAACGCTTCGCTGTAGCGGTCGATGCCAAGCGCAGGGTCGGTTCGGAAGGAAACCGTTTGGCCGGTGAGGGTGATCGTTTCAGCGGCGTTGAGGCGCAGAGACGATTCGCCGGACGCGCTGATGCTGGTATTGAGAAGATGGGGCTGAGTTAGGAGCGCGTCGGTGGGGCGGTCGTAAAAACCGAGGTCGGCGGTGCCGAAGTCATTCCAGATCCCGCCAGCCGAATAGATCGTGCCGTAGCCGGTGCCGAAGTGCGCGAGGCCGTTGTAGGAGTTGGCAAAATCTTTGAGCCGGGCGACGATGAACAGTTCGCCCGCGGTCGCGCCCGTCATCAGATCGGGGAGATTAAAATACGGTTTGGGAGCGTTGACGTCGTTGAGGCCGTTGAAGCGGAGCACGGGACGGGCATTGAACTGATCGGCGGCTGGACGTGGTCGTGCTGTGGGGTCGGTCTGAATCGCGTGGTATCCGGCGCCTGAGAGATCGGTCCAGCGTGCGATGTTGCCCGCGCTATCGGGGGCGGCACAGAGATCGGCGCGATACCAGGCGCGCAGGCCACTCGCGGCAAACGGCGCGGCGGGCCAGGGAGATTGGTTTTGCTGATACGATTGGAGGAGGGTGCGGCCGGTGGTGCCGGGGTCGGCAGTGGCGGGGTAGGCGAGCGTGCCGAGATATTGGAGTTCCCAGACGTCGGGGAGGCTGTCGCCGTCGGTGTCGGTCGGGGTGTTGGGGATATTGGCGCCGGTGCCGTTGAGGTATTCTTGGAGATTGGAAACGCCATCGCTATCGAGGTCGCCCGCGCGGTCGTTGACGGCGGGGTTGAGGCCGTTGGCCAGTTCCCAAGCGTCGTCGAGGCCGTCTTTGTCGGTGTCGGTGAAGAGGGGATTTTCGAAACCGGCGAAGACATCATCGAAGCCGGTGGCGAGCGTCGCGTGGCCGCTTAGGCTAAGCGACGTGAGGCGGGTGGCGGTGTTGTCCAAAAAGCCAAGGTCGGCGGCGAGCAGGCGACCATTGTGGTAGAGATCCCAACGTTTGGCGGCATAGTCGGTGCGGAGGGTGAGGCGCGCCCATGCGGTGACTTGGCCGGCGGCGTCGAGGGCGGGCGCGGTCGTGGAGGCTGGATTGGTGGAAGAAACAGTCTGCCATTCGCCGCCGCTGGCGCCGTTGCCGTTGAAAAAATGGATCGCGCCAACGGTGTCGGTGCCGGCGATGCCGGTGAGGGCGACGGCGGCGGATTCGGTTTCCAAGAACGTGCCGGCGTCGGGGTCGGCGGCGGCGGCGGGGCGCGCAAACACATCGACGAAGGTGACGCCGGGGTTGGGGTTGGCGAAAGTGCGGGTGACGAGGGAAAGATTCGCGAGGGGCGCAACGGCGACAGCCTGCGTGCCTCGGTAGGCGGGCGCGGTCACGACCGTGGCGGCACCGTCCACGCTCCAGCCTTGTTGGTTGTGGAGGGTGCCGAGCGTGTAGCCGTCGGCGGCTTCGAAGCCGGTGAAGAACGGCACGGGGTTGAGCGTGACGGTGAGCGGATCGCTGACGGGTGACCAGTTGCCTGCGGCGTCGCGGGCGCGCACGGTGACGACGTAGGCGGGGCCGCCGGGCGGGAGCGCAGTGAGGTTAAACGTGGTCGCACCGGCGGGGGCGGTGCCGGCGGAGACGCCGTTCACAAAAATCTCGTAACCGGTGACGCCGACGTCGTCGGTGGCGGCGGTCCAGTTTACTATGAAACCGGAAGGCGTCAGGTTGGCGGCGGCGAGGGCGGCGGGCGCAGCGGGAGGAAAAATGTCGGGCGCGGGCGTGACGGCGAGCGGGGCGCTGAGGGCGGAATAATTCCCGGCAGCGTCGCGGGCGCGCACGCGGATCGCGTAGATGGTATTGTGCGTGAGGCCGGTGAGGGCGAAGGACGGCGTCGCGGTGGTGCCGAGGGCGGCACCGTCGCGGTAAACTTCGTAGGCGGTGACGGCGAGGTCGTCGGTGGAGGCGTTCCAGACGACGATGAGCGCATCAAGTGTGACGGCAGTGGCTGCGAGGCCATCCGGCACGGTGGGCGGCGCGGTGTCGTTGTTGGTGGCGACGGAGAGGACAGCGCTCTGGGCGGACCAGCGGCCGGCGGCGTCGCGGGCGCGGACGCGGAAGGTATACGCGGTGCCAACGGCAAGACCGGTGATGGGCATCGAGAGGGCGTCGGTGGTGCCGAGCGAGACGGTGCCGCGGAAGACTTCGTAGGCGGTGACGGCAACGTTGTCGGTCGAGGCATTCCAAGTGAGCGTGACGGAAGTGTTCGTGATCGCGGAAGCGGCGAGGCCGTCGGGCACGGTGGGCGCGGCGGTATCGGCGAGGGTTTTCACGGAGCGCGCGGTGCTGGGCGCGGACCAGTTGCCGGCGGCATCGGAGGCGCGGATTTTTAGAGCGTAGGTGGTGTTGGGCGTGAGGCCGGAGAAGGCGAAGGTGGTGGCGGCGGTCGTGCCGACGGAAACGTTGTCCTGAAAAATTTCGTAGAGGGTGACGCCCACGCCGTCGGTCGAAGCAGCCCAAGCAAGCGTGAGGCTCGTGACGGTGACCGCGCTTGTGGCGAGGCCGGTGGGAACGGAAGGCGCGGTCGTGTCGGCGAGCGTGGTGACGGGGAGCGGGAGGCTCTGGGCGGACCAATTGCCCGCAGCGTCGGCGGCGCGCACAGTGAGCGCGTATTCGGTTTCCGGGAATAGTCCGGTGAACGTGCGGGACGTAGCGGTGCCGGTGCCGACGGAAACGCCGTCGCGGAGAACTTCATAGAGCGCGGTGCGGACGTTGTCCTTCGGGGCAGTCCAGCGGAGTGTAAAGCCCGAGCCGGTGAGGGCGCTGGCGACGAGGGCGGTGGGGACGGCGGGCGGGGTGGTGTCGGCAAGAGTGGTCACGGCAAGCGGGACGGCGGCGGCCGACCAATTGCCGGCGGCGTCGCGGGCGCGCACGGTGAACGTGTAGGACGTGGCGGGGACGAGTCCCGCGATGTTGCGCGTGGGCGAAGTCGAGGTGCCGACGAAAGTGCCGTCACGGGAAACCTCATACGCGGTGACGCGCACGTCGTCGGTCGAGGCGGTCCATTTTAGAGTAAAGCTGCTGACGCTGATCGCGGTGGCGAAGAGCCCGGCGGGCATCGCGGGCGCGGTGGTGTCGGGCGGGGTCGTGTCCACGAGCGGCGCCGAAAGATCGGACCAGTTGGCGGCGGCGTCACGCGCGCGCACGGTGAAGCTGTAAGCGGTGTCGGGCGCGAGACCCGTGACGACGCGGGCGAGCGTGGTCGCGGGCGTGGTGCCGAGAGAGACGGAGTTGCGAAATACTTCGTAGCCGGTGACGGCGACATCATCGGTGGTGGCGGGCCAGGAGAGCGTGAGACCCGTGACGGTGATCGCAGAGGTAACGGGCGTGGCGGGAATGGCGGGATCGGTGGTATCGGGGAGCGTGCGAACGACGAGGGCGGTGCTCTGCGCGGACCATTTGCCGGCGGCATCGCGGGCGCGGACACGGAGCGAATAACCGGTATTGGGAGCAAGACCAGTGAGCGGGAGGGACGTGACGGGAGCGGTGACGAGGCCGAGTGAAACCGCGCCGCGGAAAACCTCGTAGGCGGTGACCCCGACGTTGTCGGTCGAGGCGTTCCACGAGAGCGCGAGGGAGTTGATCGTAATGGCAGAGGCGACGAGACCGGCGGGAACGGTGGGCGGTGTGGTGTCGGCGAGGGTCGAAATCGTGCGCGGGGCGCTCAGGGCGGAAAAATTGCCGGCGGCGTCGCGGGCGCGCACGGTGAGGATATAGGGCGTGTTGAGGGCGAGGCCGGTGAGCACGAGCGACGTCGCGGGTGCGGCGATGAGCGGTTGGGCGATGCCGTCGCGGAAGACCTCGTAGGCGGTGACGGCTACGTTGTCGGTGGCGGCGCCCCAGCGAAACGTGAAACCGGAGATCGTGATCGCGGCCGGCGTGAGGGTGGCGGGAACGGAGGGCGCGCCGGTGTCGGGCAACGTCGTGACGATGAGTGGAGCGGAGACGGCGGAGACGTTGCCCGCAGCGTCACGGGCGCGCACGGTCAGAGAAAAGGCGGCGGCGGGCGCGAGGGCGGTGACGACGCGGGAAGTAGCGGTCGTAACGCCAAGCGAGACGCCGTTGCGAAACACCTCGTAGCCGGAGACTCGGACGTTGTCGGTGGCGGCGGTCCAGCGAACCGTGAAGCCCGTGGCAGTGACGAGCGCGGAGCTGAGCCCCACCGGAACCGACGGCGCGGTGGTGTCGGGCGGGGTGGTGAACACGAACGCGGCGCTCTGCGCGGACCAGTTGCCGGCGGCATCGCGGGCGCGGACGGTCAATGAATAGGCCGTTGTCGGCACGAGGCCGGTGAGGGCGCGGGTAAGCGTGGTCGTGGTGCCGGCACTGACGCCGTTGCGAAAGACCTCGTAGCCGGTCACCGCGACGTTGTCGGTCGAGGCCGACCAAGAAAGCGAAAGGCTATTGGTAGTTGCGGAGACGACAGCGAGACCGGCCGGCACGGCGGGCGGCGTGGTGTCGGCGAGAGTTTTCACCGAGAGCACCGCGCTGAAAGCGGACCACCGGCCGGCGACATCGCGAGCGCGGACTTTCATGGCGTAGGCGGTGTTGGGCGCGAGGCCGGCAACGGTGAGCGTGGTAGCCGGGGCGTTGACGAGGCCGAGCGAAGTCGAACCGCGAACCACTTCATAGGCGGTGACGCCGATATTGTCGGTCGAGGCCGCCCACGAGAGTGCAAAGGAATTGATGGTTACGGCGGTGGCGACGAGGCCGCTCGGGACGGTGGGAGGAATCGTGTCGATCTGGGCTTTCGCGACCGATGCCGCGCTTCCGAACCAAAGGAGAACTGCGGCGAAAAGTCGGAAGCGCATAAAGAAACCGGAGGGGAAAAGCGGGGCGGGGCTGAAAGGAAATTGTGCCAAAGAATTAATCTAACCCGGCCAGTATCGCAGAATTTGAAAAATCAATCCAGTGCGCCGAATACCTAAATAAAGGTAGTTCAATACCTTTTAAAAGGTATGGCGCTACCCTAACGCGAAGGCCGCTCACTTGCGTCTCTGCGCGATCAAGCCATGTTGCTCGAAATCCCCTGTTTTATGCTCTCACGTTTCCTTTTATCCGCCGCCTTACTCACCCTCGTCTTGGCGATGACCGGGTGCAGCACCATCGACAGCCGCATTCGGGAAAAATCCACGGTCTTTGCCGCTCTCGATGCGCCCACGCAGGACAAAATCAGACTTGGTCGAATCGAAGTCGGGTTCTCGACCGACCTCGTTTACATGTCGCACGGCGCCCCCGATGAACGTCTCACGACGACGAGCGCCACGGGCACCGATGAGACGTGGATCTACAACAGCTACCGTCAGGAATACATGGGCACCGCACTCGTGGGCTACCGCCGCTTCGTCGTCATCGACCCGAGGACCCGCCAGCCCATCGTTTACTACGAACCGGTGTATAACTCGGTGTATCGCGACCAGATCGAGGAACGCATCCGGATCATTTTCAAAGGCGGGAAGGTCGAGGCGATCGAACAAGTGAAACGCTGAGTCGGCATCGCGCCCCGGCGTCACTGCGTCGGAACTTGGCGCGGCGGAAACAACTCACGGCCGGCGCCAAGCTCCTTCGCCAAACCGGCCAGAAAAACGGCCCGCGTCACCTCACGCGCACCGAGCCGTGCCATGTGGGGTGTGAGTTGCTGGATGTCCATCCATTCCTGTCCGCGCTCGCGCAGATATGTCGCGAGAAACCAGATCGCCAATTTCGAGGCGTTGTCCACGAGGTGAAACATGCTCTCCCCGCCAAAAAAACCACCCGCATCCACGCCGTAGAGTCCGCCGACCAATTCCTCGCCCCGCCACACCTCGACGCTGTGCGCCTGCCCCGCGCGGTGCAGCGCAGTGTAGGCCTCAAGCACCGCGGGGCTGATCCAAGTGCCTTCTTGTTCGGGCCGACTGGCCGCCGCACACGCTGCGATCACGGCGGGGAACGCACGGTCGATCGAGTAACTCCAACCGCTTTTGCGCGCCGCCTTTTCCAGGGTGCGCCCGGGCGTGAGCTCGTCGAAAACCAACACCGCACGCACGCGCGGACAACACCAGGGAATCGGCGCGGTGGCGCCGCCGGGCCACGGAAAAATCCCCCGGCGATACGCCGCACGGAGATTCTCCACGGTCAACGCCGTCGCATCGGTGCTCGCCACGACTTCGCGTCCCCGCTCCAGCGCCGCACCCTCGGGAAAGTTTAACGTCGGCATCATCACGGCTCGCGCTTCCTGAACTCCCGCCGCTCCCCTGCCCGCTACTCGCGTTTCAGCCCGCGCAACATCAGCGTATGCAACGCGAGCGCCGGTGCCTTGCCTTCAAACAGGATGGCGTGCATCTCGCGCAAAATCGGGGCGTCGATCTTTCGCTCCACGCACAGTCCGTGAAATGACTCGGTGGTGCGGTAGCCTTCGACGACGGTTTTCCGATGGGCGATCAATTCGGCGGCGCTCCGACCTTCGCCGATGCGTTGGCCGAACTCCCGATTGCGACTCCACGCGCCGTGGCATGTCGCCACGAGATCGCCGAATCCGCTTAGGCCATAGAACGTCTCGGGGCGGGCGCCGAGCGCCGAACCCACCCGGACCATTTCGGCGAGCGCCCGGGTCAGGAGCGCCGCATTGGCGTTGTCCCCGAGCCCGAGACCGGCCGCACAACCCGCCGCGATGGCGTAGATATTCTTCAGGCAACCGCCGTATTCGACGCCGGCCAAATCATCGCTCGTGTAGACTCGCAACGTCGGCCCGCTCAGGGCCGTCTGCACCTCGGCCAGCCACGCCTGCGCATCGCTCCCGGCCCCCAGCACCATCGCGGCGGGCAAACCGCGCGCAACCTCGGCCGCGTTGGTCGGGCCGGTCAGCGCACCCGCCGGCACATCAGGCTGCACCGCGGCGATGACCTGCGCCGGCCGCAGATGCGAGCCGACTTCCAAGCCTTTCGACAAACTCACGACGAGTTTCAACGGAGTGCCCGTGCCGCGGGCTGCCACGATCCGGGCGGAAGTTTCCCGCAAGGCCTGCGACGGGCACGCCAGCAAAACCACGGTCGATACGCCGAGAGCCGCCGAAAGATCGGCCGAGATCGCCAACGAGTCCGGCAACGCGATCCCGGCGAGATAGTCCCGGTTTTCCCGTGTCGCCAAAAGCGCCGCCGCCTGCTCCGGCCGGCGTGGCACGAGCACCACGGGCCGGCCCAGCCGCGCGAGATGCACCGCAAACGCAGTGCCCCAAGCCCCGGCTCCGACGACGCAGAATTTCATGCCCGCTTATTGCCCACGGAACACACGGAAGACACGGAAGAAATTTCGCGAACCTCGGTCGTAGGGGCGGCGCTGGTCGCCGCCCGGGGGCGTCCACAAGGGACGCCCCTGCTCGGGCTCGTTTCCAACGGCTCTTTTCTCACTTCAAAAACGCCGGGATCTTTTCGTTGGCGATCATCGACTCGAAGCTCTCGCGCGCGTTTACCAACTCAAAGGCGCTGCCCTGCACCATCACCTCGGCCGGCAGCGCGCGGGTGTTGTAGCGGCTCGACATCGTCGATCCGTAGGCGCCGGCACTCATAAACGCGATATACTCGCCCTCGCCCACTTCCTGGATTTGGCGGTCCTTGGCGAAGCAGTCCCCGCTTTCGCAGATCGGACCGACCACATCGGCGACGAGCGCGCGGCGGGTGGAGTCGCGGTGCAGCGGCACGATTTCATGAAAGGCTTCATACATCGCGGGGCGCACGAGATCGTTCATCGCGGCGTCCACGATGAGGAAACTCTTTCCGGAACCACGCTTGAGGTGCTCCACTTTGGACAGGAGCACGCCGGCGTTGCCGACCATGTAGCGGCCGGGCTCGAGCAGAATCTTGAGCCCGAGCGGCTGAAGCAGGGGCACGAGCGTCGCGCCATAAGCTTCGGGCGTGAGCGGACGCGTGCCCGCGGGCTGGGCGTCCCACCAAGCGGCGCTGCCACTGGCGAGGGCGTCTTTGTAGACGATACCGATGCCGCCACCGATCGAGAAATAGGTGATGCCATACTTCGCCTTCAACTCGGCGGCGAACGGCGCGACCTTGGCCACGGCCTCGGCAAACGGACCGACTTCGGTAAGCTGGGAACCGATGTGCATCTGCACGCCGCGCAGCTGGATGTTGGGATATTTCGACGCGGCCTCGTAGGCGGCGGCGGCGAACTTGAGCGGAATGCCGAATTTGTTGTCGCTCTTACCCGTCGTGATCTTGGCGTGCGTGTGGGCGTCGACATCGGGATTGATCCGGATCGCGATGGGCGCCTTTACGCCGAGCTTGCCCGCGACGTGGTTGATGCGGGCGAGCTCGGGTTCGCTCTCGACATGGAAAGAGAAAATCCCGCTCTCCAATGCCAGCTGAATCTCGGCCTCGGTCTTGCCGACGCCGGCAAAAACGCTGCGCTTCACATCCGCACCGGCAGCAAGCACGCGGCGCAGCTCGCCTCCGCTCACTAAATCAAACGCTGCGCCCAACTTTGCGAAATGGCGGAGGACGGCGAGACCCGAGTTGGCCTTCATCGCGTAGCAGATCTGCACATCGAGCCCGGTGAGACTGCCGGCCAGTCGGTTGTAGTTGTCGGCCATCGTCGCTGCGCTCGTGACGTAGGTCGGCGTGCCGTAAAGCCGGGCGACCTCGGCGAGATCGACCGACTCGCAATTTAGGTTCTGACCAATGTAGCGGAAATGATGCATGGAGATTAAAAGGGCGTGAAAAGCCGACACGGTGCGAGTTTCGCCTTGAAAAAACCAATCCAAAATTGCGTCTTTTCCTCCCCGTGCTGCGTTTCCTCGCCAACCTCCTCCACCGCCCCGCCATCCGTTTCGGATTGGCCCGGGATCGCCGTGGTAGCCGGCTCCGCGATCCGAGGTTCGTCAGCTTTATGGCACAAAGCAATCGGAGGACCCTTGATACCGATTTGCAGGATGCCCTGCTTCGAGGGCGTAAGGTGGCCCGAATGAGCCTCGTTGCCGCCGCCGTCGCCGGAGCGGCTTGGTTTGCGATCGAGAGCGCCCAGGCGCTTTCAATATTCTGAGCGCGGCCTTGCGGTTTGGCGGGGGACCGACTTGCCTCAACGCCATGTCGAATCACTCCCTTTTCAAGCGGTGCACGGGCCTGTTGCTTGGTCTCTGCGTCATGACCTTCGTCGCCGGCTGTGGCAGCGGCTTCAAACTGACGGGCGTGACCGTCAGCTTGGTCGACATCAAACCCGCAGCTGCTACCGTCCTCGAGTCCAGTGCGGTGCTGACGCTGCGTTATTCCAACGAAAACGTGATCCCGATCGGGCTCTCGGGTTCGAGCCACAAGATCTATCTCAACGGCAGTTACGTCGGCAAAGCGCTCAGCAAGGACCCGGTCGGCCTCGCGGCGCTCACGACCACCACGCAGGACGTGACGGTGCGATTCGAAAATCTCGCCCTGATGCGGCAATTCGTCGCGATGCGCGAACAGCAAACCGCAGCCTACAAAATTGATAGCGTGCTCTACGTGACGAGCGGCGAAGAGGAATTGAATATCAAGACCTCCAACTCCGGCAGCGTCGATCTGCGGGCACTTACCTCGGCCGCGAAGTAAGCCCGGCGCGACGGGTTACGCCCCGCCGCCACTCGTGTTGGCGGGCGCGGCCTTGAAGGCGGAACGAAACGACGCCTTCGCGTAATCACGGTTCATGCGCGCGATGAAATCGTGCGAGATGAGTTTGGGGCACGCGGCGCTGCACTCGTATTGATTGGTGCAACTGCCAAAACCGAGAGCGTCCATCGTGTTTACCATCGCGAGCACGCGGCGGTCGCGCTCGGCCTGGCCTTGCGGCAAAAGACCGAGATGGGAAACTTTAGCCGAGACAAAGAGCATCGCGCTGGCGTTTTTGCAGGCGGCGACGCACGCACCGCAGCCGATGCACTGCGCGGCATCCATCGCGAGATCGGCGTCGCCCTTGGGGATCGGCAGGGCGTTGGCGTCGGGAGCGGAGCCCGCGCGCGCGGTGATAAATCCTCCGGCTTGCTGAATTTTGTCGAACGCCGCCCGATCGGTCACGAGATCCTTGATGACGGGAAACGCCCGCGCCCGGAACGGCTCGACGACGATCGTATCACCGTCGTTGAACGAACGCATATAGGTCTGGCAGGTGGCGATGCCTTTGCCGGGACCGTGGGGCTTGCCGTTGATCGTGCAAGAGCACGTGCCGCAGATACCCTCGCGGCAATCGTGGGCGAAGGCGATCGGCTCGACGCCTTGCGCCGCGAGCCCGTCGTTGACCACGTCGAGCATCTCCAGGAACGACATATTCGGATTGAGATCCTTCGCGGGATAATCGACGAACTTGCCCGGCTGCGCGGGGCCGGCCTGTCGCCAGACGCGGAGGGTGACGGAGAAAAGTTTCTGGGTGTTTACGGCGACCATGGTGGACAGGGGTGGATTACTTGTAATTGCGGACGCTCATCTTCGTGAACTCATAGTTGAGCGGCTCGGTGTTGCGCAGCGGAGTCTTGCTGTCACCCTGATACTCCCAGGCGGCGACGTGGGCGAAATTTTGGTCGTCGCGTTTGCACTCGCCGTCGGCCTCCTGGTGTTCTTCGCGGAAGTGACCGCCGCAGCTTTCCTCGCGCGTGAGCGCGTCACGGCACATCAGCTCGCCGAGCTCGATGAAATCAGCCACCCGGCCGGCCTGTTCGAGCGACTGGTTGAGGGTCTCGGCCGATCCGGGGACGTTGACCGACGCGTGAAACTCTTCGCGCAACGCCGGAATTTTTTGCAGCGCGGATTCAAGGCCCGCCTTGGTGCGGGCCATGCCGCAGTGGTCCCACATGATCTTGCCGAGTTTTTTGTGGAAATAGCTGACGGGCTGTTTGCCCTTCGTCGTCAACAGACGGTTCGAGAGACCGCGCACGTTGTCCTCGGCCTGCTTGAACTCCGCGCCGTCGGTCGACGGACGCGAGCCGGGTTTCTGCCCGGCAAGGTAATCGCCGACGGTGTAAGGGATGACAAAATAGCCATCAGCCAGGCCCTGCATCAGCGCGGAGGCCCCGAGGCGGTTGGCGCCGTGGTCGGAGAAGTTGGCTTCGCCGAGCACAAACAAGCCCGGGATATTCGACATCAGGTTATAATCCACCCACAGCCCGCCCATCGTGTAGTGGACGGCGGGATAAATCCGCATCGGTGCCTTGTAGGCATTTTCGGCGGTAATCTCGTGATAGATGTCGAACAGATTGCCGTAGCGCTCGCGCACGGCGGGTTCACCCAAGCGGCCGATCGCATCGGCGAAATCGAGATACACCCCAAGCCCGGTCGTGCCGACACCGCGGCCTTCGTCGCACACGCGCTTGGCGGCGCGCGAGGCGATATCACGCGGAGCCAAGTTGCCGAAACTCGGGTAGAGCCGCTCAAGGAAGTAATCACGATCGGACTCCGGAATGTCGGCGGCGGCGCGGGTGTCGCCGGATTTTTTTGGCGCCCAAATCCGGCCGTCGTTGCGGAGCGATTCGGACATCAACGTCAGCTTCGATTGATAATCGCCGCTCACCGGGATGCAGGTCGGATGAATCTGCGTGTAGCAGGGGTTGGCCATGCAGGCGCCCCGCTTGTAGGCGCGCCAAATCGCCGTCGTATTGGAGCCGCGCGCGTAAGTGGAAAGGTTGAAGACGTTGCCGTAACCGCCGGTGGCAAGAATGACGGCATCGGCCGAGTGGCGGGAGATCGCGCCGGTGACGAGGTTGCGGATGATGACGCCTTTGGCTTGGCCGTTCACGACCACGAGATCGAGCATCTCGGAGTTGGTATGCAGGTCGACCGCGCCGGCGCCGACCGTGCGGGACAACGCCGAGTAAGCGCCGAGGAGCAGCTGTTGCCCCGTCTGACCGCGGGCGTAAAATGTCCGCGAGACCTGCGCGCCGCCGAAGGAGCGGTTGGCCAGCAGGCCACCGTATTCACGGGCAAAGGGCACGCCCTGCGCGACGCATTGGTCGATGATGTTGACCGACACTTCGGCGAGGCGATGGACGTTGGCCTCGCGGGCGCGGTAGTCGCCGCCCTTTAGCGTATCATAGAAAAGCCGATGGACGCTGTCGCCGTCGTTTTGGTAATTCTTGGCGGCGTTGATCCCGCCCTGCGCCGCGATGGAGTGGGCACGGCGCGGGCTATCGTGAAACACGAAGCACTTCACCTTGTAGCCGAGGTCCGCGAGGGAAGACGCCGCCGAGGCACCGGCCAGGCCGGCTCCGACCACGATGACCTCGTATTTTCGCTTGTTGGCCGGATTGACGAGTTTGATCTCCGTCTTGTGCTTCCGCCATTTTTCGGCGAGCGGACCAGTCGGGATTTTGGAATTGAGAGTGGCCATGGCGATAGACGTGAGAGTTTGGAAGCTATTGGGCGGATGCGGTTTTGACCGCAGGTGCCGGTTTCAGCGCGCCGGTCAAAACCGCGCCGGGGATCACAAGATTCCCGGCGAAATACGCCACACAGAGCAACGTGACGACCGTCCGGAGCGAGCGGGACCAGCTCGCATTGCGCCAGCCCAACGTCTGGAAAAGGCTGTCCATACCGTGCAAGAGATGCAGCGAAAGCAGCCCAACTGCTACGATGTAAAACAACGAGACGAGGGGCGGTTGAAAACCGAGCACCACCATTTGATGAACGTCGTGCACCTGTGTGCCCGCCGGAACCACGGTGAAGCCGAGCACATGATAGTCAGACGACAACGTGTAGGCCGGGAGCGCGGTCTTATACGTGCCCGCCTGAGCCACTCCGACGGTAAAATGCGCGAGATGATACAGAATAAATCCGAGCACCACGTAGCCGGACCATCGAATGTAGCGCGACGCGAACATGGCCTGAATCCAAGTCTTGACGCCGTAGGGCTCGCTGCCGCGCGCACGCCGACTTTCCAGCGTCAGCACGGTGGCCGCCCAAATGTGGAGCCCCACGCACACCAATAACCCAATCCGAACCAGCCACAAAGCCGGCCCGAGCGATTGGAGAAAATGGGCGTAGCCGTTGATCTTGTCCGGGTGCGCGAAGACTTGGAGGTTTCCGACCAAGTGACCAAAAACGAAGCCGATCAGGACAAGACCGGTCAGCGCCATGATGAATTTGCGGCCGATGGACGAGCCGAAGAGGTTGCTGACGAGATTCATCGAGGTGAAGCGGGTTGCGGGTAGAAAACACCCGACGATCTTCCACCCCTTGCCCGATGTAAAGGGGCAGAAAACGGGTGAAGCGGCCATGAACTCCGATATTAGCGAACCTAAACATTGGAAGAAGCCGCCTCCGTTTGGGCGCATAAGTAAACGTCCTGCTCGACAAATTGACCCGATGACAGAGGGTCCATCGGTGTCTTTTCCGGCCAAATCTTCCCTTTCAATCCGGTGTATTGCCCAGCTTCTCGCCATTGTGGCAATGGCCGCTTCCGCCATTGCCCAGACCGCGATCACCGCAATCAGCACGTCGTTTAGCAGTTTAGCAGACGGCACGGCAAACAGCCCTGCGTATACGTATCAAAACGATACGCTTGCGGTCACCGGATTTTCAACGGCGACCGCCTCATACTCGGTTGCTGGCACCGCCACCTCGGCGTTCATCCGACGCAACAACGTCAACGCCAACAACTCGTCCTCATGGTATGCCAGAGGAACACCCACGACCCAATATCGGGCACCCTACGCGACGACTTACGACACCCTGCTGCTCGGCAACAATCTCCTGCGTGGCTCGGACAACACCTTTACAAACTCCCCGGCCAACGCCAGCGCAGGCAACATTGAGCGGCTCGACTTCATTTTGAGCGGCAGCGGGATCGCGGCGACCGCTGACATGGCTTTCGCGGTGTTTGACCGCGGCTTGGCCGGGCTGACCGCGCACGACGGCGTTAAAATTGCCCTTATCACGTCGCTGGGCTCTATCACCGTCAATGGCGTGACCTATGCCAACGCCCCGACCAACTACGGTGGCAACCTTGTAACCGTCGCGCCGGCCAACTACGGGGCGACCAATCCGATCGCAAATTTCTCTTACGACCTCTTCCGCTCATCGAGCGGCGACAATTTAGCCACTTCGATTCGAGACGTGACCGGAACTCAAGGCATCGCCGGTAGCGTGATCGACCTATCCGATTTCAACGTGGCACCCGGCACTCTGATTTACGGCTATTCTCTGTTTTCCAACGATGTGACCAACGGCGGCTCTATGGCCAATCTGGCCAATTGGAGCAATGCCACCTACTATCCTACCGCCAACGGCTCCGGTGTCGATTTGGCCGCAGTAAACGGAGTTCAGTTCCGAAACAACGTCCCCGAACCCGGAACTTACGGCCTGATCTTCGTCGGGGCGATGATCGGTTTGGTCGCGTTCCGGCGCCATCGCAGCCGGCTCGGCCCCAAAACATAACCGGGCTGCGCGCGCCGCACGCTACTTCGCGAGCGGTTTGAGCAGCGCGAATTTTCCGCTCGCCGCCGGCGCGATGAACTTTTTTCGGAACGCATTCACGCGCACTCCTGCACCCAAGAGCCGAGCCAGAGAGGTTTCGATGTCACGATGGTTGGCTGACTCGTCGGCCACATAGTAAAAATCCCAGCGTGTTTCCCCGGTCTGGATCAAGGCATAGTGCCAGCACTTAAAATCGGACGGCAAAGCTCCATCGATGTCGCCCGCCGCAACCAGCGAGCCATCCGGCCGAAAGTAGATGCTCCCTTCGCGCCCAAGGATACGAAATCCCGTCGCGCAACGCTGCACGATATCCCCCGTGTGATAGCGCAACAGCGGCATGGCTTCGCGCTCCCGGGTCGTCACATAGATTTGCGCGACGTCCGGCAATTCCGCCCGCCATGGCACCAACTCGATGAAGGCGTTGGCGTCGATCGCCCGCAGGTCGTCCTTGAACGCCTCGCCGACGAACAAATAGCCCGCCTCCGTCGATCCATAGAGATCAACCTGTGGCGCCGGGAACGCCTCGGCGATCCGGCGGGCATGTTGCAGACTCGCTTTACCATAGGTGAGGATCACCGCCCGCACGCTGGGAACCTTGACTCCCCTCTTCTGCACCGCTCGCGCGAGCAACGAGAGATAAACCGGCTCACCCTCGATCACCTCCGGTTGGGTTGCCTGCAACTCCCGCACGATCCGATCCCACTCCGCCTCAGGAAAAACAAAAGGATCGCTCGTCAGGTTCAAATACACCGTGCCGTCGAAATAGCGGTGCGGAAACGGATGATCCTCGTAAGGACAGAGATTGCTCGAACACCCGATCGGAGCCAACACACACTTCCGGTAGGGCCGGCCCACGAACTGCCGCAAGATCGGCGAGGCCAAGTAAGCGCGCTCGGTCTGCTTGGTCCACCAACCTTCCTCCATGATCACCGTCATCGGCCCACTGGTCGTGCCCGACGTGCTTTCATATTCGTAACTCTTGTCCGCCAGCCCCCGCTCGACTACCCGGTAGTCCTCAAAAAAAGCCTGATGCCCTTGCTCGACGATGTCCCTTTTGGCGAGCGTCGGGATTTCCTGAAAGCACGACCACTCCAACGGTGCCGCATGTAATGGAAAACGACGCGCATACAGCGGACTGCGGGCGTAAATCCGGCGCACCTCGGTCTCCAGCGAGGCGGGAATCACCCGAGCCGAAACGGCTCCGAAGACAGCGGGATCATTGGCGAAAAGAGACGCGGACATGAATTATAAGAACAGCACGAAACGCCGCCCACCCGGCAAGTCAAACGCGACCACCGGCACGCGCCCGCCAAAGGGGTTCAAAATGCATCAAGCCACACACGACCAAGCTGTGCGTGATTTTCCCCTCTCGGGCCCACGCCAGCACTTCGTCGACTGGAGCCGTGATCACTTCGATCTCCTCGTCGTGGTCCCACTCCTGTGCCGAACTCCGAACCGCATTTTCGACGAGCACCAAATGGCAGCGATTGTTTTGAATCGCCGGATTGGGATGCACGGTCGCAAGCAGCCGCGCCGTTGAGCCGACAAAACCCGTTTCCTCGCGCAGCTCACGCACGCCGGCAACCACGGGATCTTCGCCCGCATCGATCACCCCACCGGGAATCTCGAGGGAAAACGCGTCGATGCCATAGCGAAACTGCCGAACCAGCACCAGCTGACCGTCGGGCGTGAGCGCTATGACATTGCACCAATCCGGCGCCGCCACGACGACGAATTCCCGCTCGACCTCACGGCGCGGGTGTCGAAAAAGCACCCCGCGCACATCGAGCACGCGAGTTGATACAAGAGTGCGCTCAGCCAGCCGCTCCCACCGGGCCGGGCCGTTGACAGGTGTCGATATGCTCATCGGCCCAAGAAAAAGCCTCCCCGCCACGAAGGGCGAGGAGGCTTTCGAAATAGAACTTAGAAAAGATTACTTCTTCGGCAACTTCACCTTGTCACCCACCTTAAGCTTATTCCAGTTAACGCCCGGATTGACGGAAACGAGATCGGCGAGATTGACGCCTTGGGCGCGGGCAATTTTCGCTCCAGAGTCGCCGCCCTTGACGA
The DNA here is from genome assembly GCA_943373185.1 of Opitutus sp. GAS368. Classification (GTDB taxonomy): domain Bacteria; phylum Verrucomicrobiota; class Verrucomicrobiia; order Opitutales; family Opitutaceae; genus Tous-C4FEB. Next base: position 2,323 of record CALSBN010000004.1, on the reverse strand, counting down.
CGTATTCACCTGGGCCCGCCACCGCGGGTTCACCGCCGCCTTTTTTCCCGGCGACAACGACGGGCTTCTTGGCCGCCTCTTCAAGCTTGGTAATCGCCGCGCGTTGATTGGCGAGCTCGCCACCGACTTGATTAAACGCATCCTGCGTCGAACGCTGAAGCGCCGCGCCGTCTTTGGCGGCTTTCTCAGCCGAAGCCGCGACTGCACCGACCTGAGCTTCGATTCCGTCGATTTTTGCAATCTTCTCTTCGTGGGCCGCGAGGGTTTTGTTAACTTTGGAGAGACTGATGGCGGCGTAGCCTCCAAGTAGAAGGGCGATGACGCCGACGATGACGCCGCCGACCGGCAACATACTGTTATTTTCGCGTGAAATGGTGTCCATGGTGAGAAGTTGAGTGCGGAGCAGAGGACCAATCCAAAAGCGAGGCAAGCCGAGATTATTAACATTCCCGAGCAGAATGCGGAGAGCCTGAGGATAATGCGGCCAATGGCTTGACACTCCGCATAAAGATCCGTGCTCTCCGGCGTGTTTCGGGGTGTAGCTTAGCCTGGTAGAGCGCCTGGTTTGGGACCAGGAGGTCGTAGGTTCGAATCCTATCGCCCCGACCACTTTTCTTCAGAAAAGAAAATTCAAGCATTGCGGCGGCTTGATTCGGACCCAAGATACTAAGTGTGAGACAGTGTTTTACCGAAGCTGCCTTGGTGTTGGCGCTCCTGACTGGGATATCCGCCCGAGCGCAAATTGTGCTGACAGGCACCGGCTACTCCGAGAATTTCAACAACCTCGTTTCGGGTTTACCCGTTGGTTGGTCCGTAACCTCGAACACCACGTCGACCACTCTCGGCACGGCATCGACCTTCCAAACCGCGGCGACCGATTGGAATGTCTCACTTTCCACCGAGTCCGCAAATTTCAGGAATATCTCCGGCAATAATGTCGCCGTCGGTTCCAACAGCGCGACCCAATCGGCCAACCTCGATAGGGCGTTGGGATGGAGGCCGGGGACCGCCCTTTCACGCAATGGCTCCGTCGCCGTCGAGCTAACCAATACTACAGGATTCGAAAACTTCTCGCTCAGTGTGACTTTGTTTTCCCCAAACAACGTATCGAACGACCAAACTTACGCATTGGAGTATCGAATCGGATCATCCGGGAGTTTTACCCAACTCGGCTCAACCTACTCAACCGGAACAGTCTTCGGCACCACCACGATTACGGCCAACTCCGTGACGCTGTCCGCACTCAACAATCAATCGTCCGGCGTGATCTTTCGGGTGCGGGGAACCGCAACGTCCGGCACAAGTTCTAGCGGTCTAGACGTGCTCGGAATCGACAATTTTTCGCTCAACTACGTGGCAACGGCCATTCCCGAACCTTCGGTCGCCGCAGCGGTTTTCGGCTTCTGCGCTCTGGTCTTGGCATTATTTTTCCGGCGGCGGAAATAAGCCTCGGGCCGACCGTCCCACTTGGAGTCCGCCTTTTACTTCCCCGGGAGCTTCACCTGAATTCCGCCCTCGGGCACGACGTCGGTGTTCTTCGCCTCAACCGCAGGCGCAGACATCCCAGCCACAGGAAGCGCCGCTTTCAGCGCCATCACGCGCTGCGTCCAGGGACTGGCGGGGTCAATCTGGGCAATCTGGTCGGAATACTTCTTCACATCATCGGCGCGGCCGGCGTCGGCGGCCAAGCTGGCTAGGTGATAGGCCGCCTCGACTCGGACGCCCTTCAGCATGGCCGCATCTCCGGCCATCATCTTCAAGGCCGCCTCGCCTTCCGCCGACTTACCCGCGGCGATTTTGGACATCGCCAGTCCCAGCCGGGCGCGCGTTGCAAAAGGCCCCGTTTTCAAAACTCCGATCGCCGCTTCATAGCCGGAGATCGCCTCGGCTGATTTTCCGGCCGTATACGCCTCATCGGCGACTCTGAGCTGGGCCAAGCCGGCCAACGCGTGCCCTTTGTGGGCGGCGGCAAACGCCTTGAGCTTATCTGTGTTCGCCGCCGCAGCATATTCCTTCTGCACGTCTGCCTCTTTTTGGGCCTCAAAATATTCCCAACCGCCTTTAGCCACGATTCCAACCAGCACGAGCACGCACCCGAAAATCACCTTTTTCCCATTCTTCTCCCAAAACAGGAGCAGCTTGTCCTCAAACGTCGGGGCCAGCACGTTGGCATCGACGGCGACAAGATTACGATCATCACCCGCTGGGGTGGGAGTGGGAGGAGTGGTGGGCGTGGTCATGGCGCGAGGGTTGAAACGTGTGAACCCGAGACGAGAGCAAATGCCGCCGACCGTGTAAATGCAGGAAATCGCCTCAACCCCGC
>CALSBN010000003.1:0-61953 GCA_943373185.1 Opitutus sp. GAS368 | reverse complement strand
CACCTTGCGCCCCTTGACCAACAGTCCCCCGTTGACGTCTTTGGCTTTCACCAGTCCTAGAGCGCCGTGGCACACCGAGCCAATCACGAGGCCCTTGGCATTGGCTTCCGTCACGAGTTTCGCCAACGTCTCCGATTGCTCAAAGTCGTAGGCCGCACCCCAGCCTCCCGACAGAAAGATCACATCGTATTTATCAATTTTGATGTCAGCGATAGGGATGGAGTTGTTGAGCTTATCCATCGCTGCGGCATCTTTTTTAAATCGATAGTCTTCTCTGGCCGCCACCGGCCACTTGAAGGTGATCGGATCAACCGGGATTTTTCCACCTCTGATGGACGCTAAATCCACCTCCAAGCCGGCGTCCAAAAACGCATAATACGGAATGGTCATTTCGGACCCAGCCACTCCTGTAGGCTTCGTGGCTACATTCGGATTGTCTAGATCCTGCAATGTATTGTGGCTCGTCGTCACCACAAGTGCTCGTTTCCCTCTCAAATCGAACGGTGGTATTTCATAGTGTCGGTGGAATCCGAGCAGATTTAGGATTTTAGGAGCGCTTAAAATAGTCACCCCAAGGATGACTCCCAGTGCGATGATACCGTAGGTGAAGACTTTCACTCGGGTTGTCTTTTGAATCGGTTTATTGCTCATGATAGATTTATTGGTGTATCCGATAGTTTAGTGCTGTGGGTGGGTTGAGGGCGAATTGACGGCGAATCTCACGGTTGGCTGGTAGCTGGGAGCTGGCGGGCAGCGATTTGTTGCACCAGGCGCCGGATTGTCCGAAGGACGAAATACAGGGCCGCGACAAACGCCAAGAGCACTCCCAGCGCATACGGCCAATATTTGTGGAGCGCCTTGGTCGCGACATTCTTGAAGAGTTGCTTAAAAGCGGAGTCATCCGGGCCGAGTTCAACAACGCCGACTTTTTGGGAATAAGCGCGGTATTCGTTTAGAATGCTTTCAAACAGGGCTCGGTTCGCGGCGGCTACGTCTGTCGTTTCCCCCGGATCGGCCGAAAGATCATGGAGCCTCCATTCCCCATTTCCCAGCGGCGGCGCGAGTCGCGTGATCTTCCATTGGCCACGATAGAATGCGGCATTGCCGCTGACCTCGAACCCGAAGCCCTCGTCCTCGGTCCGGCTGCGTGCCGCCCGCCCGGTCAGCACCGGAAAGGCGCTGCGACCGTAGAAGCTGTCGGGGTCATAGGCCACGCCAGCCGCGTCCAGCATGGTCGGCACTAGATCAGCCACGTGCACAGGTGCATGCGAAACGCCCGACGCCTTGATGCCGGGGCCGGATATGATCAAAGGCACCCGCAGGCCGCCTTCGCTGCTGTAGAACTTGTAGAGATTAAAGGGCGCCGACGAGACCGAGGCCCATTCCGGGCCGATGGCCGTCAGGCTGCCCCGCTGGCCAAGGTTCTCCGGCGACGTATCAAACCCTTCGATCAACTCAATCCCGCCGACGACCACTCCCGCGAACCCTTCGAACTTCGTCACCGCCGCTTCGGCGCCGTTGTCGGACGTGATGATGACGATCGTATTCTCTAACTTTCCGGCCGTGTCCAAGTGCGCGATCAAGCGCCCGATGTGTTCGTCGGCCGACGTCATCATCCCGGCGCTGACCTGCATTTCCCGGGCGGCAAGCTTCCGCTCCTGTGGCGCCAGGGCCGCCCAAGCGCGGTGAGTCGCGGGCGATGGAGCGAGCTTGGTGGAGGCCGGAACCAGCCCGATATCAATGGCCCGCTGCAGCCGGGTCTGACGCATCACATCCCAACCGGCGTCAAACACACCGTTGTAAGCGTCGATGTAGGAGGTCGGTGCCTGCACCGGAATGTGCAAGGCCTGCAGCGACAGGAACGCGAAGAACGGTTTGTCCCGGTCGCCCGCATCGATGTAGTGAATCATCTTGTCGACGAGGTTGCGCGAGGAATAAAAATCTTTGGGCAACTCGATCGGCCGCCCGTCTTCAAACCAGTCCACGTTGTAGTATCCCGGCAGATAAGGCGTGGCGTCGTAATTGCTCCCTCCGGTCGCGTCCATCACATAGGAACGGTCAAAGCCGTATCGGTTCGGCAGATTCGCGCCGGCCTCGCCGATGCCCCATTTTCCGGTCACGTAGGTCCGGTAGCCAGCTTTGGAAAGCCGACTGGCAATCGTCGCTTGGTCGGCGTTCCACCGCATCGAGTATCCCGGCTGCCCCCGCAACTTCTCGGTCACGGTTTCGACCAGCGTCCCCATGCCGACCTGGTGGTTGTCCATCCCCGTCAGGATCATCGCGCGGCTCGGCCCGCAAAAGGGGGATGAGTGGTAGCGCGAAAATTTGACTCCCGATTTAGCCACGCGATCTATGTTCGGCGTCCGTGTGTCGCTGCCATAGGCTCCGAGATCCATGAAGCCGACGTCATCAAGGAGCACCAAAAGGATGTTCGGCCGCGAGTCCCGCGCGAAGGCCGGAACCGCGGTCAGGAGGAACACGGCGAGCGAAGCGACAAGAGTATAATTTATTTTTTGCATACTATAAGACATTTATTTATAAGTGCATTCAGGGAATATTTGAGTATAATATTGGTTTTATGCACGAGTCGCAACTTGCATCACCTTTAGTCATGCACCATAAATGCCGCCGTCATCAAAGACAGCAGCCCAAAATAGGTAACAGGAAAGATCCATCGGCAGCGGCGATCGAGTAAATCACCAGCTTTAGACATGCCTTTCTTATCCAGTGCTCCGACCACCAGATTTATCACCACCGTGGCGCACATAGTAAGGAAGGCGAGATTGAGGAAGCCGTGCATGAGCGTTACGTAGGCGATGCGCGGAAGGTTGTCGCTCATGACCGTTTGATACGCCACCGAGGTCAGAATCCCAATAAATGACACGCTGATCCTGTCGCCCAAAGATGACCGATCCATCCAGAACACAGAGAACGATAGCAGCACAATAATGTTGAGGGGCAATATTATGAGTCGTCTGACATACCAAGATTCCCGATCCACCTCGACGGAAAGGACAAGCGAGGACGCCGATCCTTTTTGCCCGGCGGAAGAAACCCGACGCTCCCGCGCTGACAGCGCAGCCCCTTTTACCGACCACTGTGGCACAACAATATGATTGGTAGCGGGCGCTGAATGGTTCTCTGCAACCCGCAGCACGACCTCGCTTATATCAAATCCCAGAACTTCGAATATCATTTCGACCCGATGGCGATCAAAAGGGAACCGCCTCAGATCGAGATCCACTTTCGCAGCGGCCTTAATCAGTGTCGTAAGCGTGGTTGAACCGTCCGACTTTATGCGCAGAACCACTCTACTCGTATCAACAGGCTCGGCTTCATTTACTAAAACGACTTGGGGAAACCAGCCCGGCGCTAGTTCATCAAACTGATAACTGCCTTGAAACACCTTTTCAACCACACCCTCCCGGACAGGGTCGAAAGCCTGCCGCGGGTCGTGCCACATCAGCACGACGATGCCCGTGAACTCAAAGACCTGATCCTCATCGTTGATCAGGTTGATGTCATGGAGCTCCATTGTGGCCTGAACGGCGACCGACCCATCCCCCGTGGGGGGGCCGAGCACAAAGGCATCAGGCGCGGCGCTGGATGAGAGGACTTCCGCGGACTGTGCCATGGCAAATGTTGACCCCACCACTGCCATGACAATAACCAAAGCGGCGGGGATGAAGCGCCCCAGCGCCCAGCAAGCGTTCAGCTTCGCCAAAGCACTTCCAAGGCGCTCGCTTATAGCCTCCAATTGCTTACTCTCGATATCCTTAATCACGCGTCGGAGGCTGGTTTGGCGGAGGGGTTATTAAGTTGCCCCAAGCGGTTTTTGAATCTGCGGGCCCAGTGATCAAATATATCCTTCACGTCACCCCAAGTGTCCATCGAGGCGCTGATCGAGTTGCCCCCGGCTCGGCGATCAACCATGGCGGCCACGCGCTTGCCGGTGCCCCCATCGACAAGTTCGGCCTCAACCCCTACCGTTCCGACACCTGTGTGAGTGCCTGTTACCAGTTTCTTCGTGAAAGTCACCCCGAGGCCGATCGGCGTGGCTTTCGATAAGACGTTCATCACGGGGCTCGACTTAGTTGCCTCGGTAAGAGCAGTGCGTATAGTCAACGTATCGTTGCCGGGTTGGGCCACGATTTGATAGTCACTTGATAGGCTGTCTTTGAGCGAGCTAGCGAGATAGTCTACCAGCAACTGTTGGTCCTCGGTCGAAATCTTGGCAATGGAAGAGTCGCCCTCGGCCTTCCAAAGAGCCACAGGGGCTATGTATATTTTCCTGTATCGAGGAAAATCAGCAGACGGATCGATGAAAATCAGAGCTGCTTCACCATCAGTTCCAGGCTTCAAATCTGTATAGTCACCAAGAAAGCCTGAAGCGCCTTTGATCTTCAGTTGGTCCGTAGTTGTGCAGCCGAACAATAAAAGTGCCGCCGTCGATACCGTGGCACTAACGAGTTTTCTGGATATATTCTTCATGAATTTATTTTCTACAAATGGCGTCATTTGCGGATATGTCTTTTATTTTCAGTAGCAGGGACTGTTCATTCCTGCGCACAGTGTTGGAAACGTCGGCGCAATCGGCACTGCTGGATTCAGTTTCCAGAGTGACCACTTTATTTGCGAGGGCTCGAAGCAAGGCCCTGCCCCGGATGCCTCGATCTGTCGTTTCCAGATGCGCGACCTTTGGAGCCGTCGTTTTCGCACATCTGGCTTCGAGCGCGTGCATCCCGCAAACAGCACCCGATCCGAGGCGACGAGAATCAACGCTCCTCCCCCCAAATAACACCACAAAGCCTCGTTCGAACGATTGTGAAACGAGAAATCTGCAAAAAGGGGAGCTGGTTTGTTTCATAAAAGGATTTTGGCAACCCGTGATTGCACGATACCCAAACCGGAGTTTTTCTTCTATGACAGACAGCGACAAATTCCTGACAATGAGCGCCAACTCGATGGCCGCTGAAATCGCCCACGAATCGGTTGAGTTGGCGCAGGTCTCCGGGGTTGATCGCTCACATTGAAAAGCCCAAGAGCACGCAACATCCGGTTTGAACTTTTACTGTGATTTTTACGCTGCGACCGAGCATCAAAAAGCTGCCTGAAAGCCGAGTAAAGGCCCTGAGACTTCGGTCGTAACATCGAAGTTGCCGAATCGCCGCTCAATGGCCAGGTGCCGAAATCCGCCGACAGCGGACCAGATTGCATTTAGGCGGTAGCCTCCGCCGGCAAAAACCTGCCAAGTCAGATCAGAAGAGTCACCGATTCCGAAACCGCCGACCTCGAAATAGGCAACACCATGCCAGCGGTCGTTGAACTGACGCCTGACCCTCGTCACGATGAGCGCATCTGTCCAATGGCCATCCGCGCTGAACTCGGCAACTGGCACCGCACCCTTTCCATACAGGTGCGTGTTGATTTTTGCGCCGATGAAGCGTAGCCCGCCGCCAATATCGAGTCGGAACTTAGCACTATCGACCAAGGCGTAGCTTGCGTAAGCGCTGAAGAGGAACATTTGTGAGTCCACTTTAGCATCGTTGAACGAGGTTGCTCGGTGAGGCTCAGCCTCTACCCCAATATCGAAATATTGCAGGTCGGCGACTAAAGACAGCCGTCCTTTTCGGGCTTCAAGAGCCCCGATAAACGCGATGTCTAAGGTTTCCAGAATCTCGTCAAAATCAACTTGGCCCTCGACCTCACCAAGCGGCGTCTCAACCGCAGTCGACACACTGGGAAACCAACCGTAAAGGGTAGCCGTGAAATCCCACTGGTTCTCAGCCGCAGACGAACTTGTCGCTGCTAACGCGATCGCAGAAAGAAAGGAAAGGAGTCTCATTAATTTTACGCAGCCATCGGGTCGTCGAGCGGGCAGACGCTCAGGATCTATTGATTGGGAACTGGCAGACGGATCAATTTTTTCAGGACCGCTTCCACTAGGTGTGTGTTTATATATATGTGACATAAATTAAGTTTTACTTTCTGAAATCTGAATTCGCTATATTATGCTGAATTTGGAGACTTCGTTCTCGGATCCGGCCGCTACTACCGTCAGAAAAGCGATTATTACCGAATTTCTTCCAACGTCCTTTATAGTAGACTGCCTGTAGGAAGTTGGATTCCACATGGGATCGAGCCGAAAGGATTTGTTGTGAATCGTAGCACGACAGGTCCGATGCCACCTCCAACGCCATCGATTGGCACCACCGGAGTCGCGCGCAACTGGCAGATCGAAATCGTTCGATTGCTCCCCGGCGCGACGCGTTTGGAAGAATCCATCGAGGCACCTGCAACCAGCATTGAATCCCAACTGCCCACAATCTCCAATAGAGTTCATTGGGATCCACGAGCAAACACGATAAAAGTGATGTCCTGGGGTAGGCAGATTGACAACATTGTGTAGAATAGTAGCCAAAGCAGCGTTTTGCTACAATGACAGGCACCGCCAAAATCAGGACAATGACCGCCAACTCGATGGCCTCCGAAATCGCCCTCGAATTGGTCGAATTGGCGGAGACCCTAGAGGTCGAACGCACCGCCCAGCTTTTGGCGGCTAACTTGGACGCGACGGCATTTGACGATCCCGGCGTGCGCATCTCTTTCCCACAGGCTTTTCTGCTCTGGGCTCATCTGGGCCGCGTGCGCCCGGGACTTCCTTTGGGGATAATGTTGGGGCAACGGTCGATATCCAATTTTGGCGCCCTCGCTCTAGCCGCCCAGCAGGCTTCGTGCGGAAGGGAAGCGCTGGAGCTTCTCAAGACCTTTCTCGCCATTTTCACGACCGGCGGGCGCCTAGTGTCAGATCAGGACGGAGATTTCGTGCGCATTAGTATTCAACACTTGCCGGAAGTGGAGAACCTGGGCCACCCGATCGATTTCGGAATTATCCTGCTCTGCCGGTTGTTGGTGGGAGACGAATTTCGCGGCCAGATTGCGGCAGTGGAGTGCAAGCATCGTCCTTTCGGCTCAGCGAGCAATTACGAGGAGATATTTGGAACAGCGTTCACCTTTGGTGCTGCCTCGAACACGCTCTGGTTCCAACGCGATCTGCTAGACGATCTGCGCCCCAAAAGCAACCCACGCATGGTTCATTACCTCCGATCTTACCTCGTGGAGCAGTTGGCGCGCTTGCCCGGTCCACCCCTGCCCTTTCCAGTCCAACTCGAGCACACGGTGAAGGAGTTGGCGAAGGAAGGCTGTTTCCAAAGCAACGCCGTGGCCGTCCGGATGGGTCTCAGCCCGCGTAGCCTTCAGCGTCGCGCTGCCGCAGAACGCCTGCAAGTTTCCGATGTCATCGAAGCTGCTCGCCAAGAACAGGCAATCGGGGCACTCGCCAATTCTAACTCTTCAATGGCGGCAATCGCCGAGTTCCTCGAGTATTCCGACGAGCGATCCTTTTCACGAGCATTTCAACGCTGGACTGGTTTGACTCCCTCATCGTGGCGCAAGAAGCAGGCCACTCAGGTGGCGCAGTCTAGGCCCTAGATCGAGTCATCGACTCGAATGTATACAGCAGGGATTTACTGCGCCCACACGTTAGCCTGCAGCGTCGAGCCGAAGCTGGACGGACTGATCGGCGTGCTCTTGCCCGTCTCGGTGTCGAGGATACACACCCGGCTCGTCGTCGACGTGCGAGCCGTATAGACAAGGTGACGTCCATCCGGCAACCAATTGGGCTCAACCCCGTCGAACGGAGCCTTCGAGACCTGTTCGCTGGCGCGTTTCGAAAAATCGTAAACCGCAATCTGAAAGTTCCGCCCGACCCGGATGGTGAAAGCGATCCGGTTCGGATTCGCCCGGCTCCAATCCGGCTCGGCACAGTAGCTACTGATTCCCGAGGTCAGCCGCGTCGGCGCGCCTCCGTTTACCGGCATCGTGTAAAGCTGGGGCCCAGGCTCGCCGGCGAAGACCAACCGCGTCCCATCCGGTGAAAAACACGGGGAGGATTTCACCGCGTCCGAACGCGTTTTGCGCGCCACACCGCGGCCTTGGGCGTTGCTCACGTAAATCTCCGGTGTGCCTTCGCCGCTGAGAACCATCGCGACCTGGGAACCATTGGGGCTAAAACGGGCGCCGCTGTTCGTGCCCTTGAAACTTACAAAGGTCGTGCGCTGAAAACTGCGCAAATCGATCGTGAAGATGTCCGGAAACCCCGACTTGTAGTAGCTCGTGTAGATCAATCGCGTCCCGTCCGGCGACCAACGCGGGCTGAGCGTGATCGAGTTGTCCCGCGTGATCTGTTTTACTTCACCGAACATCAGGTCGCCGGTGTAGATTTCCTTTTTCCCGGTCCGCTCATTGATGAAGGCGAGCTTCGAAGCGAAAAATCCGCGCAGGCCCAAACCGTTGGTTTTGGCGACCGCCACGTCGGCCGCACGCAGGAGCGCATTACGGGGGCTCGATCCCGTCACAACTTCCGAGGCGACCGCCGTGCCGCTCGGCGACCGGACGATGTCCACCCGCACCTGCGTCGATGTGACCGCGGAGAACTTGATGTCGAAGGCAAATCCGCTCGCCACGAGCCGGTAGCGGCCATGCGTGCCAAACGCCTGCAAAGCCAGCTGGTTCAATTCAGGCGTGTTTGCCGAAACCCTCACCGGCAACGTCTTGTTTTCAGCCAGCACCTCGACGGTGCCGATATCCCGTTGGGCCCGCATCGATCCCGCCGCGGCAAGCCCCAACAATATCAACGAAAGCCTCAGAAATTTTTTCATGATCAAAAGTGGGAAAAAGGACGACGCATTTGGAGACGATGGGGATTTCTATTTGCGCACCGGGTCTGCATAACAACTCTTAAGTGACAACTTTCTTCCTCCCGTGACCTCCGACGAAATCAAAGCCCAGCTGCAAAAGGTAAAATATCCCGGATTCAGCCGCGATATCGTCTCATTCGGACTCGTCCGCTCGGCCGGATTCGTTGACGGAACGGTGAAGGTCGCCCTAGCCCTTACCACCAGCGACCCGAAAATCCCTCTGCACTTAAAAGCAGAAGTCGAGAATTGCCTCAGGGCCCTACCTGAAGTCCGCGACGTAATCATCGACATTTCGGTGCAAGCCGCGCGTCCTGCCGGCAACTCGGGCGGTGGCCCCGGCAATCTCCCGGGGTCGAGCGGTGCGCCCAAGACAGCGCGATACTCTGTAGCTATCGCCTCGGGCAAGGGCGGCGTCGGCAAGAGCACCTTCGCGGTCAATCTCGCCTGCGCACTAGCCCGGTTGCTCACCGATCAGCGCCGACCCGGTCGCGTCGGACTGATGGACTGCGACATCTACGGCCCGAGCGTGCCGTTGATGATGGGGCTGCAAGGGCGCCCTGAGGTCGAGGGCGACGGTGCCGCCTCAATGCTCGTTCCCATGGAACGCCACGGGGTGAAAGTCATGAGCATGGGTTTTCTCGTCGACGACAACACGCCCGTCGTCTGGCGAGGGCCGATGATCATGAAGACCATCCAACAATTCGTCCAGAATGTGAAATGGGGCGAACTCGACGTGCTGCTCGTCGATCTGCCGCCGGGCACGGGAGATGCGCAACTTTCGCTTGTGCAAACGCTCCCCCTCGATGGCGCGGTGATCGTCACCACCCCGCAGCCCGCCGCAACCAATGTCGCACGCAAGGGCGGCTTGATGTTTCAAAAGGTCAATGTGCCCTTGCTCGGTGTCGCCGAAAACATGAGTTACTTCGTCGATCCCGCCGGGCACAAACACCTGCTCTTCGGCGAGGGCGGCGGCATCATCACGGCGGAGAAGCTCGGCACCAGCCTCCTCGGTCAAGTGCCGCTGCTTCCGGAAATTCGCGCGGGTGGCGACGCGGGCGAACCGGTGGTCGTGAGCGATCCCGACAGTTTGGCCGCACGCACCTTCGCCGAAATCGCCGAGACGCTCCTTTCCCGACTGGCCAAGCCCATGCCGGGACGGATGTAACAATTCGGCGACATCGCAGGCATTGACAGCACTCTTTTGGTGGCTCTGATTTTCGCCTTCCGCCGACCTGCTGCATGACTTCTCCCACCAAAGAGTCCGATCCTTCTTCGTCCCGCGAGTTCGTGAAGCAATCGAGCCTCTATCAGGAATTCCTCGCGGAGCGGGAAGAAATCTTGAAGCACAAGTGGCTCGAATCGGAACGCCTCGGCTACGATATCGGCTTTGAACGGGCTCTGCTCGACTGGATCCGGAAGCACCGCGAAAGCTGGCGCGCCGCCCGGCGACAACAGACCAGCCCGCGCCCAGCCGGCCCAGGCTCGACGGGCTCACCGTTTGCTTCGATTTCGCTGTCCGACCCGCGATAAGACTTGGGCCAAGGTGGGCTTGGAAGAGCTTACCGGCAGGAGGACACAAAAAAGCCGAACTCAAAAGTTCGGCTTGGTCCAAGAGAACCGACTCCGGCAGATTCCGGCGTCTTACTTGATTTCTTTGTGCAGCGTGTGGCGCTTGAGGAAGGGATTATACTTCTTCTTCTCGATGCGCTCGGTGACGGTCTTCTTGTTACGGAAGGTGAGATAGCGGGAAGCGGGTTTGCCCTCTTTCTTCGCTTCGGTGCATTCTAGTGTGACGACTTCTTGCATGGTGATAAATAGGTGAAGGGTCAGAGCAAAGCCCGCAACCGCCTTCCTGCAACTCCAATCTTCTCACGGGGCAAAAACGGTCCGGCACCGATCACCGCCGCTTTTCGGTCAAAGGCAACATCACGCCCCGACGGAAAAGCGTCACCTGACTCGTGCTCGACGACACGACGATCGCAATGCAGTTCGTCGCGACACTGATCGCCGCCGCCGCCGCATGACGGCTCCCCAAACCGCTCGGCAAAGCGTGGTTGTTGTCCATCGCTTGAATCAGACTGCCCGCTGACTCTACCACCCCGTCGCCACGGATGGTGAAGGCTCCGTCGATCGATGAAAACTCCTTCACCGTCTCATCCATAAAGGGATTGAGGATGTTTCTTTCCTCGGCCTTGTAGCCAAAAAACGGATTCAGAACGAGCGGCTTGCTCAAGGCCGCGACTTTTTCCGTGTCGCCCACCACAAAAAGACAACCGACCGGCCGACCCTCCCGCCCTTCAACTGCGAGCTCAGTCGCCACCGCCAACACCCGTTCGAGCACCTCCGGCTTAACGTCTTCGGGCAAAAGGTCCGCGGTCTGGCCGGTCAGGAGAGTCTGAAACTCGCGCTCGATATCGACCACGACCAACGTGTCGAACTGGTTGCTCCCGCTCATTCCGTCCAGACAGCAGATCCGATCCGTGAATTTCAGAACCCCGCGGGTCAGGGCGACGAGGATGGCGCTGCGCAATTGCGCCATCCTCTGGTTTGAAAATGAGCGGACTTGGATCGTTTCGGAGAACTCATGCTCGTGGTCACCGGGCTCGATCGGGTTTCGGGTGACCAAAATCGTCTTCAACTTCTCGTCAAACGCACCGCGGTCGATGCCTCCCACAAACGTATCCCCAAAAACCATCAGGGCGTCACAATCCGCTCCACGTGTCACCCGCATCGCTTCGCGCAGCATCAGCCGGTTGACACGATTCCGCTGGGCCAAAACCGGCCGCACCGCGCCAAATCCGCCGACCAACCGCTCGTAAAACACATCGAGGTCCGGCGCCCGCACGAGACCGTCGACCATCGGTTGTTCTTTCACCTGCCGGGCGATGGAGGCCAGCACTTGCAGGTAATCGCGGGCCTTTTCTCCGGCGATCAACATCACGATCAAATGCACCCGCTCTTCGGCCAGCGCGCCGTCGTGTTTGATCCCCGTGCGACTGCGCCCGATCGCGAGAATATACCGGCGGGGCATCTTTACCCGCACATGAGGCAAAGCCACGCCGAGCCCCAGATAGGTCGTCATCGTGCTTTCGCGCGCCAGCAATCCTTTGAGCAAAGCATCCGGTTTCAGATCGGGGAAACTCGCTACGCTCACCGTCAGCAGTTCCTGCAACGCCCCTTCCAAATCAACGCTCCGCAAATCGATGATTCGATTTCGGGCGATGATTTTTTCCAGCCGCATAATGGCCCGATTTCAATACCTGCCGGTCACTTTTCCCAATCCAGTGCGCCCTTTTTGACTTCGTAGAAAAGTCCCAACACCAACACGCCGATGAAGAACATGATCGGACCGATGATCGGAATGTTGTTCGCCAGAAACTCCCGGTAAACAAACGTCCAAGGCACCAGAATCACGATCTCCAGATCAAACAACATGAACAACAGCGCCGTCAGAAAGAACTTCACCGAGAACCGAGTGTGGACCAAGCCTTCCGAAGGCACCCCGCACTCGTAGGCCGTATCTTTGATTTTATTGAGCTTGGCTCGCTGACCGAAAAAGTGGCTCGCCCCAATCACAAATGCTGTCACTCCGCCGGCCAAGAGTGCTTGGATGAGAAACGGGAGATACGCTTCGGATATCATGACGTTGAAGAAATGGCCCGAGCCGCCAATGCGAGACAAGAGGGAATTTCGGGTGTCGGTAGTTTCGCCGTTTTGGTCCGCTCGACATTTGACGCAACCCAGCCAAACCCACAGCGTCTCACCTCCATGCACCGCGCACCTTTAATCGGACTTTTTGCCGCCTTGGCTTTGGTTACAGCCGTCGGAGCCCGCGCCCAAATCGCCCTGCCAAAGGAATCCCCTTTCATGCCGGCGCCCGGCGCGGCCGCAATCGATCAACCGGTCAACGATACATTCGAACTTAAGGGCTTCAGCTCCACGGGAAAGGCGACTCTTGTGTGCGTTTACGACTCACAGGCCAAACGCAGCCATTGGATCGCCGTTGACGCCACCGTCGAGGGTATCAAGGTCGTCGCTTTCGATCTCGCGAAAGAGGAGGCCACGATCACCGTCGACGGGCAGAAGAAAACGCTCCGCATGCGCAAGCCTTCGGTCGCTGCAGGCACCAACAACCCTGGCGCAGCCGCCGCCGGTTTCGCCTCGCCAGCCACAGCGCCGATGGTCACCCAAGGAATCCCGCAACCTCCCCCCGCACCCGGCTCGATTGCCCAGCAGGAGGTCGAAGCCCGCATGCTCGTCAGCGATCTGCTGGAAATCGGCATTCAACAGCGCAAAGCCTACGAAGAGGCCCAGAAAAAGGCCGACCAAGAGAAAGCTGCCGGGAAAAAGAACTGATCAGGCAGTCATCCGACAAAGCTCCCGGAATCGGCCGATTGATCGGCCGACCATCTTCGATTCTTGACCGACCCTGAGAGCGAAAATCGGCCGTTTCCCTCGTTGACACTCCGGAGTGCCACAGATTCGGTTCCGTCGGCGGAGACGCCGCCACTCCTTCGTCCCGACCATCCTAATCATGGCCAACCTCCTCGGTTATTTCTCCAACGATATCGGCATCGACCTCGGCACCGCCAACACACTCGTTTACGTAAAAGATAAGGGCATCGTCCTCCGCGAGCCTTCGGTGGTCGCCCTCGATACCGTGACCCGCAAGGTCCGAGCCGTTGGCGATGAGGCCAAAAAGATGCTCGGCCGCACCCCCGGCAATATCACCGCCATCCGCCCCATGAAGGACGGCGTGATCGCCGATTTCGACGTCACCGAGGCGATGCTCCGTTACTTCATTCGCAAGGTATCGAGCGGCTCTTTTCGCGCTCCGCCCCGCGTCGTCATCGCGATTCCTTCCGGCATCACCGAGGTCGAAAAACGCGCGGTGAAAGACTCCGCCCTGCACGCCGGCGCCCGCGACGTCATCACGATCCCCGAGCCCATGGCCGCCGCCATCGGCGTCGGTCTTCCGATCGACGAACCCGCCGCCAACATGATCGTGGACATCGGCGGCGGCACCACCGAGATCGCCATCATTTCGCTCAACGGCATCGTGTTTTCGAAGTCCATCCGCGTGGCCGGCGACGAACTCGACGCCGCCATGGTCAACTACATGAAGCGCGCCTACAATCTTCTCATCGGTGAGCGCACCGCCGAAGAAATCAAAATGCGCGTGGGTTCCGCCTATCCTCTGGACGAAGAGCTCACTATGGAGGTCAAAGGCCGCGATTCCGTCGCCGGCTTGCCCAAGACGATTCACATCACCTCGCAGGAAATCCGCGAAGCCCTCGCCGACACCATTTCCTCTATCGTCGACGCCGTCCGGGTCACTCTCGAACGCTGCCCACCCGAACTCTCCGCCGACCTCGTGGACCGCGGTTTCGTGATGGCCGGCGGCGGCGCCCTCATCCGCGGCATCGACAAACTCCTCAGCGAAAAAACCGGCCTCCCCGTCACGATCTCCGACGACCCCCTCTCCGCCGTCGCCAACGGCACCGGCGCCGTCCTCAACGACCTCTCTTGGCTGATGCAGAACGCGTGAGTGCCACCCCAAGAACCTCCTCCCAAATCCATGTCCTTTAGCTTTTCAAAAATCTTCGCCAAAGGCACCTCTGCGGCTCACGACGGACTGGTTCAGTCGCAGCGAGAGGCGATCGCCGATCTTCTCCACTTTTGCCTTTATGCCGACAATCACATCGCGTTGGCCGAAACAAAAATCCTTGAAGCTACGATTGATGTCTTGAACTGGGATCCAGCCGTTTCGTTTCAAACCTATGAAGCTCGCTCGGTCTCAATGGCACGTGCGGCCAAAGAAGATAAAGCCGAGCGAGAGCTGTTTCTTAAGTCTGTTCGCGAGCGGCTGAATACCGATCACTCGCGCAAGCTAGCCCTAGACACATGTAAATCGTTGTTCGTGGCCGATGGCTCTCAGTCGGACAAAGAGAGTGTGGTGCTAGCCGCAATATCAAGATACTTGGCGTAGGGTCGTCGACGAGCGACGGAGGTTTTGGGAGCACACCTCTATTTCATGCCTTCCGTGTGTCCCGTGAGTTATACCTCCCCAACCACCTGATCGCGCCCCATGCCCAAACGCTTCGATCAAGCCCGCCCGTTTCTCACGCTGGCGCTTGTCGTCGCCGCTTGGCTCATCATCCCGACCGTCATCAAGACGTTCACCCGGGCGTCCTTTTTCGAACTCACCGCCCCGGTCAGCGTCGCCGCCTCCTATGCCCGCGATCTCCAAGAATACTGGTCCTTGCGTCTCCGTTCGAACAGCGAGCTGATCGAGGCCGGTCGCGATCTCGCCCGCCTCAATGCCTCTTACGATCTCGCCGTCCAACAAAACGTCGAGATGCAGGGTGAGATCGCCCGACTCGAAGCCATTCTTCGCCTCCCGTCCTACACCGGCTATCGCTCCGAACATGCCCGCGTTGTGCGCCGCGATTTTTCCGGCTGGTGGCAACGTCTCACCATTCGAAAAGGCAAAAATTTCAACCTCATCGTCGGCTCCCCCGTGGTCTTCAGCGGGGGTGTCGTCGGCCGCGTCAGCGAGGTCTTCGCCTATACCGCCACCGTCGACCTGATCAGCAGTCAGACCGTGCGACTCGCGGCCGTCGTCGAGGGCGATACCCGGCCCATCAGTTACCAAGGCGGTCTCAATCCCACCTTCGGTTCGGCCGGCGGCGTGATCGAGTTTGTCCCGCTCGACATCTTTGCCAGCGCCACCGCCACCAAGCGCCTCGTCACCTCGGGTCTCGGCGGCGTCTTCCCTCCCGGCCTCACCATCGGCTCCGTGATCAAGGTCGAGCCCAGCACCGACGGCCTCTTCAAGTCCGGCGAGGTCAAACTCGACGACCGGCTCGCCGCCCTCACCGAAGTCACCGTCCTCGTTCCCCTCGAATCTTACTGATCGACCCGCTGCCCATCCTATCTCTTCGCCCGTCGTTTTCCATACCCGCTCACCGCTCCCACGCCCTTCCCCTTTGCTCCGCTTCAGCCTCATTTTTCTTTCAACGCTTCTGCTTTGGACGGTCACCGCGCACCTTAACCATGCGCTCGCGCCTTGGCGCCTCTACGTCTTCGTCGGTGCGCTCGCCGTCACCCTTCCCGCCCTCACGTTTCCCCTGAAAACCGGCCTGCTCGCCAGTTTTTGCGGAGGCCTTTTGTTCGACGCCGTCGCGCCGGTCGGTTTCGGCACCCACTCCCTGCTCTTCGCGCTCACTCATGCGGTCGTCTTTAACTTCCGCGACCGCGTCCCTCGTGATGACACGTTGAGCCGCGTGGTCATCGCGCTGTTCGCCAACCTCGGCCTGTTCCTGATTTTCTCATTCACCCAGGTCGCCCGCTCTCCCGCCCCGGCCAGCATGTGGCCGCGCCTTTTCGCGGATCTGGCCTGCTCCCAAGTCTGCCTGGCGCTCATCGCCCCGTGGTTTTTTGCGATCCAAGCCCGGGCGCTCGCGCTCATCGTGGACGACACCCACCGATACGCCTAGCCGCCCGTGGCCTCCGACGACAACAATCTCGCCGACCGCTCCGGCAAACTCTTCGAGTCCCACAAGGGCTACGATCCCCGCGTCGTCTTTTTCTATTTTATCACCGCCGGCCTGCTCCTTCTCCTCGGCGGCGGTCTCGCCTACCAACAACTTTTCCGCGGCGATCTTTACCACGACCGCGAGCGCGCCCAGAACCAACGCCGCATCTTGGTCCCCGGACCCCGCGGCAACATCTACGACCGCCACGGCGAACTCCTCGTCGGCAACCGTCCCCGTTTCGCCGTCGTGCTCTATCTCGACGAACTTCGCTCGCGCTTCCGCACCGAGTTCATTCGCATCCGCAAAAATTACCGCGAGTCCGACGACAAGGAACTGCCCACCGCCGAACAGCTTTGGACTTTGGCCCGCGTCAGCGTCGTCCAGTCTTACCTCGAACAGATCAACGCCATCCTCGGCCGCGACCTGAAAGTCGATGCCGGACGCCTTAACAAACACTTCGCCCGCGACCTCCTGCTGCCATACCCGCTCATTGAGGATCTTCCGCCCGCCGACTACGCCCGCCTCATCGAACGCCTTCCGGTCGTCTCTCCCCTGCAACTCTACACGACCAACACCCGCGATTATCCCCACTCGTCCACCGCCTCCCAGACCCTCGGCTTCGTGGGCATCAACGAAGATGTCCAATCTGAGAATTTATCCGGCTCCGACCTCAAAACGTTCAAGATGCGCGGCTCGATCGGCCGCGACGGACTTGAGTTTAAGTTTGATGATCTCCTGCAAGGCGAAGCCGGCGGATCCGTCTTCCGTGTCGATCCTCTCGGCTACCGGCTCCGCGACACCAAGGCCGTCGAAACCCTTCTGCCCGTGCAGGGTAAGAATCTCGTTACCTCCATCGACCTCGACCTTCAACTCACCGCCGAGCAGGCCATCGGCGATCAGGTGGGCGCTGCCGTCGCGATCGAAGTTCGGACCGGCGAGGTCCTCGTCCTCGCCAGCAAGCCCGACTACGATCTTTCCAAATTCGCCCCGCGCTTGAGCCACGCCGACGCCGCCGATATCACCGCCCGTGGAGCCTGGACCAACCTCGCCATCAGCGGTGCTTTTCCGCCCGGATCCACCTTCAAGATTCTCACCTCCATCGCCGGCATGCGCGCCGGCGTGATCGACCCGGCTGAGCCTCTCGACAACTGCCAAGGCACCGTCCGCATCGGCAACCGCACGTTCGTCTGCAATAACGCCCGCGGGCGCCACGGCGAAATCCTCCGCCCCGGCGCGATCGCGCAAAGCTGCGATGTCTACTACTTCGCGGCGGGCCGGTTGATGACCCACGAACGCCTCGCCGCCGAGGGCCGCCGCTTTCACCTCCACGAGCGCACCGGCATCGAGCTGCCCAATGAAACGCGGCGGATGATCATGCCCGATTCCGAATACAAAGAACGGGTGTTCGGAGAAAAGTGGTTTCCCGGCGACACCGCCAACGCGTCCATCGGCCAAGGCTACGTCCTCGTCAGTCCGCTCCAAATGGCGTGCTTTGCCGCTTCCGTCGCGCGCAACGAAGTCCACACCCCGCCCACGCTCGTTCACCGCCCCAACGCGCCCACGCTCAAGACGGAGTCCATCGGGCTCACCCCCGCCCAACGCTCCGCCCTCGTCGAAGGCATGGTGCTGACGATCACCGAGGGCACGGCCAAGGCGCTTAACATCGACCAGTTCAAAATCCCCGGCGTCCGCCTCGCCGGCAAAACCGGCACCGCCCAAAAGACCGTCACCAAAGACGGCAAAACCGGCATCATCAACTACGCCTGGTTTATCTGCTTCGCCCCCGCCGAAAATCCCGAGATCGCCATGGCCGTCATGCTCGAGGGCGACACCATCGGCGAGGAATTCGGCGGCGGCCGCAACGCCGGCCCGGTGGCCGCGACCGTGATCAAAAAGTATTTCGAAAACAAAAATCGTCCCGCCGACCAAAAGATCGCGCCGTTCCGCACGGAGTGACTCCGACCGTGGCCAAAGTCGGCATCCCTGCCGGTAGCGTCGGGACCTCCGGGCCCGACGAATTTTCTCGGCGAGCGATCACCCGATTTTCCGCCGCGCCTTCACCGCCCGCCGCGCGCGTCTGAAAATCTCCTCCGGCTGCATCCAAGTCCCCCGCGGCCCATAGCGCAGCCGCTCCAACTCCGCCCGCAGCTCCGCGTCGCCCGCTTCGTCGCCCGACCAACGCGCCAACAGTCGCCCCGCTTCGCGCCGCACGGGATCTTCCTTTCTCGATCCGCCGCGCCAGCGGAGATCCCGCAGCCAGAATCGAAAATTCCACCCGGCCCATCCCGCCGCCACGGCGCTACCCGCCAGCATCAACGCCGTTGTCACCCGTTGCAGGTCCCACGGTCCCGCCAGCCACGCCTTGAGCGCCGCGACCCCGCGCTCCAACGCCTCCCGCGCCCGCTTTCCGGTGTTCTCGGTCGCGGTCTTCACCGCCTTGAGCGTTTCGACCTGTGAGCTCGCATCGAAGCTCACGATCCTCCGATACCAAAACACCCGCAGACTGTCCAACCGCGCCGTCCAGCTTCGGTCCATCCGACCCGCGATCGCGCCCGCGCCGCCCGCCGCTGCCGCCACCGTCGTCGAAGCCGGTGCCAGCGCGTCGGCTCTCAACCAAGCGCCGCGGGTCTCGTCCCAGATCTCCGCCCAAGCGTGAGCATCCGAGTTTCTGACCGTAAAGTTGTTTGAAAACCCGTTCCAAGATCCTCCCCGAAAACCGATCACCACCCGTGCCGCAAACCCAGCGTCGCGCGCCAACAGCACCAACGCCCCGGCAAACAGCTCGCAATGGCCTTCCGCCTTGGAAGCCGTCCAACGCACCAACGCGTCCCCCGCGCCCGACGGAATCTTCGGCGTAAGCGAATAAGAGTGATTCCGCGTCAGCCACGCACTCGCCGCCCGCGCGAACTCCGCCGCCGAGGCCCCGCCGCCGATCTCGGCCCGCACCCGCGCGAGCGCCGCCCGGTCCTCCGCGCCCAGTCCCGTGCGGCGTTGCAAGAGTCCCTCGCCCCGTCCGCTCTCCGGCACCGAGCCCCGCCGCGCCCAACGCTCTGCAAACACCGGATCGGCGATCGCATCCTCAAAACGCATCCCTTCCACCCGATATGCCGTCATCGTCGCCGGCTCCGCCCGGAGGGTCACCAGCCCCAGCTCGCCGCTCGCCCGGAAGTTTTGCACCTCCCGAAATCGCAACTCACCGAATCGGCCGAGCAGTGGCAGATACCGGCTCACCCCCGACTCCAGATAAAAAGTCCAGAACACCGGCTCCCCCAACTGCGCCCGTGCCTCGCCGCGCAACAAGGTCTCCTTGCGCTCCGGGCTGAAGACCGCGCGGTTCAGGCCCGGCGACAGCCGGAATCCGCCTTCGCGATACTCGTCGAGCACCAGCATCCGCCAATACGGCGACGCGGGCACCGACTTCGGGTCCGACACGTCGACGCTCATCGCCACGCTGTTGTCCTGCAAAATCTCCGTCACATCGCCGAACTTGATCGAATCGTTGAAACCCGAACGCGCCTTCTTCGCGATGAACCGCTCCAGAAAAAGACTGTTGTCCATCTGGAAGCGGGGAATGGCCAAAAACAACAGCGCCGACACCGCCACCACGCCGACGAACAACGTCCCGCCGAGCACCAACACCCGCCAGTCGGACACCGCCCGCAACTTCGCCACCAGTCTCCGCCAATCCATATGCTCCGCCCAAACCGGCAGGCCCAACTCGGGCGCGTTCCATGTGATGAGCCCCCGCAACCCTTTCTTCGCCTCGACCGGTTTTGCCTCCAGATTCTCGGTCAACGTGATCACCAAAAGAAACGCCAGCGCACAGCCGGTGAACGCCAGAATCTGCACCGCAAACGTCAACGAAACCGTGAGCACGCCCGCCACCACGATCAGAAAAAGCCCGAGCACGATTACCTGAAGATCGTCGCGACGTTGCCGATAACTGATGCCGCGATAGAGCAGCAGCATGATATCAAGCCGCACCATCGCCGGCAGCATCTCGCCCTTTAGCCAAAGGTCCCCGAGGAAAAACGCCACGATCGCCGGAAACGCCAGCGTGTGCACCCAGCGCGGCACTCGCGCCGGCCAACGCGGCCACACCAGACCCGCCCCGACCGCCACCGTCGTGAGTCCCATCAGCGTCCACGCATCGATGTCGAGGTAGAAGACCGTCCACACCGACAGCAAAATCAACGCTCCGCCCAGCACCCACTTGAGTTGGCTCAACTCATCCGCCGTGAGCTGGGGCCGCCCCAGCGTCCGCACAAAACTGTTGGGCCGGGTCGTCATCAGGTGGCCGCCGCCTTTTGCCCGTCGATCAATGCCACGACGCCTTGGCCGCCGTCCGGCGCAAACGTCAGCACATTTCTCCCGGAAGCGCGGACGCCCCCGTCCGCCCCCACATCCACCGCGCGCGCCTCACGCGACGACTCCGGCGCCTCCACCAGCGCCAACTGGTCCAGCCAGCCTTCCAGATCGCGCACATGCTGCACCACGACCGGCGGCGCCGCGTCCAACGCCAACGACAACAGTTGCCCCTCGCGAAAAAGGTCCTCCGCCAACGTCGCCGCAAATCGCACCAAGAGCTCAAATTGCTCCGCCCGCGGCCACAGTTCCGCATCCGTCCGAACCCACACGGCATAGCCTTGGCTGCTCTCCGCCGTGAACTGCCGCACCAGCAATTGCTGGGTGCGCGCGCTCGCCTTCCAGTGAATCAGCCGGTGCGAGTCGCCCTCCGCATAGCGCCGCAACGCCAGCAAATCCCCGCCGCTGCCCACCCGCGCCCGCTCTTCATTTCCACCCGCCCGCCGCGCCCCGCCGATCCCGAGCCGCCGATACTCCACCGGCGCCGGCCACACCACCACGTCCGCCCGCAATTCTGTGCCGACATACTTCCTTAAAAATCCGAACGGAAACAGCGAACCCACGCCCGCCAGCTCCACCCGCAAGCGCCCGCGGCGCGCCGGCGAGAAACTCCAATCCAGCCGCGTCTCACCTTGCGGTTCCAACCGCTCCCGCAGCGCCACCTGCCCCCGCACCGTCTCGGCTTCCGCCTTCTTCAAGATTGCGCGCACGTCGATTCCCTTGCCCGTCACCGTGGACTCCGCCTTGGCACCGCTCACCGCCTTCGCCTGCGGTCGCGCGACCCACTCGAACCAAAGTCCATACGTGGGCAAAAACCGCTTCCCGTTGCGCAAAGCCAACCCCACGCCCGCCGTTTGCCCGACCCGCCACGGCGGCTGCGCATCGAGCCGCCACGCCACGCGGCTCAGATTCAGCCACGAGAGCACGCCGCTCAAAATCAGGCACGCCAGCAGCAACGAGAGCGTGATAAACAAGATGTTGCTCGACGAATTATACGCCGCCGTGCCGAGCCCGAAGCACAACCCGATCAAGATCACCCCGGAAGCCGTCGGCACGATCCGCTCCCCGCTCCGCGGCCACACGAGCATCCAAACCAATTCGCTCCAGCGAAACTTCCTTCGCTGCTTCTTCGCGCCCGGTCCGGACCAGGCCCCGCTGTCGCGCGGAACGTTCAGCGCTGAACGCTCAACGCTGAACGTTAAAAGATCGGCCGCCATTGAGCGTTAGAAATCAGGCGTTCAGCGTTGGGCGTTCCGGTTTCGTCACGCCGGCAACGCGACGTTCGCCAGAATTCGCTTTAGAATCGCACTCACCGCGCGCCGTTCTTCCATGGCGTCGCTCGTCTGCCGCGCGGGCGCCAACCGGTGCGTCAACGTCGCCGCCACCAGCGCGACCACATCATCCGGCAGCACGAAATCCCGGCCCAGCACCAGCGCCCGCGCCTGCGCCGCCGTGCGCAAGGCCAGCCCGCCGCGCACGCTCACGCCCGCCTTGAATTCGGCCTCGGTGCGCGTCGCCGTCACGATCCGCAAAATGTAGTCCAGCACCGAATCCTCCACGAAGACCTGCGCCACCAACGCCTGCAGCCGCAGCACTTCGTCCTTGGTGATCACCGCGTCGACCGCGATGGCATCATAGCCCGTCCGCGCCGTCCGCAAAATCTCCAGCTCGTCCGCCGCCTGCGGATACCCCATGTGCAGCCGCATCAGAAACCGGTCCATCTGGCTTTCGGGCAACGGAAACGTCCCTTCATAGTCCACCGGATTTTGCGTCGCGAAGACCATGAACGGCGCTCCCACCGGGTGCGCCACGCCGTCCACCGTCACCCGCGCGCGGTCCATCACTTCAAGCAACGCCGACTGCGTCTTGGGCGTCGCGCGGTTGATCTCGTCCGCCAGCACCACGTTCGCAAACACAGGACCCGGCTTGAACACAAACGACCGCTCACGTTCGTCGTAAATCGCCACGCCCGTCACATCGCTCGGCAACAGGTCGCTCGTAAACTGCACCCGCGAAAACGCGCAATCGGTCGACCGGGCCAGCGCGTAGGCGAGTGTCGTTTTACCCAAGCCCGGCAAGTCCTCGATGAGCACATGCCCGCCCGCGACGAGGCACACGATCACCTGCTCGACGATCTCGTCCTTGCCCTTGATCGTCCGCTGCATGGCGGTGCGCAATCGGTCGATGGCTTTGCGGGACTCAGCCAGAGCGGCGGGAGATACAAAATCACTCATGCGCCGAAACGTAGTAACCGCTCCACCGACGTCAAACCGCGCCCGCCGCGGGCCATTTCTTACTTCGCCGCGGGTCCCAGCAGCTTGATCAGCACCGAGAAATCCTCGTTGCCCAAACCCGCCTGCTCGGCCGCCGCCAACCGTTCACGCACCGTCGCCAGCACCGGGAAGCCCGCCGTGCCGTCGATTCCCGAGGCGAGCCGCATATCCTTGAGCATGTGCTTCACGGAAAACTGCGGGGAAAAATCACCCGACCGCAGCTTCGGCTCTTTCAACTTCGCCAGTCCCGACTGACTCGCGTTCCTCGACAAAGCCCCGAAAAACACATCGTCGGAAATGCCCGCGCGCCTCGCCAACGTGATCGCCTCGGACAACGCCTCCATCTGCGCGGCGATGTTCAGGTTCATCGCCAGCTTCAGCGTCGTCGCCTGCTTGTGGTCGCCGATATGCAGCCGCACGAGCGACACCAGCCCGAGCAACCCGTCGAGCGCCGCCACCGTCTGGGCGTCGCCACCCACATAATAGACGACCTGCTTCTGCTCCGCCGCCGGCTTGCTCCCGGTAAACGGCGCCTCGAGGTAACGCGCGCCTTTAGCCGTCACCGCCGTAAAGAACTCATCGCTGCTCACCGGATCGATCGTGCTCGATTGGACCACCGTTTTTCCCGGTCCCAGCGCCGGCAGGATTTGCGCCAGCAACGCCCGCACCGCCGGCGGATCGGCCACGACGATCTGCACCACATCCGAAGCTTGCGCCACCGCCAGCGGGGTTGACTGCCACCGCGGAAACGTCGGCTGCGCCGTGCGGTTCCAAGCCCCCGCCAACACGCCCGCCGCCTCATAGTGACGCGCCCACACCCCGCCGATGATTCCCAGCCCGAGCACTCCGACCGATTGGTTGTTCATAAAAGTTAAACCAACAAATCCAGCGTCTCGCCCAAAGCAATCCGCCACCCGCCATCACCCCAAAATCTCCAGCATCCGACCAAACAGCCGGTTCACCTTGGACTGGTTGTCTTTCACCAGTTCGTGAAACGTCGCGTAGTCGATGGCCGTGCCTTCGATCCCGTTCGCATAGTTGTCGACCATCGCGATCGAGTTGTAACGCAGCCCCAACTCGCAGGCCAAATCCGCCTCTTGCCCCGCCGTCATTCCCACCACGTCCCCCCAGTGCCGGATGATCGCGATCTCCGCCTTCGTCTCAAACCGCGGGCCCCGCGTCTGCACGTAAATCTTCCCGGGTTGCACCGTAAATTCCGGCGCCAGCCGGGCGATGAGCGACGGCATCAAGTTGTTCGCGATTCCGGGCGCCCCGCCTTTCAGCTCGTCGTCAAAATAGGTCGAGGGTCCGGCCAAAAAACCCACATAGTCGCTGCAGGAAACGAGCGTTCCCGGCCGCAGCTCCGGCTTCAGCGAGCCCACCGAATTGAGCGACACCACGTCCTGAAATCCCAAATCCGCCAGCGCGCGCAGATTTGCCCGATAGTTGATCATGTGCGGCGGCACCGGCGCCCCATAGCCGTGCCGGTTGATCAGCGCAAAATCGCCCTGCGCCTTGTAGGTGACCGGTCCATATTTGGTCTCGACCGTTCGCACCTCCCACGCCGAGAACAACGCCGACTTCACGATGCTCGTTCCACTGATAAACGCGACTTTCATCCCGCAACTCCCGTGCCCCGCCGCGCCGATGACAACGCGAATCCTCCTCGCCGTGACCCGGGCGGCCCGCTCGTGGGTTCGCCCGTGGCGCGGGCGTCCGGCCCAAGTTCCGATTCTCGTCCCCGCGCTCTTCGCCGCACTCGTCTTCCTGACCGGCTGCGCCACGCCCGGCCTGTTTCATCTCTACACTTCCGACTCCGCCCGCCCTGCCGCCATCGTCGATTCCGGCGGCCCCGAACCGGTCGACGTGCCGACATTTCTTGCTCCCGACGAAACGCTCACCGGCCTCGCTTACGATCCGTTCACCGACCACCTCTTCCTTCGCCTTGCCCCCGGCAATCTCATCCGCGTCATCGACCGGCCCGCCCGAGCCGTTAAGCGCACCTACGTCGTCGCCGCTCTCCCTGCGACCATGGGCGGCGACCTCGCCGTCCGCCCGCGCGACGGCCGGGTGTTTTTCGCCCATCCCACGTCTCCTGCCCTCATCCAGACGGATCGCTTTGGCGAAGTTCGCGGCACGATCACCCTCACCACCTTGACCGTCCCGCCGGAAGGCGTCGCCTACGATACCGTCACCAACCGGCTCTTGGTGCTCACTTCCGGCCAAACCCTCACCACTCACCTGCTCGACGGGACCTGGATTTCCGGCGTCCGCCTCGAGCGCCCCGTTTCGCCGCACAGCCTCGCTTACGATTCCGAAGCTCAGGAACTCTACGCCCCGCTGGCCCCGCCCGTTGCCATCGGCGTCTTCAACCTCTCCGGCCGACTTCTCCGCACCGTTCCCACCCCTGCCACCTTCCTCGACCTCGGTCCGCGCTCACTCCTCCGCCTCTTCTAAGAATCGAAATCGCCCCGCCTATCCCCGGCTCTCCGACCATCGAAAATCGTCCCTCCAAAATCGAAATTCCAAAAAAATGCCCCTCATCGATCTCCCGCTCGCCGAACTGCATCACTACTCCGGTCGGAATCCCCGCCCCGCCGACTACGACGCCTATTGGGCCGAAGCCCTTTGCGAACTCGACGCCACCGACCCGCGCCCCGAACTCCGCCCCTCCACCGTGATCACACCGCCTCACGTCGAGTGTTTCGACCTCTGGTTCACCGGCGTCGGCGGCGCCCGCATTTACGCCAAATACCTCCGGCCGAAATCCTCTCCCTCCGCTTCAACTTCAACTCCCCCACTTAAACGAGCACGGCTTCCAGCCGTGCTCCAATTCCACGGCTACTCAGGCCAATCCGGCGAGTGGATCACCAAGCTCGCCTACGCCGGTTCCGGATTCTGCGTCGCTGCCATGGACTGCCGCGGCCAAGGCGGTCGCTCCGAAGACCGCGGCGGCGTGCAGGGCAACACCCTTCGCGGCCACATCATCCGCGGCCTCGACGACCCCGACGCCAGAAAACTCCTCTTCCGCCAAATCTTCCTCGATACCGCCCAACTCGCCCGCGTCGTCATGGCGTTCACCGAAGTCGACCCTGCCCGCGTCGGCGCGATGGGTGCCTCCCAAGGCGGCGCGCTCTCCCTCGCCTGCGCCGCGCTTGAGCCGCGCCTCAAACGCATCGCTCCCGTCTTTCCGTTTCTCTGCGACTACCAGCGCGTCTGGGAAATGGACCAGGCCAAAGCCGCCTACGAAGAACTCAGCCTCTACTTCCGCGCCTTCGATCCCCGTCACGAGCGTGAAGCCGCCGTCTTTGAAAAACTCGGCTACATCGACGTCCAATTTCTCGCCCCGCGCGTTCAGGCCGAGGTCCTCCTCTACACTGGCCTCATGGACCCCATCTGTCCGCCTTCGACCCAGTTCGCCGCCTACAACAAAATCACCGCCAAAAAAGACGTGGTGATCTACCCCGACTTCTCCCACGAGCCCCTCCCCGGCGAAGCCGAGCGCACCTTCAACTTCATGCTCGGTCTCTGAGGGCCCCCAACCGAGCTGGAGCGGCGACGCCCTCGTCGCCGTCGTAGACCATCCCGGCTCCCTCGCGCCGCCGTTCACGGGGGCGGCAACCCGTGTATTTTGGCCAAACGCACTTGATCTGCGGCGGGCAGAAAACAGGTCATTGAAAAGAAAAAATCGGGGCGCGTCTTCCAGTCGAAGCCGTGACTGTCCTCGCGATAGTAGAGGAACCCCATGAGCCGCCAGTTCTGGCCGTCCCCCAATTCGCGGGCGATATTGTCGTCCGTGACCGAAATGTAGGGATCTCGGATCAGCTCCCGCAGTTCATCGTAGGAGCGCACCGCCGGCATCGCGCAGAGCAACGCCGCGACCAGGCCCAACCAACGCGGACGCAACCGCGCCGAAACCGCCGCGAGCAGAAACACGAATGCCAGCCCGAAGATCGGCATCGCCTTCGACATCGTCGCGCGCTCGTCCCCGCCGACTCTTACCAGCGCCAGAAAACACACCGCGACCATCAACGGCAGCCGCAGGTCGCGTTCGCTCTTCCAGTCGTGCCACGCCGCGCTCAGGAACAAAATCACCATCCCCGCGAGCGCCACCAACCCCACCGGATTCTTCCACGGGTTCTGATCCCATGGCTCCATCGCCCGGTAAAACATCCACGCATACGGCGAGGTGCCGCCGAAAATTCCCAGCAACTGGGCCAGCACTTCATCATTCCAGACCCATCCAATCGAACGGATGAACTCATCGCCCGAGAGCAGACGAACCGCGACGCTCAACCACACCGCCAGCGCCATGCTCACCGCAGTCAGCCGGCCCGGCCGTTCTCTGCCCAGCGCCCGGAAACCATGTTGCCACGCGAAAAACACGCCTCCCACCACCGCCAGCGCTCCCGCGAGTCCAACCCCGACAAGCATGAACTGCGGACTATAAAGCCCTCCGCACAAAACCAGCATCAGCACGGTCAACGCCAGCGCCTCGGTCCGCGCCGGCCCCGGCTCGACTGCCATCACGGCCGCAAAGGTCAGGCCCAGCACCAGTCCGACGATGCACCCCGCCGCGAAGCCCGCGATCCAGTGCAACACCGGCAACGGGTGAAACACCATCACCGACGCCACCGTCACGGCTACCGCCGCCGCCGGCAGCCCGCTGCCAAATCCAAACGCCCCCGGCATCCGCCCGATTCCGATCGCCAGCGTCGCCATCAGCGCCACCGGCAACGCCAGATACGCCTTCACCGCGTCGATTCCCGTGCTCGCGCCGAAACAGGCCATCGCCTCAAACACCAGCGGCCGCTCCCGCGTCGCCAGCACATACCACGTCCAATTATACCGCATCGGGGTCGTCACCAGATCCGGCAGCTCCCGCGTCGAATGCGTGGTGAGCCAGTCCGCCACCTGCACATAGCCCCAAAGATCGGTCCCGTGGGCGCCGAACACATAGGCCCCGTCGTAGGCGTAGCAGCGGTGCAACAGCACCATCGCCACCGCGCCCGTCACCACGAACGTGGTCGCCGCCTCGTTCCACTGCCGACCCCGCACCACCGACCAGAGCCCCGCCGCATAGAAGATCCAAAACAAGGGCCGCACCGCATTCGCCGACAGCCCCGCGATCCACGGCACACTGCACAGCACCAGAAACAGCGCCCAGCCCGCGAGCAATGCCACCAACGGCTGCTTGGACGTCACGAGCCGCGTCCCGATGCTCCATGCACTGAGACACACCGCAAATACCGCCGCCCAGATCGGTAAAACCGTGCTCATCGCCGACCACCTTTCCGCCAAAACGATCCGGCTCAAGTCATTTGCCGGTAAAATCCTCCGCGCGGTCAGGGCCGGCTTGCGCCATCGCCGCGAACCGTGCTCGGCTCTCGATTCGCAGCCGTGACCGACTCTCCATCCTCCGCTTCCCTCCCCGCCCTCGCCCCGACGCCGTTCACCGTCGCCCCGCGCTGGGAGATTTGGGCCGTCCGATTCCTGCTCGCGGTTTACCTCGTGGTTCAATTCGCCTTCGTGCGGCGCGAGGGCTACGTCGGCCAGGACTTCGGCACCCACACCGCGATCATGGAAGAGATCCGCGCCAGCAACGGGGCCAAATGGTTCTCGATGGATGGCACCAACCGGCCCGGCATCTACTGGCTGGCCAGTCTCTGCAAGACTTACACCAACGACAAATACACCTACGAACTCCACTCGCAGATCTGGATCGTGCTCGGCGCGCTCGCGCTGCTGTTGTTCCACCGGGCGCTGCTCACCACCGTCCGCGCGCCCGAGCTCCGGGTCGCCGCGCTGGCCATCATCGCCCTGCTGCCGGCACACCTGATCGCGGGCGTCGTTTATGCGGGCGACATCGCCGTCATGCTCCCGTTTACCGTCGCCACCTGGGCGTTGACCCGGAGCTTGTCTACAACCGCGCGAGGAACCGCCCTGCGCTACGCCGCCTACGCCGGACTGAGTCTGTCGGTCGGAAATTTTCTCAAGGTCAGCTTCTTGATGCTGCCGGTCGCCGCGCTGGTGGCGATCGTCCTCGCTTGGCGTTGGGGCCGCATCCGCGCGGCCCAAGCCGGGCTGACGACCTTGCTGGCGGTGGTCGTGCCGTTGCTGGTCGGCGGCGCGCTCCATCAACGCAACCAACGCGAACTCGCCCAAGCCGAAGAGCGCCACGCATTCTGGTGGGATGGCAACGGTGAGATGAGCTGGCGCAGTCTGCTGTGGTTCCGTCCCGCCGACCGCGCCGTGCTCAACGCGCCGATCTACTGGGACAAAAACCCCGAAGACCAACTCGTGCTCGTCCAGCCCGGCGTCCACAGCTATCCGGCGCTGCTGCATCTAGGTGTGTTCACCGATGTGCTGAACTACGCCCCGAAAGGCGGTTATCCCGCAGCGACGCCGCGCCCCGAGCCGCAACGCTCCTACGCGATCCTTTCCGTGCGCGGCGGCGTGATCTGGAGCGTCCTCGCGGTGGTCTCGGCCTTTTCGCTCGCCGGGCTCTTGTTCGCATCCCTCATCCGGCCGTCGCTCGCACCCACCACCGGGCTCGCCGTCTTCGCCCTGCACGGCGCGGTGTGGTTTCTGCCGATCATGCTGATTCTGCCCTATCTGCGCAGCGCCTACACGTGGGGCTACTGGCTCTCCCGCCTCGTGGTGCCGGGACTTTGGGCCGCCGGCTTCGCCTGCGCGTGGTTGCTCGACCGCGTCTTGCCGGCCCGCACCCGTTGGTGGTTCCGGGGCGTGCTCGCCGTCGCCTTGCTCCAGGCCTATTGGCAATTTCGCAGCCTCTGGTTTTAGCAGCTGAGTTTACGCCGAATTCCGCTTGCCGCCCCACGCCGGCACTGACCGCCTCTCCTCTTTCCCTCCCACTCAACTCCCGCTCCCGCCATGTCCCGCAATCCCTACGCCGACGATATCATCATCTCCTGGGTCGAGCTTCACCGCGACGCCCGCTATCTCTCCGAAATGCTCCACGGCATCGGCTCGTGGAAAGGCATCATCGCCATCACCCGCGGCGGCCTCGTTCCCGCCGCCCTTGTGGCCCGCGAACTCGAAATTCGCCTGATCGATACCATCTGCGTGACCAGCTACGACGCCGGCGAGGGCAACACCGCCGCGCAGGTCCAGGGCAGCGTCAACATCCTCAAAGGCGTCCCCGGTGACGGCGACGGCTACCTCCTCATCGACGACCTCGTGGACACCGGCAAGACCGCGAAAGTCGTCCGGCAACTTTTGCCCAAAGCCTACTTCGCCACCCTTTACGCCAAGCCTGCCGGTCGCCCTGTCGTCGATACCTGCGTGAAGGAATTTAAGCAGAACAAGTGGATCCATTTCCCTTGGGACATCGAATACAAGTTCGCCACCCCCATCAAACACGGCGGCCGCGCCACGGGCGCCGACAACTGAGTTTTCGTTACTGCCCGCCGGTGAAGCCCGATGTCCGCATCGGGCTTTTTTTGCGCCCCGCTTCCGCCGCCGAAGCTACCTGCTCACGTAAGGCTCAACCGGCCTGAAACCCGGCAGTGCGCACGCTGCGTCGCGGTCGGACTGCGCGTTGAACAGATAAACCGCGTAGCCACCAAAGCCGCCGCCGCAGTATTTCCAAGCGACCGGCCGACACGCCGCCAGCGCCACATTCCCCGCCGCCGCCGGGTCGCCCGCCAGCGGGTCCATCGCCTCGGCGCGTTGCACCGCATACGACTGCCGCACCGCGTCGGCCAGCCCGCCAAAATCGTTGGCCCAGACCGCATCGCGCGCGGTCCGTCCCGCGCGCTCGATCGCGCCGTAGTCGCGGGTCTGATTGACCACGCCCGGCGTGCTGTGCTGCGTCCCCGTCCAATAGAGCGCCATCCGCCCGCGCAGGAGCGCGCCGTCGGTTTTCACTTCCAAGTCCGGGCGTGGTCCGCTCCGCCAGACGCACAAACCCGTCTCGCTGATCACCGCCGGATCTTGCCAACCCACACCGAGATCAAGCTCGGAGCCCACGCCGTCTTTGCCGTTGATCAACGCCCAGGCGCCGCTCCCGCCGAGCCCGGCGTTTTGAAAATACGGCCACTCGCGCAACGACACCGTGGGTGAAATCGCCGCGTTCACGATAAACCCGCCCGCCCGCGCAAATCGCGGCACATCGAGCCAACCGCCCGCAAAATCCACCCGCAGCGGCGCCACCTGCGGCGCCCGGATCCAGCGCACGATCTCGGTCGTTGAAATCGGCGGAAACTCCGGCGGGGTTTTCGCCATCACCACATATTTCGCGCCCACTTCCGCGCACAACGCCCGCTTCAAGTCCGCCCATTTGTCATCCTCCGTGACGGCCAAAATGTCCGGCCGCAGCCGCAAAAAATGCTCCCTGAAGTCAATGCCCTCCTCGAGCCCCTGCCCCACCACCACTTCGTCCACCATTTTCAAACCCGCGATCAGCGCCCGTTTATGGTCGTCCGGCAACGAGCTCTTCCGCTGCTTGTGAAACCACAACACCTCGGTCGAAGCGAAGCACACGGTCAGGTGGTCGCCCAGCGCCCGCGCCTCGCGGAAAAACTGCACATGCCCCGCATGGACGATATCGTAGCAACCGGAAACAAAGACGCGCACCATAGATTCCGCGTTATGCTGGCCCGGACCCCGGAGGTGCAATTTTATTTGCGACCCGCGCCGCGTCCGCCGTCTCTCCCTGTCGTCCGTTCGAACTTTTCCGCCCTCTGCCCAAAATGACCTTCGCCGACTGGCAAGCCCTCGATCCCACTCCCGCCGCCCGCGAGTTCCTTCGCCGCGCCACCACGCTGCTCTCGCCCGCCCAACAGCGCGCCGTCTTTGCCCACCTGCCCACCGAGGCCGAACTCGTCACGCACTTCGCCACCGCGCCCGCCGGGGCTCCGCTGGCCGGCGTGCCCTACCTCGCCAAAGACCTCTTCGACGTCGCCGGCTTCCCCACGTTCGCCGGCTCCACGTTTCTCCCCGAAGTCCGTTCCGAGCCCACCGCCGACTCGACGCTCGTTACCGCCCTCAACGCCGCCGGTGCCGTCCTCGCCGGGAAAACTCACCTCCATGAATTCGCCTACGGCATTACGGGCGAAAACCCGCACTACGGCGACTGCGAACACCCGCGTTTTCCCGGGCGAACCACCGGCGGTTCCAGCAGTGGTTCCGCCGCCGCCGTGGCCGCCGGCATCGTGCCCTTCGCCCTCGCCACCGACACCGGCGGCTCTGTCCGAGTCCCCGCCGCCTTCTGCGGTCTCTTCGGCTACCGCGGCCGACCCCGCGACCCGTGGATCGCCGACGCCGTTCCTCTCTCGCCCACCTTCGACACCGCCGGCTGGTTCACCGGCACCGCCGCCGATATGCGCACCGCCCTCGCCGCGCTCGTCGGTCTCGGCACCGGCGAACGCACCCCGCGCGGTTGCTACCTTGAGATCCCCGGGCTCGCCCCCGAAGTCGCCGCCGCCTGCGCCGCCGCCGCCGCCCGCTTCGCCCCGCCCGCCGATCAAGCGACCCGCACCGAACTGCTCCGCCGCTTTGCCGGCGCCCTCGACGCCTACAACATCATCGTCGCCACCGAATCCGCCGCCATCCACGCGCCATGGTCGGCCGAGTATAAAGACCGCTACGATCCCGCCGTCTGGGCCCGCCTCCAACGCGTCCACGAACTCACCGACGCCCAAGTCGCCTCCGCCGACGCCACGCTCACCTCCGTGCGCCTCACATGGACGAACTATTTCCGCACTTTTGATTTCCTGATTCTGCCCGCCGTGCATCGCCCCGCGCTCACGAAAGCCGACTGCACGCTTCCCCAACGCAGCCGCCTGCTCTCGCTCACCGCCCCCGCGTCCCTCGGCGGCCTCCCCGTTCTTTCGATCCCCGTCACCCTAGAATCCGGCCTCACCGCCGGCCTCCAAATCGTGGTCAACCACCCCCAAAGCCCCGTCCTCCCTTGGGCGCTCGCACACTTTTGAGTCGCCCGGCCGCCGTCCTCTCGTTCGCCGATCAAATCGCTCCGCTAAAAAAATCACTGTCAGACAATGGTGACACTTTTTCCGGGCGTTTTCCCCTCCGTTTGGGGACCCGTTTCGTTTCGTTTTTCACCTCGCGCTGGCTTTCCCGATTTCTTCGTGTCTCGTAGAGTCCGTGTCCTCCGCCGCCAGTCCATCCGCCAAAAACGTCCCGCCTGCCGTTGAGTTTCGCGCAGTCGAAAAACGCTATGGCGATGGTCCGGTCATCCTCGACGCCTTCAGCCTCAACGCCGCTCCCGGCGATTTCATCGCCCTAATCGGTCCCAGCGGTTGCGGGAAATCGACCCTGCTAAAGCTCATCGCCGGCCTCAGCCCCGTCACGGCCGGTGCCCTGCTTCTCGGCGGACGCACCACCACACCCGAAAGCGCCACAACGGCCGACGAACTCGCTTACGTCTTTCAAGAACCGACTCTGCTGCCATGGCTCACCGTGGCCGCCAACGTCGCCCTTCCGCTCGAGCTCCGCGCCACGCCGCCCGATCGCCGCGCCGAACTCGTGCGCGCCGCTCTCGCCCTCGTCGGACTCGAATCGCGCGCCTCCTACTACCCGCGCCAACTTTCCGGCGGGCAAAAAATGCGCGTCTCCATCGCCCGCGCCCTCGTGCTTTCGCCGCAGATTCTCCTGCTCGACGAACCGTTCGGCGCCCTCGACGAAATGACCCGGGACCGCCTCAACGAAGAACTTCTCGCCATCCGCGAGCGCCAGAGCTGGACCGCCTTCTTCGTGACCCACTCGGTCGCCGAGGCCGTGTTTCTGTCGAACCGCATCGTCGTGATGTCCGCCAACCCGGGCCGGCTTCACCGCGAGATCCGCGTCGACTTGCCCCACCCGCGCACCCCCGCCACACGCCGCGATCCGGCCTACCACGCGCTGGTGGACGAGGCTTCACAGCTCCTCCGCTCGGTCGAGGACACCGTCGCCGTCTGAGCTCCCGCCGCCGATGCCGCCCCGTCGTTTTCTTACCATTCTGCTCCCGGCCGTCGCCGGCGCGCTCTTCGTTGCGATCTGGATTTTCGTCCGTGCGTCGCTCTCCGAAGATTTTCGTTTCCTGCTGCCCGCGCCCACCGAGGTCCTCGCCGCCTTCCGCGACCACGGCGACGAACTCTGGCGCGCCACCCTCAACACCGCCGCCGGCGCCACCCTCGGGTTTCTCGCCGCCGTCGTTGTCAGCTTTTTGCTTTCACTCCTGCTCTCCCTCTCGCCGCTCGTGCGGGTGACTTTTTATCCCTACCTCATGCTCCTGCAGATGACGCCGATCATCGTCTTCGCGCCCATCCTCGTGCTCTGGGTCGGCGCCGGCCTGAAGAGCGTAACGATCATCACGTTTCTCATCTGCTTTTTCCCGCTCGCGGTGAACACGACCCAGGGCCTCGTCTCCACCGACCGCAATCTCGTCGAGCTCTTCCAGCTCTACCGCGCCACCAAGCTCCAGGAAATCCGCCGGCTCCGCATCCCCGCCGCACTGCCGTATTTTTTCACCGGCCTGCGCATCGCCGCGACGCTCGCCCCCATCGGCGCCCTCGTCGGCGATTACACCGCCGGCAGCTCGGCCGGCGACGGCGGCGGCCTCGGTTTCCAAACGATCATCTACAGCAGCCAGGCGAAGTATCCCGCGCTCTTCGCCACCGCCGCCGTGTGTTGCGCGCTCGGCTTTGTCTTTGTCGCCGGGGTGCTTTCGCTCAGCTGGTTCTCCCTCCGCAAATGGCACGACTCTTACGACCGCGCCGACACCTGAACCGCCCGTAATTTTCCCGCTCATGAAACCGCTGCTTCACACCCTCGTCGTCCTCACCACGGCCCTTGTGTCCGTTGCCACCGCCCAAGCCGCGACGCCGGCCGCCGCCACGAAGAAACCACTCACGAAAATCACCCTGCAACTCGACTGGGTCGCCGAACCCCAGCACGGCGGCATTTACCAAGCCCAAGTCCGCGGCTTCTTCGCGGCCGAGGGTCTCGACGTCACGATTGTCCCAGGCGGACCCAACGCCTTCGTCACCCAAAAGGTCGCCACCAACCAAGCGCAGCTCGGCCAAGGCGACAGCACCGACATCCTCCAGAAAATCGCCGTCGGCCTGCCCTTGCTCTCCGTCGCCGCCGTTTTCCAAGACGATCCTTCCGGCCTGCTCATCAATCCTTCCAGCTCCGTTCGCCGCTTCGAAGACCTTCAGGGCAAGACGGTCATCGCCCGCCCCGAGTGGACGTTTCTCGCCCTGCTGAAAAAGAAATACGGCGTCACCGTAAACGTGGTGCCCCAGAGCTTTTCGGTCGCCGCCTTCCTCGGCGACAAGGAGGCGATCCAACAGGGCTACTTCATCGCCGAGCCCCACTTCATCGAGAAAGCCGGCGGCGCCAAACCCCGCTTCCTTTCCTCCTGGGACGCCGGCTTCCGCGCCTACGCCGTCCTCTTCACCAACCGCAAGTTCGCCCGCGAAAATCCGGAAGCCCTCCGCGCCTTCATGCGCGCCTACGTGAAGGGCTGGCGCGACTACCTCGAAGGCGATCCCACCGCCGCCCACGCGGCGATGAAACTCACCAACTCCTCCATCGACGACACGTTCGCGATGGCCTCCCGCCAACTGATTCTCGATGAGAAGCTCGTCACCGGCCGTGACGCCGACGGCGGCCTCGCCAACATCGGCCAACTCTCCACCAACCGCTTCGCCACCCAGATTACCCAGCTCGAAGAGATCGGTCTGCTCGCCAAAGGCAAAGTCACCCCCGCCCAAGCGATGACCACCGAATTCCTCCCTTCTCGAAAGTAGGGCGCGGTCTCCGACCCGCCCTCCCCCGTCGCACCCGAAGCGCGCGGGCCGGCATTCACTACCCCGCCCACGTTTCGCATCCGGCGTATTTCGTGGTTTCCATCTCGGGTTGGGCTCCTACCTAATCTTCGTCTTCCCCATGCCCGCCCGTCTTCGCGCGCTCTTTCGCTTTCAAGAAAGCGGCCTGCTCCTCGTCATCCTAGCCCTCGGCGCTCTACTCACCGCGTTCGCCGGCACCGTGCGCACCCCCGTTTTTGAACGCGCCGCCGACGGCACCCGCACCCGCGTTTACACAACCGATGCCGCCGGCGAACGGGTGCCACTCACGATCGAGAAAAACAAATTTCTCAACGCCCAAAATCTCGCGCAGCTCGCCAAAGACACGTCGTTCATCGCCATCATGGCCGTCGGCATGGCGCTCGTGATTATCTCCGGCGGCATCGATCTCACCGTCGGCTCGATCTACGCGCTCGCCTCGGTCGCCGGCGCTCTCGTGCTCCGTCACTTCGGCGCGGACGGACCCGCCGCGACCTCGCCCATCCTCGGAATTTTTCTCGGGGCCGGCGCCTGTCTCGGCGTCGCCACACTTTGTGGCCTCGCTTCCGGCAGTCTCATTGTCGCGATCCGCGTGCACCCATTTATTATCACGCTCGGCGGCATGGCGATCTACCGCGGCATAGCCTTCGTCATCACCGAGGGTCAATCCATCGGCAGTTTCCCCGCGGCGTTTCGAGAATTCGTGCGCTTCGAGGTCGGCGACGGTCTCGGGGTGGTTCCCCTCGCGACGATGATCGTCGTGCTCCTTGTCGGTTGGATCTTTCTCTCCCGCCTCGCCGCCGGCCGTCGCGTCTACGCCATCGGCGGCAACGAGCTCGCCGCCCGCTTCTCCGGTATCCGCGTCGAGCGGGTCAAGCTGGGCGTCTACGTCATCTCCGGTCTTTGCGCGGGCATCGCCGCCCTGCTCTCGATCGGCTACTACGGCGCGGCCACCTCCGGCGACGGCCAAGGCTACGAGCTCAATGTCATCGCCGCCGCCGTCGTGGGCGGCGCCAGTCTCAACGGCGGCCGCGGCTCCGCCCTCGGCGTGGTCCTCGGCGCACTGATCATCCAGATGATTTCCAGCGGCATCGTCATTCTTGGCATCAACCAAAACTACAGCCAGATCATCATCGGATCCGTCGTCATTTTCGCCGTCGTCCTCGACAACCTCAACACTTGGCTCGCCAAACGCCGGCTAACCGCCGCCACTCCCTGAACCGTTTCCCTTTATCCCATGAAAAAACTCCTCCTCGCCTCCCTCGCCGCCGCCCTCGCGCTCGGCTCCGCAATCACGGCTGCCGCCGCCGAGAAAACCCGCACGATCACCATCGGTCTCGTCGCCAAATCCCAGGGCAACCCCGTCTTCCAAGCCGCCCGCGTCGGTGCGGTTGACGCCGCCAAGGAACTCGGCGCCAAACACAAGCTGACCATCAAAATCGACTGGCGCACCCCCAACGAGGAAGACGCCCAGAAACAGGCCGAGGCCATCGAGCAACTCGTCCTCACCGGCGCCGAGGGCATCGCCGTCGCTTGCTCCGACGCGAACAAACTCACCGACGCCATCAACTCCGCGGTCAAGAACGGCGTGCCCGTCGCCACCTTCGACTCCGACGCACCCGCCTCCAAGCGCTTCGTCACTTACGGCGTCGACGACCTGCTGTGCGGCGCCCAAGTCATGGACGAACTCGCCAAGATCATGAACGGCCGTGGCGTCGTCGCCATCCTCGCCGGCAACCAAAACGCCCCGAACCTCCAGATCCGCGTCCGGGGTGTGCGCGAAGCCGCCAAAAAGTATCCGGGCATCACGATTCGCGACGCCTACTATCACAAGGAGACCGCGCAGGACGCCGCCGCCAAGGTCGAGCAGGTCATGCAAGCCAACCCCGACATCACCGGCTGGGCCATGATCGGCGGCTGGCCGTTGTTCACCGAAAACGCCCTCAAGTGGCAGCCCGGCACCGTCAAGTGCGTCGCTGTCGACGCTCTGCCCGCGCAGCTCGCCTACATCCGCAGCGGCCATGTTCCCGTGCTGCTCGCGCAACAGTGCTACGAGTGGGGCTACAAATCCGTCGAGCACCTCATCAACAAAATCGTCCTCAAGAAAGACCCGGTCGCGGTCAAAGACATCAGCGCCCTCATCCCCGTGACCAAAGACAACGTGGATGCCTTCGCCAAAAATTGGGACAAGTGGCTGCCCAAGTGAGGCGCTCCGCGCCTCACTCGGTTTAAGTGGGAAGTTTAAGTGGAAGCCAAGAATCTCGATCCAAGCCGCCAATCAGCCTCCGTGACTTCAGCTTCCCGCCTCCAACTTCAACTTAAACTATCCCGCTGATGTCTTTCCTGACTTTCAGCGGGATTACCAAACGCTTCCCCGGCGTCCTCGCGCTCGACGGCGTCTCGCTCACCGTCGAACGCGGCACCTGCCACGCGCTCATCGGTGAAAACGGCGCCGGCAAGAGCACCCTCGGGAAAATCCTCGCCGGCGTTTACACCGCCGATTCCGGCCAAATTTTCATCGACGGCCGGCCGATCGCACCGACCACTCCGCTCGCCGCCCGCGAACTCGGCATCGCGATGGTTCATCAGGAACTCGCGTTCTGCCCCAACCTTTCCGTCGCCGAAAATCTCTGCCTCGGAGACCTTCCCCGTCGCCGTGGCTTCGTGGACCGCTCCGCCCTCCGCGCCCGCGCCCGTGCCATGCTCGCCACCGTCGGCGCCGACATCGATCCGGACACCCTCATCGGCACCCTATCCACCGGCCGCGAACAACTCGTTCAAATCGCCGCCGCGGTCGGCACCGGCGCCCAGATCATCGTGATGGACGAGCCCACGAGCTCGCTCTCCGCCGCCGAGACCGCCGATCTCTTTCGCCTCGTCCGCGAGCTCAAGGCCCGTGGCCTCACGCTCATCTATGTGTCGCACCGCATGGAGGAGCTCTTCGCCCTCTGCGACCACATCACCGTTCTCCGCGACGGACGCCACATCGCCACCGAGCCCATCCCCTCGACCACGCCGGCCCGCGTCGTCACCCAAATGATCGGTCGCGAACTCCGCGCCCACACTCCCGCCCATCTTGCCCGCGAGCTCGGCCCGGTCCGATTGAGCGCAACCGCGCTCACGTCGCCGGGCCATTTTGCCAACATCCCGCTTTCGGTCCGCGCCGGCGAAATCGTCGGTCTGGCCGGCATTGTCGGCGCCGGTCGCAGCGAAGTCATGCAAGCCCTCTTCGGCCTCGACCCCGCCGCCACGGGCGAGGTCCGCGTCAACGACCGCCCGCTCGCCCTCGGCTCCATCGACCAAGCCCTCGCCGCCGGCCTCGGCCTCGTCCCGGAAGATCGGAAACGCCAAGGCCTCATCCTCGGACTGAATTGCCGCGAAAACACCGCCCTCGCCGCGCTTCCGTTGCTCACGCGCTTCGGTTTCGTCCGGCGCGCCCACGAAACGACCCTCACCGCGCGCTATGCCACCCGCCTCCGCGTGAAAACACCCTCGATGGAAGCGATCACCGCTGGCCTCAGCGGCGGTAATCAACAAAAGATCGCCCTCGCAAAATGGCTCGCCCGGGACTGCGACGTGCTCCTCATCGACGAGCCCACGCGCGGCGTCGACGTCGGCGCGAAGGCCGAGATTTACCAACTCCTCGACGAACTCGCCTGCGAGGGCAAAGCGCTTCTCGTCGTGTCCTCAGAGTTGCCCGAATTGATCGGCCTCTGCCGGCGGATTTTGGTCATGCGTCAAGGCGCACTCGTGGGCGAACTCCCCCGCGCCGACTTCAGCGAAGCCGCCCTCATGCAATTGATGGCCGGCCTCCCCGCCGCGGCCTGAACTTTCCGCCTGTTTTCGGGCGTTCGTTATCATTCCCGAGACATGACGGGTTCCTGACTGGCGGCGGAGTTGCGCTGAAGCAGACGGCTAAGCGGCTCGGGAGATATTCAACGTCGACGCCGTTGATCACGCCCCGACACAGCGGCTGGGTTGCCTGTGACTACGTTCGCTTGGATCTCTCGCCAATCGGAGGCTCAGGCGATGGCGGCTACTTGCCGGCCACGGCCTGTGCGGAGCCCGGCGCGCACGCGGCATGGGTGTTCATGGTCGATTATCGCTGGGCCCAGTGGCCGTTAATTGAAGAAGCGGTCTGATTCCCCGTCTTCGGACCCGGCGATGACCGGTTCCTTTTGGCCCGAGCCGCTCGAGCGCGTTTTAAGAGCGGCCGTTTTCGGCGTCCGCACAGATTGCCTGGCGTTCGCCGCGGGCGAATTCGTGAAGCTGCTCTGGTCCGCGCGCCGCTGTCCGCCGGGTTTCGGTGCGCCGGGAATGCCGGAGGCATCGCCTTCCCGGCGGCCACCGACCAAGTTCAGCAAGCTGCCCACGAGGATGTTTAGTTCGGCCGCCTGCGCGTTCAACTCCTCGGATGCGCTGGCGCATTCTTCCGCCGCGGCGGCGTTGGACTGCGTGACCTTGTCGATTTCCGCGACCGCGCCATTGACCTGACCGATGCCTTGCGACTGTTCCTTCGAAGCGGTCGCAATCGAAGTTACGAGCGCATCGAGTTTGCGCACCTGCTCGATGATGCCGTTGAGACTGGCCGCGACTTCATCGCTGATGCGGGCGCCGTCCTCGCTTTTGGCGAGTGCGTTATCGATCTTGTCGGCGGTCTCCTTGGCGGCTTGGGCGGAACGCTGCGCCAAGCCGCGCACCTCCTCGGCGACGACCGCGAAACCGGCCCCGGCTTCGCCCGCGCGGGCGGCTTCGACCGCCGCGTTGAGCGCAAGGATGTTCGTCTGAAAGGCGATTTCGTCGATGCTCTTGACGATTTTCGCGACCTCTGAATTTGAAACCTTCAATTCGCTCATGGCGGTGTTGAGTTTCGAAACGGCCGTCGCGCTCTGATCGGCCGATTCGCGCGCGGTCTGCGCGATCGATTTCGCCTGATCCGCATTCTCCGAGTTGTTCCGCGTCATGCCGGTCAACTCCTCGATGGACGCGCTGGTCTCTTCCAGCGACCCCGCCTGCGTGCTGGCACCGGCGGCGAGGCTCTGGCTCGAACTGGACACCTGCTTCGCGGCGGAAGCGATTTGCTCCGAGCCGAGGATCAGCGAGTCGGTGGCGACGCGCAACACGCGGCTCGTTTGAATTATGACCCAACCAACGAGGCCAAGACCGACGATGACCGCGCTGGAAAGGCCGAAAACGACCCACCCTTTGGCCCCTGCGGCAGCGCTCTCGAAAGCGGCCTTGCGCACCGCAAGCAGGGAGGATTCGACTTCGATGCACTGGCCGATCTGCGCCCGCATGCCGTCCATCATGGCCTTGCCTTTGCCGAGGTTGAAACTGGCTTCAAAATCCTTCTGCGTCATTTTGCCTTCGTTGGTCTTTTGCCGTTCCGCCTTCGTGTCGGCGACATCGGTTGCGAACCACTGATTCTTCATCTCTTCGATGCGCTTCACGCGGGCAACCTGGGCAGGATTGTCACTGACAAGTTCGCTGACTTTCTTGAGGTGCGCGTCAAAGGCGGCTTTGCCGAATTCGAAAGGTTCGAGAAACTTGTCTTCACCGGCCACGGCGTAGCCCCGCAGGCCGGTCTCCATGTTAACCAGTGAGAGTGTGATTTGATTCAACTCCGCCGTGACTTCGTTGGTGTGCGACACCCAATGCTGAGTCTGGAGAAACTCTCCGACACTTAAGAAAAGTTTTATACCCACGCCCGCGACCAACGCGTAGGAGGCGAGCAGGGCGATGGAGGTTTTCTTGGTGATGGACCACTTGTTCATGCTGATTTCGGTATTGGATTGGTAACGCGGGAAAGAGATTCGACGACAGGACGCCCGGCGGCGTTGGATTTCTTCAGAATGGGAACTGAGCGCGGATCGAAGCGGCGTCGGATATCGAGGGCGTCTTTCGTCCCCTGGCGACAGACGAGGCGCAGAGATGGCGATGCCACGCTTTGCCCGGTTAATTTTGGCGCATTACGAGGCGGACGGGACGACCGCAGAGACACTCCGTTGGTGTGATCGAAGACACAGTTACCGAGGATATCGGTTTATATGGGAGATTGCTGGAGAATTTCCGTCTCAGGAAATTCTTTAGCCGAGGTGGAGATGGAGTCGGCGCGAGAATCGACATCAGGATTCAAGCTGGAATCCATTGTGCTCTCGCCGCCACGACGCCGCACTTTCGGTCCTTCGCGCCTTTTGGATGCTTCGCGGGTGCCACTATCTCCGCCCACGGCCAAATTCCGCGCCGCCTCGGCCAATTCCCGCGCAGCCACAGCGCCCCGCCTCAGCTATTCTGGCCGCATGAAAACCATCCTTGCCCCCATCGACTTCTCCGCCGTGAGCGACGCCGTGATCGACGCCGCGGTGCTCCTCGCCCGCGCCACGTCCGCCCGCATTGTGCTACTAAGCGTGGTCCAACCGCCGGTCATCACCAGCGACTACGGACCGATGCTCGAAAACATCGGCGAGATCGTGGCCGCTAGCGAAAAAACCCTCTCCCGCCGTTTGAAGCAACTCGTTAAGCGCCTCGTTGCAGCCGACCTCCCCGTTGAGACCGTGCTTCTCACTGGCGCTCCTGCCCAACTCATCTTGGCGCAGGCCGAGGTCGAAAACGCCGACTACATCGTGATGGGCTCCCACGGCCACACCGCGCTCTACGACCTGCTCGTCGGCAGCACGACCCACCAAGTCCTCCGCAAAGCTCCCTGCCCCGTGCTGATTGTCCCGCCGCCGGTCAAGAAAGCCGAGCGCCCGAAGAAGAAGTAGGGCATCGCTTCGCCTGAACCGAATTCCGCCGTTTGT
Source organism: Opitutus sp. GAS368 (assembly GCA_943373185.1). Lineage (GTDB taxonomy): Bacteria > Verrucomicrobiota > Verrucomicrobiia > Opitutales > Opitutaceae > Tous-C4FEB. The sequence continues at coordinate 19,406 of CALSBN010000003.1, read as the reverse complement.
TCAGGATTTTTCGGGCTACGGGGTTGCAAGCGCCTGAGTGGTCAGTTTTTTTCGGCGAATGCGCTTCTTCGTCACCTCCACCCCGTGTTGCTCCAACAGCGTCTTGCTCCTCACCGCCGCGCTGGCCCTTCCGTCGTCGCTGCTTTTCGCGCAGGCGCCCTCGCCCACCGCTACCACCCCGGCCGCACCGACGGCCGCCGTCGCCGCACCCACTCCGGATCTGATCCCCGTCAATATGCTCTCCGTGCCCGAGGGCTTCGAGGTCACCCTTTGGGCCAAGTCCCCCATGTTCAACAATCCCACGAACATGGATATCGACGCCCAGGGCCGCATCTGGATCACCGAGGGCGTCAATTACCGCAAGAACTCCAACCGCGCCTCCGCCGGCGACAAGATCACCGTCCTTTCCGACACCGACGGCGACGGCCAGGCCGACTCCAGCTACACCTTTGTCCAAGAGCCCGGGCTCGTCGCCCCGCTTGGGATGTCGGTCATCGACAACCGTATCTTCGTCTCCAACACCCCCGACCTCATCGTCTACACCGACGTCGACCGCGACGGGAAATTCAATCCCGCGATCGACAAACGCGACGTGCTCCTCACCGGCTTCAACGGTCGCAACCACGACCACTCGCTCCACTCCGTCACCTTCGGCCCCGACGGACTCCTTTATTTCTCCCAAGGCAACTGCGGCGCCCTCTTCACCGACCGCTCCAACCGCACCTTCCGCGTCGGCAGCCCTTACGATCCCATCAACAGCGGCGGCGCCGGTGCGCTCTTTAGCTGGCGTCCCCCTCAGATCGCCGGAGCCAAGAGCGACGACGGCCATGTTTACCTCGGCGGTTTTACCGTCCGCATGCAGCCCGACGCGACCCGCGTCGAGATCATCGGCCACAACTACCGCAACAGCTACGAGCAAACCGTCACTTCGTTTGGCGACGTCTTCCAAAACGACAACGACGATCCCCCCGCCTGCCGCACCACATTCCTCATCGAATACGGCAACCTCGGCTTCGCCTCCTTCGACGGTAAGCGCACCTGGAACGCCGACCGTCGCCCCGGCCAAACCATCCCCACCGCCGAGTGGCGCCAGGAAGACCCGCACACCATCCCCGCGGGCGACGTTTACGGCGGCGGTTCCCCCACCGGCATCGTCAGCTACGAGGGCGATGCCTTTGGCGAGAAATGGCGCGGCTTGCTGCTGAGCGCCGAGCCCAGCCGCAACGTTGTGTTCGGCTATTTCCCGAAACCCGAGGGTGCCGGCTTCGGCCTCGAACGCTTCGACTTCATCACCTCAAATCAGGAAAAAGAATTCGCCGGCGTCGACTTCAAGGGCGGCATGAAGTCGGTCAACTCCGAGCTAAAGACATTCTTCCGCCCGTCCGACGTCGCCGTTGGACCCGATGGCGCAATCTACGTCGCCGACTGGTTCGACCCGCGCGTTGGCGGCCACGCCGACCTTGATACCAAGACCGTCGGTGCCATCTACCGCATCGCGCCAAAAGGATTCAAGTCCGTCGTGCCGAAGTTCGATCTCGCGACCACCGCCGGCCAGATCGCCGCACTGAAGAGCCCCTCGGTCAACGTCCGCGCTTCCGGTTTCATTCCGCTCAAAGCCCAAGGCGCCGCCGCCGTTCCCGCCGTCGCCGCACTGCTCACCGATGCCAATCCCTTCATCCGCGCCCGCGCGATCTTCCTCCTCGCCCACCTCGGCGCGCCCGGCGTCGCTCTCGTTGAAAAACAACTCGCCTCCGCCGACGCGCAAACCCGCGTCGCCGCTTACCGCGCCCTCCGCCGCGCCGACCAACCTTATCTGAGCCACGCCGCGAAGCTCGCCTCCGACCCCTCGCCCGCCGTGCGCCGCGAGGTCGCAACCTCCCTCCGCGATGTCCCCTTCGCAGCCTCACGCAATATCCTCCTTACTCTCGCCAAAGGCTACGACGGCAAAGACCGCTCCTACCTCGCCGCCTGGGGCATCGGTGCTACCCATAAAGAAGCCGAGCTCTACGCCGCGCTCGCCGCCGCCCAGCCGGAGAAAGACCCGCTCAAGTGGTCGCCCACCCATGCCGACCTTGTCTGGCGCCTCACGCCCGCCGACGCCGCGATGGCCTTTGCCGCCCGCGCCGCGTCCATCGCCCTTCCCGATGCGACCCGCCTCGCCGCGCTGACCGCCCTCGGCTTCACGCCGACCCGCGACGCCGCCTTCGCGGTTTTGGATCTGGCGCAAAACGCCAAAGGCAAAGTCCAAGCCACCGCCTTGTGGTGGCTGCTCAACTACAAAGATTCCCGCTGGGCCGCCTTCGGCCTGAACCCCGAGCTCAAATCCCGCGGTCTCTACGACCCGGAAAAAGTCGTGTTGACCGCGAGCGTGATCGCCCCGCCACCGCCGACAAAACTTCCGCCCGTCTCCGAAATCGCCGCGCTCAAAGGCGACGCGACCCGCGGCGCCGCCTTCGCCGCCACCTGTTACATCTGCCACCGCATCGGAGGCAACGGCGTCGACTACGCACCCGACCTCACCGGCTTCGCCAGCCGCCAGCCCACCGAGGTCGTCATCAATTCCATCGTGAATCCATCCTCCGACATCGCCCAAGGTTACGAGGGCACCGAATTCATTTTGAAGGACGGCACCGTCATCCACGGCCTCCCCCTCACCTCGGGCGATCCGGTCATTGTCCAGTCGATGGGCGGCACCAACCAGATGATTCCCGCCGGCAAAATCAAATCCCGCCAACGCCTGAACCGCTCCCTCATGCTCAGCAGCGAACAACTCGGCCTCAACGCCCAGGCCGTCGCCGACCTCGTCGCCTATCTCAAGACCCAGTAGGCCGCCGCCCAAACTGCTTTTTCCAAGGGAACACCGGCACGTCGGATCCCGGCTAGCCGATCCATCCGTCACGACGTGACAGTCGGGGTATCGTTGTCCACCGCATCGTGCGGCCCCGGAAATAATCTTTATTCTTCGCCAACCTGCCGTGTGAATGACGACTCGTGAGCGATTCGTCCTTAGCCAAACAAACCGTCCAACGCGCCGCCTCCGCGCTCAAGACCGGTCAACTCAACGCCATGCCGGAAATCATCCGGCTGGTGCACACGCTTTCGAAAAAAGACAACGATGTCTCGGTCATGGAGCTCGCCGAATTGGTCAAGAAAGACACCGGCGTTCTGGCGAAGATACTCATGATTGCCAACGGCTTTGGCTATAACCCCAACGGTGTCCACGTCGAATCCGCAATGGAGGCCATTCAAGTCATCGGCTTCGAGCGCGTCCGCACCCTCGCCATGGCGCTGATGCTAGCCGAGCAGAACAACCGCGGCCGCTCCGCCGACGAACAACGGGAGGCCGCCGCCCATGCATTATGCTCCGGCTTCATCGCCCAATCCGTCAGCGAGTCCCAAGGCACCGTGCGCGGCGAGCACGCCTACGTGTGCGCCGCCCTCCGCCATTTCGGCCGCATCGTGATGACCAGTTTTATGACCGAAGAATACCGTCGCGCCGTCGGACTCGCCGAAGCGGTGCCGGAGGACGCGGCCTTTCGCGAAGTTTTCGGTCTCACGCCCCTCGAGCTCGGGCACGAATTGCTGCGGGCGGAACAACTGCCGGAGGAAATCCTCTCCGCTCTCCGGGCCTGTGACCCCGAATCGATCACCGCGTCTTCGGTCACCCCGGAGCAACGGATGTTGGTCATCGCCGATTTCTCCACCCAGTTTTGCGAACTCGTTTTCTTGGAAAGCCTCGACGCCAATGCGTTCGAACAACGCACCGCCGATCTCGCCGACCGCTTCGGGCACATTCTTCCCGGCATCGCAGATCAGTTTCCCGAGATCATCAAAACCGTCGGCGTGCAATTCTCCCGCCTCAAGCACGGGCTTGGTATTCGGAGCCTCCCGCTCAAGTGCGTCGAACGCATCAAAGACCGCGTCGCCAAACGCGACCCACGCGCGGCCCGTCTCGTTCAAACCGCCCCGCCGTTCCCTCTCGCCGGTGCCCCAAATCCGATCAAGCCCAAGGTGCCCGCCCCCGCGGCCGTCGCTTCCGCCCAAGCTCCCGTGGCAGGCCCGCCACCGCCGAAACCAACCGTTTCCAGCAGCCGCCTGACTTCGGGCTTGGCCCAGCTGAAGGCTCTCGTCGCCGAGCCCGGCACGCCCGCCGATGTGATCAACCGGGCGGTGATCGATATCATCGGTGAGGCGTTCAATTCCGCCGAAGTGATTCTGCTGCTCCGCGCCCCGGGCCTTTCCACGCTCCATATCACGCACGGCGTCGGTCAAAATTGGCGCAGGTTTCAATCCGTCGCCAAGGTCACTCCGGGCGAGCGCACCACCTTCGGCCTTTCCCTGACGCGCAAGGAAAACCTTCTCATCCACGACGCCCGCGAGGCGTCCATCGCGCCCTATGTCCCCGCGTGGTTGCGGGACGCCGTCCAACTTCAGTCCTACGTGCTGCTACCGATGGTTCAGGCCGACAAACCGGTGGGCGTGATTCTCGCCGGCTGGGCGATCAAACGTAAAATCGTCATCTCTCCCGAGCAGGTCCAAATCCTCCGGGAGCTCCTCGCCATCGTCGGCCTGAAGCACATCCAGGCCTAGGCAACGACCGCTCGCCTTCCGGACGAAGTCCCGACCCGGCCGATCACGTTTGCGAAATCCGCGCGTGGGCAAAAGCCGCGCATTTCGCGTGAATCTCCGGGGCCGAGCCCAGCGCGAGGACTTCAACCGCCAGCGCCTTTGCGTCGGCCATGGTCATGCCCCGCACCAAATACTTCACCGCCGGTAGCGACGGCGGCGTCATGCTCAACGCGTCCACCCCGAGACCCAAAAGCAAAGGCACATAGATCGGGTCGCCCGCCATCTCGCCGCACACACTGACAGGCAGGCCCGCCCGGTGGGCTTCGTCCACGATGTGTTTCAACGTGCGCACCACGGCCGGGTGCGCCGGCTCATAAAGGTGGGCGACCCGGTCGTTCCCGCGGTCGATCGCGAGCAGATACTGGATCAAATCGTTGGTCCCAATGCTGAAGAAATCGCAGGTCTTCGCCAGCAGATCGGTCGTCGTCGCCGCACTGGGAATCTCGATCATCGCGCCGACCTTCATCGCTTCGTTGAAGCGTTGACCGCGCGCTTTCAGCTCGGCTTTGCACTCCGCGAGCATCGCGTTCGCCTTCCCCAATTCCTCCGGCCCGCTGATCATCGGATACATCAGCCGCACATCGCCGTGCATGCTCGCCATCAGGATGGCCCGCAACTGGTCCTTGAAAATCTCGGGGTTCTCCAAACAAAACCGGATCGCCCGAAAGCCCATGAAAGGATTCGCCTCTTTGGGAAAAAGGTCCGGATTGCCCTCCATCGGTTTGTCCCCCCCGAGGTCCAGGGTGCGGATCACGACCGGGTTCGGCGCCATGCCCTCGGCCACCGTTTTGTAGGCGACAAATTGCTCCTGCTCCGAGGGGATCCGCGCCGAGTTGAGGAAGAGATATTCGGTGCGATACAAGCCGACGCCCTGCGCAAAATAGTCCTTCACCAACCCGACTTCGTCCACTTTCTCGATGTTCGCCTGCAAGGTGACCGTCGCGCCGTCCAGCGTCACCGGAGGCCGGCGGTTCGCCTCGAGCAGGCGTTGCTCGAAGGACTTCTTGTCCGACTGGATCTTTCCGTAGCGGAACAGCGTTTGCTCCGTCGGGTTTACGATCACCAGTCCGTCGTATCCGTCCACGAGAACCCAATCCCCCGTCTTCACCCGCTGCGTGAGATTGCGGACGCCCACCACCGCCGGGACTTTCATGGATCGGGCGACAATCACCGCGTGGCTCGTCTTGCTGCCCGAGTCCGTCACGATCCCGAGCGCCGCGCTTCGGTCGATACTTGCCGAATCCGAAGGCGAAAGGTCGTTCGCGACCACGATGCGCTTCTCCGCCAGCCGGCTCAGGCTGTTCTCGGCCTGCCCCAGCAGGTTTTGCAACACACGCTGCGCCACATCGCGGATGTCTCCCGCGCGCTCCCGCAGATACTCGTCGTCGATCTCCGAAAACGCCTGGATGTAGCGCGCCGAAATCTTGTTAAAGCAGGTCTCGATGTTGCTGCCCGTTGCCTCGAACTCGCGGATGGTCTCGCCGATCAACGCCTGGTCTTCGAGCACCAGCAGGTGCGCATCGAAAATCAGCGCCTCGTTCTTGCCCAGATTCTTCTCCACCTCGTCTTGAATCTTGGAAATTTGCTGCCGGGTCGTGAGCAACGCCTTGTCGAATCGTGCGACTTCCTCGATCCGCTTTTCCGCGTCGACTTGGTAACACGGCACCTCGACATCGCTCTGCAGATACACGAACACGGTGCCATAGGCGATTCCCTGCGAGGCGGAGATGCCTTGCACGATAATTTCCTTTTTTGTGCGTGGTTCCGTGGCCATTAAAGTGAGCGCAGCAGGCGCGTTTTAGACGCGTGCGGCGCGGCTCGATAACGCTTTCCGGCCGAGCACGGGTCAATGCTCTTTCACCGCAACTTTGCCTCGACCACGAAACTCGACGGCCCCCACGCCGCCCGCACCGACTCGCCGATGACGGCGGCGTCCGTTCCGTCGGGCAGAAGCGTGAAACACGCGCTCCCGCTTCCGCTCATCCGCGCGGCCAACCCGAACTCGTCGCGAACCTGCTCCAGCAGCGTCGGCAACGCTACAAATTTCTCAAACGCCACCGGCTCCATGTTGTTGAAAAGCAACTCTTCCGCCGCGCCGTTGCCGCCGACCCACGCCGCCAAACGCGCTTCCGCCTCCGCCGCCGGCAGATAACCCGACGGTGCATTTCCCGCCATCTGCCCATACGCCCACGGGGTCGCGATCCCAAAACCCGGCTTAAACACCAATACCCGCCGCCCCCGCAACCGCGCGCTCGCGCCCGCCGGCAAAACCTCGATCCGCTCTCCGCGCCCCCGCATCACCACCGGCCCGTCGTGCAAAAAAAGCGCGCAGTCCGAGCCGAGTCCGGCCGCCATGTTCGCCAGTTCAGCCGCGCCCAGGGCCAAGCCCGACAGGGCATTCAGCGCCCGCAACGCCGCCACCGCATCACTGCTCCCGCCGCCCAGCCCCGCGCCCATCGGCACCCGTTTCGTCAGCGAAAAATCCACGCCCACACCTTTCCCCGGCCAGCCCGTCGCCGCCGCATAGGCTCGCGCCGCCTTCACCACCAAATTCGTTTCGTCGTTCGGCACTGTCGCGTCATCACAATGTAACGTCCATTTACCGCCGCCTTCTCCCCGCTCCCGCACATCCGCCCGCAGTGTATCGCCGAAATCCAGCGTCGCCGCCACCGAGACCAAATCATGAAATCCATCCGTCCGCCTTCCCGTGATCGCGAGAAACAGGTTCAGTTTGGCCGGGGCAAAAATCTCGATGGCGCGCACCCGGCTACCAAACACCGCCACCCCCGCCCCGGGCCAGCCGCATTTTTTGGCTTTTGATTTATCCCCCGACTCTCCCTCACTCTCCCCATCCAACGATGGCCACCGATCTCATTCTCGTCCTCGACGCCCAAACCCCGCGCACCGTCGCCCCCGCCCTCCGCCAACTCCAGGGCACCGTCCGCTGGGTCAAGGTCGGCCTCGAAATGTTCACCGCCTGCGGTCCCGACTGCGTGCGCGAGATCGCCGACCTCGGTTTCGATGTCTTCCTCGACCTCAAGCTCCACGACATCCCCAACACCGTCGCCAAGGCCGTCGAATCCGTCGCGCCGCTCCCGATCAAGATGCTCACGCTGCATACGTCCGGCGGCCGCGAGATGATGCAGTGGGCCGTCAAAGCCCAACAACAACACGCCCCCCACCTCCTTCTCCTCGGCGTCACCGTCCTCACCTCCATGAGCGCCGAGGGCCTCGCCGAGACCGGCGTCACCGTTGCCCCCGCCGACCAAGTCGTCCGCCTCGGCCGCCTCGCGATCGACTCCGGCCTGCGCGGCCTCGTGTGCTCGCCCCTTGAACTCCCGCCTCTTCGCGCCGTCCTCCCGGCCGATGTCGCCCTCGTCACCCCCGGCATCCGACCCCGCGGCGCCGATGCCGGCGACCAGACCCGCATCATGACTCCCGGCGAAGCCGCCCGCGCCGGCGCGAGCCACATCGTGGTCGGCCGCCCCATTTTCAAAGCCCCCGATCCCGTAGCCGCCGCCCGGGCCATCCTCGCCGAACTCGCCACCTGAAAACTCGCCGTCCAGGGCGGCCCGCGTCGATCTCTCAACTCTCAGCCCTCAACTCTCAACTTTCCCCCTCCCATCCATGAGCCGCACCGCCGCCATCCTCCTCGCCGCCGGCAGCAGCACGCGCATGTCCGGCGCCGTCGCCGACAAAATCCTCGCACCCCTCGCGGGCCGGCCCGTCTTCGCCCACTGCGCCGCCGCCTTCGCCGCCAGCGGAGTCGCCGATTTCTACGTCGTCGTCTACCGCGACCAACGCCAGATGCTCACCCTCTCCGCGCACGCGCCCACACCTTGCGTCCTCATCCAGGGCGGAGCCGAGCGACAAGACTCCGTCGCCGCCGCCCTCTCCGCGCTCCCGGCCGATATCGCCCACGTCTTCATCCATGACTGCGCCCGCCCGCTGGTGAGCGCCGAGCAACTCGTCGCACTTTACAAAATCGTTCGCCGCGAGGGCGCGGTGGTCCTCGCCCATCGCGTAACCGACACCATCAAGAAGCACCGCGCCGGCGCCCACCTCAAAACCCTCGACCGTGACCGTCTTTGGGCCATGGAAACCCCGCAGGTGTTCTCCCGCGAACTCATCGCCCGCGCCTATGCCCGCGTCGCCCGCAAAAAACTCCGCATCACCGACGACGCCCAAGCCGTCGAGGGCCTCGACCATCCCATCGCCCTCCTCGAAAACACCGAGCCCAACCCCAAGCTCACCACGCCCGCCGATCTCGCCTACCTCGAATTCCTCCTGACCCGCGCCGCTCCGCTCCCTGCGACCCCCGACTCTTCCGCTCCTTTCCCGCCGCGCACCGCCGCCTAAGCCCCTCAGATTTTTCCGTGTCATCGGTGTGTTCCGTGGGCAACTCTCCCTCCGCCTTTCCCGTATTTTTTTCATGTGTTTCGTGTATTTCGTGGTGACTCCCCTACGATGACCAACCTCCGCATCGGCCACGGCTACGATATCCACCGCCTCGTCCCCGGCCGCCCGCTCGTCCTCGGCGGCGTGCGCTTCGCCACCGACTACGGCCTCGAGGGCCACTCCGACGCCGACTGTCTCACCCACGCCATCTGCGACGCCCTGCTCGGCGCCGCCGCCCTCCCCGATATCGGCCACTTTTTCCCCAACACCGATCCCTCGCTCCGCAACATTGATTCCCAGGTCCTCCTCCGCCGTGTCGTCGCCGAACTCGCCTCGCGCCAATTTTCCCTCGTCAATATCGACGCCTCACTCATCGCGGAAAAACCAAAGATCGCCCCGCACCTCGCCGCGATGAAGGCCGCTCTCGCCACCTCCACCGGCCTCCCCGTCGATTGCATCGGCCTCAAAGCCACTACCAACGAAGGCGTCGGCGACCTCGGTCGCGGCCTCGCCATCGCCGCCCACGCCGTCTGCCTCATCGCCAAAAACTAATGTCCGCGTCCCCTCTTACCTCGTCGGCCTTACCTTCGCGCCTCTCACGCCTCCTCGCGGCCATTGCCGTCCCGCTCCTGCTCCTCGCTGTCACCGGTTGCGGCAAACGCGAGACCGCCGTCGAACGCGGCAACCGCGAGGGCGTGCTTCACCTCAGCGTCGGCTCCGAACCCTCCGATCTCGACCCGCACATCGTCACCGGTCTCGGCGAGGCGAAGATCATCCAGTCCCTCTTCGATCCGCTCGTCAGCTACGACCCCGCCACGCTCGCCCCCGTCCCCGCCCTCGCCGAGCGCTGGGATATCTCCGCCGACGGACTTACCTACACGTTCCACCTCCGCGCCGACGCGAAATGGAGCAACAACGATCCCATCACCGCGCAGGACTGCATCGATGCCTGGCGCCGGATGCTCTCGCCCAGTCTCGCCGCCGACTACGCTTATCTTTTCTACGTCCTCCGCGGCGCCGAAGCCTTCAACAAGGGCCGCACCACCGATTTTTCCACCGTCGGTCTCGCCGCGCCGGATGCCCGCACGCTCGTCGTCACGCTCAATCACCCCACGCCTTACTTCCTCCAGATTCTCCTCAACTCCCCGTGGCGCCCCATTCATGTCCGCTCCATCGCCACCCACGGCGACCCGCTGCGCCGCGGCACCGCTTGGACCCGACCCGGCCGCATCGTCACAAGCGGTCCTTTCACGTTAAAGGAATGGATTCCGCAACAACACCTCGTCGTCGAAAAATCACCCACTTACTGGGATCGCGCCCGCGTCCGCCTTAACGGCGTCCGTTTCTTCCCCACCGATAGCATCGACGCCGAAGAGCGCGCCTACCGCGCCGGCCAGCTCCACGCCACCTGGGCGCTCCCGCTTTCCAAAGTCCTCCCGCTCCAACGCGAGAAATCTCCCGCTCTGCGCATCGATCCCATCCTCGAGACTTATTTTTTCCGGCTCAACGTCCGTAAAGCCCCGTTCACCGATCCCCGCGTCCGCCGCGCCCTCGCCCTCGCCGTCGACCGCGACGCCATCACCGCCAACATTTTGCCCGGCGGCCGTCAGCCTGCGTCCTCTTTTGTCCCGCCGCTCCTCCAAGGCTACACGCCCCCCGCCCGCCGCGCCTACGACCTCGCTGCCGCCCGCCAGCTCCTCGCCGACGCCGGTTTTCCCGGTGGCGCCGGCCTCCCGCCCATCGAGATTCTCTACAATAACTCCGAGATTCTACGCATGGTCGCCGAAGCCATCCAACAGATGTGGCGTCGGGACCTCGGCGTGGACATCCGCCTCGTGAACCAAGAATTCAAGGTCGTCTTCGCCAACCGCCGCGCCGGCGACTATCAAGTCCTCCTCGGCAGCTGGACCGCCGACTACCTCGATGCGACGACGTTCCTCGACATGTGGCTGAGCGATTCCGGCAACAATCACACCGGCTGGAAGGACCCCGCCTACGACGCCCTCGCCGCCCGCGCGCTCACGATCGCCGACCCCAAAGTCCGCGCCGCCGTCCTCGCCGAATCCGAGGCCCTCGTCCTCGACGCCGCCCCGATCATTCCGATTTATTTCAACACCCACGTCTACCTGCTCCATCCCTCCGTGAAAGGCTGGCAGCCCACGCCGATGGACCACACCGACTACCGCTACGTCTCCCTCGAAAAATAGGGCAGGGACTCCGACCCGCCCTCCGCGCTTTCGCCCATGCCACCCTCGCGCCCACCCATCTCCGCGAGCCCCCAACATCGCCTCTACGGCCCTTTCGCGCTTCTCTCCGCCCTCCTCTGCGTCTTTTTCCTCCCCGCCTGCGCCAAAAAAAATCCCGCGCCCTCCGCCGACTCCGCGCCACAGGTCCTCCGGCTCAGCCAACGCAACGAACCCGCCGATCTCGACCCCGCCACCGCCACGCTGCCCGACGAGTTCTTCGTCATCCGCGCGCTCGCCGAGGGCCTCGTCACCGCCGGCCCCGACGGCCGCACCCCGCAACCCGCCGCCGCCGCCCGCTGGGAAATCTCGCCCGACGGCCTCACCTATACGTTTCACCTCCGCCCCGAGGCCCGCTGGTCCAACGGCGATCCCGTCACCGCCGCCGACTTCATCGCCTCCTACCGCCGCCTGCTCGCGCCCGCAACCGCCGCGCCGAAAGCCAATCTCTTCTACCCCGTCAAAAATGCCCTCGCCTTCGCTACGGGCGGATTGAGTGGCATGGGCGTCCCGCCCGTGTACGATTTCTCCTCCGTCGGTTTCGCCGCCCCCGATCCGCACACCCTGATCGTCACGCTTGAGCGCCCCACGCCCGCGTTTCTCCTCTACGTCGCTAGCGGCCCATGGCTGCCCGTTCACCCGGCCACCGTCGCTAAGCACGGCCGCACGTGGACGCAGCCCGCGCATCACATCGGCAACGGCCCGTTCACCCTCGCCGAGTGGCGCCAGCAACAACGCATCGTCGTCAAAAAAAATCCCGCTTACCGCGCCGCCGCGGCCGTGCGCCTCGACGAAATCCAATTTCTCCGCTTCGACAGCGGCGACACCGAAGAACGTGCCTACCGCGCCGGCCAAGTCGATGTCACGATGGCCGTCCCGATCTCGAAACTCGAAACCTACACCCGCGACCGCCCCGGCGAGATTTTCCAAACGCCCCTCGCCGAAACCCGCTACCTCACCTTCAACACCCGCCGCCCACCCCTCGACGACCCCCGCGTGCGCCGCGCCCTGAGCCTGGCCATCGACCGCGAAAAAATCACCGGCCTCGTCCTGCGCGGCGGTCAACAAGCCACGACCCGTTTCCTCCCCCCTGCCTTAGGTAGGGACGGCTCTCCGAGCCGTCCGCCCACGGCTTCAGCTACACCTACGCCCCCTCTCGCCCCTAGCCCCTCGCCCCAAGCCTCCGACGCCGAGGCCGTCGCCCTGCTCACCGCCGCCGGTTTTCCCGCCGGCCGCAATTTCCCCCGCTTGGAACTGACCGGTTGGTCCCAGACTCCCGTGCTCGAAGCGATCCAAGCCATGTGGAAGACCACACTCGGGATCGACGTCGCCATCGCGCTCCGCGACGCCAAGGTCCACCTCTCCGCCCTCGGCACCGGCGACTACAACATCGGCTTCATCACCGAAATCCCCGACCTCGCCGACGCCGCCCCGTCCCTCGCGAATTTCACCACCGGCGCCCCCGGCAATTACCCCGGTTGGTCCGATCCCCGCTACGACGCGCTCTTCGCCCCGCGTCGCCCAGCCCCTTCGCGCGAATTCGAAGCAATCGCAGCCGAAGGCCTCCTTTTCGAAGCGGCGCCGATCTCTCCGCTCTATTTCAACACGAAGAACTGGCTAAAATCTCCCCGCGTCCAGGGCTGGCAAGAAGACCCGTTCTGGGTCCGCGACTACACCGGCGTTTACCTCACGCCGCCGCAAGCGAACGGCTCAGGCTAGACCGTTCACATAAGAAACGGAGATCAAATCAGATTTTTAACCGACGCCTACAGATTTCGATAAGACTACGCTGGCTCAGAGCAACTGCTAGGAGCTTGGTTTCACGAAGCCGTGCATGCCGGTTAGAAGTCATTCGCCGACATCAAGACCGCCACCGCTCCGTCGACCTTTTGCCCGGCAATCCCGCCGGTTTTCGACATCAAACCACCGGCGTCGTTCGCCGCTCGACGAACTTGGCGCGGACGATTCGGCTCCCAGGTCGGTTTCCCGCTCCGAACTTTCCCGAAATTTCCAAGCGCCCGATTTTCGATTTTCATCCGACGCGAGACCCGCAACCTGCCGCCATGCGTTTCGTTTTCCTCACCCGCGCCCTCGCTTTCGCGGCCGCCGTTTCACTCGCGTTCCATGGCGTCGCGGCCGCCACCCGCGCGCCGATCTTGTTCTTCGACGGCCCTCTCGCCGACTTCGCCGACGAGGGCCTGCCCTACCGCCTCACCGCCGCGTTCCCCACCTCGCCCGACCCGATCACCGGCTGGCTCGGCGCCGCCGATGCCCGCTGGACGGTCGGCACCGGCTTCGCCTCCGTCTACGATAACTTCGACACCGGCACCAACAGCGTGCGCGACCGCGGCCGCGACGGCCTGCTCTTCAACGCCGGCCGCCAAACCCTTTGGCCCGTGCCCGTGACGTTGCCCGCCGGCGCTCTCCGCCTCGAACTCGAAGCCGGCCTCAACTACACGACCCGCAGCCTCCCCGCCAACGGCACTCATTTGAGCTTCTCCCTCTTCGCCGGCTTCGAGTGGTCCAGTGCCCCGGACGATCCGCGCGAATGGATCGCGGGAATCCGTTGGTTCCACCTGTCGCACGGCGGTCTCTTCGGCGTAAACGGCGGCTACGACGGCCTGCTCTTCCGCGTCGGTCGCCGCTGGTCGTTTTGACGGGTGGCGACCCGGCGGGGCGGCGCGAAATTCACCCCTGCAAGTCGGCTGATTTCCAGAGCGATTTGTCATCTAATGGATGACAAACGAATTGGTCTGTTCTTCACGGAGAACGTAACAGGGCATTGTTGGCACTGTCTTCGACCGGCCGTTGCCGTCGAGCCAGACGAACTCGGTTGATTGTTATTAAACGAGACTAGACAGGCGGGCGTTGTGACATACCGTTTTCCGACCGCCAACCCACGGTCTCCTGTGGACGCTCAAACCCTGACTGTATGAAAAACAAAACCCTGATTGCCAAAACCGGCCTCGCCTTTCTGGCGCTTGGCACGTTCGCCTTCGCCCAAACCGCCCCCGTCGCCCCCGCGACGAGCGCCGAATCCGAAACCGTCAAGCTCACCGAGTTCACGGTGAAGGCCGAGCCCAACCGCGGCTACGCTGCCTCGGAGACACTCACCGGCAGCCGCGTGCGCACGCAGATCGCCGAGCTGCCCTACACCGTCAACGTCATCACCAGCGAGTTCTTCGAGGACTTCGGCATTTTTGAATTCTCCGACAACCTGATCCAGGTCGGCGGCTTCACCGGTCTCGACGTCGGCGGAGGCTTCAACCTGCGCGGCTTCGGTTCCACGTCCCAGCTCCGCGATGGCTTCTTCCGCCTCGGCCGCTATGGTTCCAGCAACGTCGACCGCATCGAAATCATCAAAGGAAACAACGCCGCCATTTACGGCCGCACCTCTCCCGGTGGCATGATGAACATGGTCTCCAAGCAACCCCGGGCCAAAGAGAGTCAGCGGCTTTCGGTCAACTACGGCAACGAGGGCACCCAGCGCGGCACACTGGAGACCGCCGGTCCCGTGGCGCGCACCGCGCTCGGCAGCACCAACTACATCTTCACAGCCTCTCATTTCCAAAAAGAGTTCGACATGGAGTATGCCCGCAACCGGAACCAGGAATACTACCTCGCCGTCAAAAATGACTTTCCCGACGGCTCGAGCCTCTTCTTGTCCGCCGAATACTTCCTGCAAATCCGGCACTCACCCAACAGTTCCGCCCCGCTGGTCATCGACCAAAAGCGCACGACCGACCTCTCCGATGACGTCGCCGTAGGCTACGCCAAGAATCTCGCCCGCTTCAACGCCCACGGCCCCCGCAGCCAGCTCGACCGCGGTTCTTCCAACTACGGCGCCGTCTACGACAAGAAATTCACCGATATCTTCAGCACCCGCATCGCGTCCAACTACTACCTCGCCCGCCGCTGGGACTATAACCAAAACAACAGCTGGGGCACCATTAACATCAACCCGCCGGCCAATGCCACCACCGGCATCGTTCCTCCCGTCACGTCCACCCGCGGTGCTGTCCCCAACACGACCCGCATCATCGAAGACGGCGGCGGCCTGCAGGCCGACCTTCTCGCCCAATACAAAACCAATCGCGGCAAGGTTGAGCACAAGACCCTGGTCACCCTCGATATCAACGACTACTACCGCTGGGACCCGTCGCTCTCCTATGCCAATCCGAGCCATCCAAACCTCGTCGCTTGGAACGCCGCCGGATCGGGCCGCGTCGTGACGCTTGATGCCAACCTCAACCCCACCAGTCCGATCACCTACTTCACCGCGCCGCTCGACCCCACCATCGGCGTAAAGACCCGCCATCAAAAGCGCCGCATCACCGTCATCGGCGGTCTGCTTCGCCAACAATCCTCCTTCATGGAGGGCCGCCTGCTCACCTTCGCCGGTCTTCGTTTCGACTCGGTTCGTTTCCGCGATCGCGATTTCATCGGCTTCGCGCCGACGCGGACCGCGCCGATCCCTTATGTCACCGGCTCGATAATCGACAAGACGATCAACCTCACCAAGCCCAACCTTGGCTTTAATTACAAACTTACACCCAACCTGCGCGTCTACGGCAGTTACAGCGAGAGCTACTTTGTTTCCCAAAACGACAACGCCGCCCAGCATTACGATCCCACCTTCAAACCCGAGGTCGCCGATGGTTACGACTACGGCTTCAAGGGCTCCTTTTTCGAGGACCGCCTCAACTTTACGGTCAGTGGCTATTACGCCAACCGTTACAACGTCAGCGTTACCAACCTCATTGAGACTCCGATCGGTTCGGGTAGTTTTGTCCAGGTCAACGAGCGCGAAGGCGACCAACTCGTCCGCGGTTATGAAATCGATGTCACTTACAAGGTGAGCAATGAAGTCTCCACCGGCGGCAGCTGGGGCCATGTCTACTCCATCTACACCGACTTCGGCGAAGCGAACCCCGCTGCCATCGGTCGTCGGGTCAACGGCATCTCGCCGCAAAACGGCAGCGTCTATGTGAAATACGAACCCAAAGGCGGCGCGCTCAACAACTTCTCCTTCAACGTCAGCGTCTCCCACCTTGCTCGCACGCCCACCGAAGCGCCGAACTCCGGCGATACTTACAGCACGTCTGCGACCGGCGTTCGCACGGTCACCCGCTCCACCCGCCAATATGCCTTGGGCATCCCGTCGTTCACCCTTTGGAGCGTCGGCGCCCGCTACAAGCTCTCGCGCATCGGCAACTACGACCACACGTTCGCGGTCAACATCAACAACCTCTTCGACAAGGAATACCTCCGCGTCAATCGCCTCATCGGCGAGAAGCAGGCGATCCTGTTCACCTACACGCTCAATCGCTCCGGCTCCCGCCGCTGATCGACTACCGCCCGGAATTTTCCGTGTAGGGGTGCCCTCGCCGGCACCCGAGGCGGGGACCAAAAGTCCCCGCCTTTTTTGCGCCCGATTCAATCGTTCCCGCTTCGCCCCGATCCCGCCGCCCGCGCCAACACCGCCCGACACAACCCCTCCCCGCGATTAAACTCCCGGCAGGTCTGCGGCCGCGTCTCGTAAATCGTGCACAGCATCGTCGCCGCATCCAACGCCACACACGCGCCGTCGCCCCGTTGATCCATGCACCGCACGCCTTCGTGGGCGGCGACCAACGCTTCGTCCACCACATCGCCCGCGCGCAATTCCACCACCAAGCGACAGCAACGCCCGCAACCGGCGCATAACGGAATTTCGGGCAGATTCGTGATGCCCCGCAGCCCGACGCCCCCGACGCCCGGTGGCGATCCTTTTGATTTCCTTCGCGCGCAACCTCGCTTCACGCTTCCGGTCAATCCCACCCGTGGCCGTCGATCCCACCGCTTCCCATCCGCAACTCCACCCCGCCAACGCCCGTTGGCTTGCCACCGGCGCCGTCGCTTACCGCCGGATGCTCGCGCTCATCGACGAAGCCCACACCTCCATCCGCTGTGAAACCTACATCTGGGGCGACGATCCGGTCGGCACGCGGTTCCGGGCCGCCTTCATCCGGGCCGCCGCCCGCGGCGTCCGCGTCCAGGTCCTCGTCGATGGCGCCGGCTCCTCCGCGTTGCCCGCCGACTATTGGCGCGCCCTGCACGCCGCCGGCGGCACGGCGCGGGTTTTCAATCCGCTCACGTTCCGCCATTTTTCCATCCGCGATCACCGGAAACTTCTCCTCATCGACGATCACACCGCCATCACCGGCGGCTTCAACATCGCCGCCGACTACGATGGCGACGGCGTCACCGCCGGTTGGCGCGATCTCGGAATCGAACTCAACCACCCGCACGCCCTCCGCCAACTCGCGCACTCCTTCGACGCGATGTTCACCGCCCACACCCTGCAACCCTGGTTGCTGCGCAATCTGCCCCGCAGGAAAAACCGTTCCCCGCGTCACCCGTCGACGGCCGGTCCCGTCCTCTTCAGCGGCCCGCATCTCGTGCGCAACGAATTCAGCCGCCAGCTCCTCAAGCTCCTCAAGCACGCGCACCACGTCCGCCTCGCCTCCGCTTACTTCGTGCCCAGCTTCCGCCTGCGCCGCGCCCTGCGCGCCGTCGCCCGCCGGGGCGGCACCGTCGAACTCCTGCTCGCCGGCCAGACCGACGTGCCCATCGCACAACTCGCCGCCCGTTCCCTCTACGGCCCATTGCTCAAGGCCGGCGTCCGGATTTGGGAATACCAGCCGCAGATCCTTCACGCCAAACTCGTCCTCGTGGACCACACCGTTTTCGTCGGCTCCGCGAACCTTGACGCCCGCTCCCTCGCCATCAACTACGAGCTCACCGTCCACCTCAGCGACCCCACCCTCGCCGCCGAAGCCGCCGTCGCGTTCGCCGCCGACCTCAAACAATCCCACGCCATCACTTATCCGGAGTGGGAAAAAACTCGCACTTGGCTCACCCGCCTCCGCGGTTCGTGGGCCCGTTTCCTCATCACCAAAGTCGACCCCTGGCTCGCCCGCCGCCAGATGCGCGATCTCTCCTGATCCGGCTGGATCCGCGACGCCCCCATCGCGGACCGTTTTGAAAAAGCCGCCTTCTAGGTCGATCCGCGTCAGGCCGGCTCCAGCCCGGCCAACCTAACCAACTCCCTCTGCCGATCATCGAACGTAACGAACTTTTTCGCCCGGAGCGCCAACGCCGATCCCACGTGCAAAACGTCCATCCCTCGGGCCCCCAGCGCCTCAGTATGCGCACGGCTCAACGCTTCGGCCGCCTTGAGCGCTTTCGGCCAGTCCAGCGGAGCTTCGTGCAACAGACCCGCCGCCAGATCGTGCTCAATCTCGTGCCACGCGGCCTCGCGCTGCGCCGCCGTGATCTGACGACGAAACACCGAAAGCCTCAGCGCATTTTGCAGCTCGTGGCGAACCAGCGGAGTGAAGAAAATAGGCCTCAACCCCTTCTCCACCACCGTCACCGCCCGGGCTGAGTTCGTATCCTGCACATAGAGCGAAACCAAAAAACTCGTGTCGGCATAGATGGGTGCGGCCATCAATAGCTCCCCCGGCTTTCGTCCAGAATCGCCTGCGTCGTCGTCGCCGGCAAAACCACGTCGCCGTAAATCCGTTTCAACCGGGCTCGAAAATCAGGGATGATCACTTTCTGCTTTGGGCGCTCGCCGGCGGGCGTGAGATTTGCCACCACTTTTCGTCGCCGCGTAATCGCAACTTCCTCGCCTGCATTCACCCATGCCAAAACCTTCGGGAACTCGGTGCGCAATTGCCGGACCGTCGCTGTTTTCATGTGACTCACAATGAGTCACCGAATATTCCCGGTCAAGACTTCGACCCGTTTGCCGGACACCCTTGGCCCGCCCGCCGCCAGATGCGCGGTCCCTCCTGATCCCACCGGAGCCGCGACGCCCCCCGTCGCGGACCGTTTCACCTCCGCCCCACCGTCTTCCGCACCATCCGCGCCATCGACTCTTCCGGGTTCAGCGCGGTCACCCCGTTTACCCGCACCCTCGCGAGTTCCTTCGACTCGTTCTCGGCGCGCACGAGCGGTTCGCCCGGGTCCGCCTCGATCATGAACCGCACGTCGTAGTGCCAGTGCGCCGGGTCCGTCTTCCGCGCCGGGATCCAGTGCCGGTCCACGTCGAAAATCTCCGCGCTCACCGGCCGCAGCCGGGTGAGTCCG
>CALSBN010000002.1:0-62222 GCA_943373185.1 Opitutus sp. GAS368 | reverse complement strand
CGTGCTCCGGCGTGGTTTTGAATCGCCCCGTGAATTCCGGCGCTGGCATTGAGGGCGGCCAACTCGGCGAAGTCCGGTTTGATTTTCTCCAACGTGCCCGCCACGCCGAGCTTCAGGTCATAGTTGAAGGAACCGAGCCGGTAATATTTCACGCCCAGTTTTGCCGCCGTGCGGATCACGTTTTCCGCGTGCGGCGTGCGGACGCTCGTGATCTCGGTCGTGATCATCTCGACCTTGAGCCCGGCGGCGCGCGCCGCGTCGATCGCGCGCGGCAGATCTTCGCTCACATTCTTCGGCAACACGTGGCCCTGCGGCACCCGCACCGTGTAATCGATGCCGCCGCCGCCCGCCGCCGCGACGAGCTTCGCCGTCTGGGCGTAGGACAACTGGTGAAACGGTTTCGAAAACACATGCAACACGCTCGGAGCCTCCGAAGCGGCCGCCGATGCGGACTGCGCCCGCCCAAGCGTGGCGCCCAGCGGCGCGGCCGCGCCGGCGAGTGCCAACATGGAAACAAAATCACGGCGGGAAAGGGACGGAACCGGGGCGTTAACATTTTTCATAAAAGTAGAGGCTGGGATCTGCGCCCCAACCTCTTTACCCGGACACAAGGCACCCGCGGGAGGCAAGCGAACTCAAGCACGCGCACTCTTGCCCGGTGCGGTCCAGCCTGTTTGTTACCATCCCATGATCTACCCCGCCCATTTCCTCGTCGCCGTCGCGCTTGTCCTCACGGGCTCGATTTTTGCCCGTGATTACCGTCTTACCCTCGCCGCCCCCGCCGCCGATTTCGCCGGCCAGGTCATCTCGTTTCGTCTGCCTGCCGATGCGGCGAAACCCGCCGCCCTCCGAGATGCCGCGGGGAAAACTATCCCGCTGCAAACCGACGCCGACGGCACCGCCCGCTTCGTCGTCGCCACCCAAAAATCCGGCCAAACCCTCTCCTTCACGCTCACGCAGGCGGCCCCCGCCGCAGCCCCAGTCGGCGGCGTCGCGGTTTCTTCCGAACCGGGTGATCTGCGGTTCACCGTCGGCGGCCAGCCCGTGCTTTCTTACCGCATCGATCCCGCCGCGGTGCCGCGCGCGGACATCAAACCCGAGATTCTTCGCGCCGGCTACATTCACCCCGTTTTCTCGCCCGCCGGCCATCTCGTGACCGATGACTACGCGCCGAATCATGCCCACCACCACGGCATCTGGGCTCCGTGGACCAAGACCAAGTTTCAGGGCCGCTCGCCCGACTTTTGGAACATGCATAACAAGACCGGCGCCGAGCATCTCGTCGCCGTAGACCGCACTTGGTCGGGCCCGGTTCACGGCGGCATCGAGGCCCGTCTGCGCAGCGTGGATCTCTCCGCACCGACCCCGGTCACCGCGCTGAACACCACCTGGGCGCTCACCGTCTATTCGCTGTCGGGGACGACGACGCCCGCCAGGATTTTCGACCTCGTCGTTACCCACACCTGCGCGACCGCCGACGCCTTGATTCTACCGCAGTATCACTACGGCGGCTTTGGCCTCCGCGGCGCCCGCGGCTGGAATGGCCCGGGTGACATCGCCCGCTTCCTCACCTCCGAAGGCCTCACCGACCGCATCAAAGGCAACGATACCCGCGCGCGTTGGGTTTACCTCGGCGGGGCCGGCACTCCGGACGGCGCGCTGGCCGGCACCACCGTGCTCGGCCACCCCGAGAATTTCCGCGCCCCCCAACCCGTGCGCTTGCACCCCAACATGCCCTATTTCTCCTTCGTGCCGCAACAGCTCGGCGAGTTTTCCATCGTTCCCGGCACGCCCTACGTCTCGCGGTTTCGCTTCGTGGTGACCGACGGCGCGCCGGACGCGGCGTTTTTCGACGCGTGCTATCGCGCCTACGCCACGCCTGCCGTCGTGAACGTCTCACCGCTCTAGTCCCGACAAACGATCGCTCGCGTCCGGGCGCGCCCGGACGGCAGCGGACCGCGATTATCCACTCGCGCGCGCGCGGCCATCTCCTAATTTTTTTCGACCCCGCTACCTCTATGTCTACCCCCATCGATCCCAACGCCCCGCCCGATAAAAAACGCCTCTATGCTGTGCTCGCCGCCGCCTTCCTCGGGTGGATGTTCGACGGCATGGAGATGGGTCTCTTTCCGCTGATTGCCCGGCCCGCATTGCTGGAAATGCAGACCGCCCACGGTCTCTCGATGAACGACGCCTTCGTCGCGCAATGGATGGGCTACGCAACGGCGGCGTTTCTCCTCGGGGCGGCCGGCGGCGGCGTGCTCTTCGGTTGGCTTGGCGACAAGATCGGCCGCGTGCGGGCGATGGCTGCCAGCATTCTCGTTTATTCGCTCTTCACCGGCCTCATCTACTTCGCCCAAGAGCCGTGGCACCTGTGCGCCGCCCGCTTCATCGCCGCGCTCGGCATGGGCGGCGAATGGTCGCTCGGTATCGCGCTCGTGATGGAAGTCTGGCCCGCCAAACACCGTCCGCTCATGGCCGGCGTGATCGGCGCGGCGGCCAACGTCGGCTTCGCGCTCATCGCGGTGTTCGCGATCTTCTTCAAGGTCACGGTCGATTCGTGGCGTTGGGTCGCCCTCATCGGCGCCGCCCCGGCGTTGCTCACGTTTGGCTTCCGACTCTTCGTCCCGGAGTCCGAGAAATGGCAGGCCTCGGTCAAGGCCGATACCGCCAAGGTCGACCCGTTGAAGGAAGTTTTTGGGCCGAAACTCTGGAAGACCACGCTCATCGCCACGGCGCTCTCATCGGTCGCGCTCATCGGCACATGGGGCTCCGTGCAGTGGCTCCCGTTGTGGGCCGACAAGATGGCCGGCGCCGCCAACCCCGCCGCCAAGGGCTGGACCGGCCTCGCCTCGGGCTTCGGTGCCGTCTTGGGTTGTCTGCTCGGGGCCTATATCGGTCGTTTCATCAACCGGCGCACCGCCTATTTTCTGATGTGCTCCGGCTCACTCGTCGCGTGCGCGGTGTTGTTCCGCGGTTTTGATTCTTACGGCCCGGCGTTTCTCGGCATGACGTTTATGGTCGGCGCGCTCACCGCGTCATTCTATGGCTGGCTGCCGCTTTACTTGCCCGAACTGTTCCCAACGCGCGTGCGCGCCACCGGCCAAGGTCTTTCCTTCAACGCCGGCCGGATCCTCGCCGCGGTCGGTGCGTTGCAGATGGGCGCACTGATGCAGACCTTCGACGGCAGCTACGCGAAGGCGGGCGCCATCATCACCTTGGTCTACGTCGCCGGCCTGTTCCTGATCTGGCTCGCCCCGGAAACGAAGGACAAGCCGCTGCCGGAGTAGAGGCGGCAACGCCCAAGCTCGGAACGCCACGCTCGGGTCTTCAGACCGGCCAGAGCTTCCTTCGCCGCCGTGGAAAACCCCTGCCACTTCTCGCCGGATCGCCGCCACCGCTACAGCTTGGTGCACCGTTGGAATCCGCTCTTCGGCGAGCGTTTGATCATGTGGATCGGCCTGAATCCCAGCACCGCCGACGAAGCCCAGCTCGATCCCACCCTGCGCCGCATCGCGCGCTTTTCCCAGCGCGACGGCTTCGATGGTTTCTGGATGGCCAACCTCTTTGGCCTGCGCACGCCCTACCCGAAGGAAATGATGGCCGACCCCGACCCCGTCGGCCTCGAAAACGACGCCTCCCTGCTCGCCGCCGCGACCCGCTGCGAACGCATCGTCGCCGCTTGGGGCGTGAGCGGAGTTTACCAAGCCCGCGCCGATGCCGTCGTCCGCCTTTTCGGCGACCGCGAACTTTGGTGCCTTGGCACCACCCAAGCCGGCCACCCCCGCCACCCGCTCTACGTGGCCGGCGACCAAAAACTCGTCCGCTTCACGCCCTCGCTGCGACCGGCTCAGGAATGAGTGCCGCTTTTCGCCGCAAACTCCCAATCGAGCTGCGCGGCTTTCAGCGAGAGATTGATCTCACCCAAGAACGCGATCATCGCCCCGATCAGCGCGGTGATCGCGGCGCAAAACAGCACCACGAGCACGGGCGCGATTTCGATGCGCAACAACGCCGCCCCAAAGAGCCCCAAAATCAAAGTCCCCACGCAAAGCACCGTCGAGGTCACCAACGCGATCGCGAGCCGCAACAACCGCGCCCGCCGTTGCAGAATGCCGACCTGCGCGCGGATGTTCTGCACCGCCGCCGGCGAACCGCCGCCGGCCATCTCGCGCCCGAGGACCCGCGAACGATCCAGCATCCGCCCGAACCGGTTGGTCAACGTGAGCAACAGCAAGCCCACGCCGGAAATCAAAATGACGGGTCCCACCGCGAGCTGCAGCGTCGGCACAAGTTCCGTGAGCGTAAGGTTCGACATGGTGAAAGAAAAAGGCCCGTCCCCGCCCTTCACCGCGAGCCTTGGTTTTGACGGAAGCCGATAAAGGCGACACTGACTCGATCCCCGCCGCAAAGTGCCACGACCAACGAATCGCCGTGCCGTTTACAGAAACACCGAGCGTCGACGCGTATAGTTTTTCACTTACAAGAACCCCCTGCCCGCCCGCCGCCCCCACCTGCTCCTCCTCAACGCCTCTCTCGCCGGCGATACGGGCAACACCGCCGTCCTCCTCGCCCGCGCCCGCCGCCTCCTCGTCCACCGCGCCACCGTCGAGAGCCTCACGCTCTCCGCTCTCAGCTCTCCGCCCTCTCCGGTCACTCAACTTTCAACTCTCAACCGTCAACTCGCCGCCGCGCTTTCGCGCGCCAACGGTTTTCTAATCGGCACCGGCACGCACTGGGATTCGTGGAGCAGCGTCCTGCAAAAATTCCTCGAAGAGGCCACCGCCACCGAGGGCACCGCGCTTTGGCTCGGAAAACCTGCCGCCGTTGTCGTCAGCGAACACAGCACCGGCGGCAAGGGCGTGCTCTCCCGCCTCCAAGGCGTGCTCGTCACCCTCGGCTGCTCGATCCCGCCGATGAGTGGCTTCGTGCTTTCCCGCGCCGCCGTCATCGCCGCACGACACGACCCCGCCGCCGCCCGCGATTTCTGGTGCGAAGACGATCTCCGCGTTGTCTGCCACAATCTCACCGAGGCCGCCCGCTTCACCCTCGCCGCCGCGAAACCCGCCCGCCCGCGCTGGCGCACCTGGCCAGTGGATCGTCGCGATTTCGCGGCGCGGTGGGTTTGACGGACGACCAAGGGCGGCCGCGTTCCCAAGTCACTTCGCCTTCGCGAACATCGGGTCCTCAGGGTTGCCGCCGCTCAGGAGATACGCGATCAGGTCTTTCAGTTCTTCCGGATTCAGGCTGTTGATCAGGCCGGCCGGCATCATGGAGATGGGGTTGTTGCTCCGCTCTTTGATGCGGTCCGGATCGATCTTCGTCACATCATCGGGCGCGAAGGGATTGCTCATCACCAGCAGCTGGCCTTCGGCTTCACCGACGACCCGGCCGAAGACGGTGTCGCCGTTCTTCAGTTCGATCTGTTCGCTGCCGTATTGGTCGCTGATGACTTTTGAGGGCTCGATCAAGTTCTCCAACATGTCGCGCACACTGTAGCGGTTGCCGGCGCCGGAGATGTCAGGACCGATGCCGGAACCTTCGTTGCCAAAACGGTGGCAGGCGAGACACGCGGTCGCGGTGAACATCGCTTTGCCTTGCGCGTAATTACGGCCGGTGAGTTTGGCGGGGAAGAGGGCGGCCGCGTCATTCACCGTGTAGTCACGACCCGGGCCTTTCGGGGCGACATAGTCGGCGACGACGGTGTTGAGCGGCGCAAGGGAGAGTTTCTCGAGCGCGATGCGTTCAACGGCGTCGGGCACGCGCGCGAGCGACTCGGTGCGGATGTTTTTCAAAAATCCGGGGAAGCTGGCGCCGCCTTTCCAGGCGCTCGTGCGGGGGAACCACGAAAAATACTCGCGGCGCAGCGCGGGCGTCCAACCCACGGTGGCGTGACGGAGGTTATAGGCGTAGTGGATCTGCTGGCGATCGGCGCGGGCGGTGGCGACGCTCTGCACGGTGGAGCCGTAGCGGTCGTTGCGCGCGATGAGTTTTTCGCCGCCGAGCAGTTCGCCGGTGACGGTCACGGGTTCGGCGATGCGGAGGAGTGGCACGGTTTTCGCCACGACGGTGGGCGAGTCGAGGTAGACGAGCAGCGAGACGAGTTCACGGTTCACGAACGTATCGGCGTGAGGGAAATGCGGATCGAGTTTCGCGAGGATGCGGGCGCAGGTGGCGGCATCGGGCTTGCCCATGCGGGTGAAGGCGAGTTGCCAGGCACGGAGCAACGGGAGCCGGAGCGCGGCGGGTTGTTTAGCGAAGTCGAGCCGCAGGAGAGCATCGATGAGCTTGGGCTGGTAGCGTTTCTCGCCAACGCGGGCGAGGGCGATGAGGGCCTCGATGGCAGCTTGGGGATTCTTTTCGGCGAGGGCGAGGTCGGCCCAGTGATAGGAGGGTTGGCGCTCGATCGCGGCGCGGGCGGCGAAGCGCACATAGCGGTCGGACGAAGCGAGGTGGGGCCAGGCGATCGCGATGGCATCGGGATCGGTGCCTTCGGCGTGCAACACTTCAAGCGAGCGACGGAGTTTCGCCTCGGCAGTGGGCTCCGGCGGCTTGGCCGGGGCGGTAGATTCGGTGCCGGTGTAGGTCACGCGATAGAGCGCGGACTGGGTGCGGCGGCCACCGACGGCGAAATACATCGCGCCGTCGCGGGGGTTGATCACGAGATCGGTGAGCGGAAGCGGTTTACCGGAGACAAATTCTTCCTTCTCGCCGATGAAGCTGGCGCCGTCGGGCATGAGGTGGACGGCGTAGAGCGTGCCGTAGGTCCAGTCGGCGGCGTAAAACGCTGTCTGGTATTTTGCGGGGAACTTCGCGCCGGTGCCGAAGACGGTGCCGGTGGGTGAGCCCGGGCCGATGTCGAGGACCGTGCCGAGGCTGTCGGCGTAGTAGTCGGGCCAACGGCCCGCACCGCTGCGCCAACCGTAGTCACCGGCATCGACGACGTGGTTGATGCGGGTCGGCACATACCACGGCGCGCCTTGGTCCCACTCCATGTCGGAATCGTAGGTGAAGAGTTCGCCGTTTTGGTCGAAGGCAAGGTCGAACTGGTTGCGGAAGCCCATGGCAAAAATCTCCATGGTTTTTCCGTCAGGATCGGAGCGGGCAATGTAGCCGCCGGGCGCGTAGATGTCTCTGGCGTGGCCGCGGGCATCCCACATGCGGGGGAGGAGATGGTCCTCATCCCAGCGGACGGGGCGGGACTTCTCAAAGCCCGCGGGCAGGGCGGTCATGTTGCCGTTGGCGAAATAGATGGATTTGCCATCCGGAGAAAGAGCCAGCGAGTGAGGACCGTGTTCGCCGCTGCCGCGGGTTTCGCGCAGATACTTAAAGTCGTCGAACTGGTCGTCGCCGTCGGTGTCGCGCAGCCGCCAAATACCCTGCTTGGCCGGCACCTCGTCGACCATCACGTAGAGGCTGTCGAAAGCGTAGAGGAGCCCGTGTGCGCCGACCGAGGGAGAGGCGGCACCGCCGGTGGCTTGGGCACGTTTCGGGGTCGGGCGCGGTTCGGCTCCGGGGGGAAGCGGGACCGCAGGCAAAGTGATGGCGAGTTTTTCAACCTTGGTGCCGGTGCTCGTGCCGACAGGCGGCGGGCTGATCCGATAGAGACCGCCGTATTGGTCGCCGGCGGTGATCCGACCCTTGGGGTCAACCGCGAGCGCGACCCACGAACCCTGCTCTTCCTTGGGCACCGTGTAGAGCAACTCCACTTTGAACCCGGCGGCCACTTGGATGGCGGACGGATCGGGCACATTCTCCGCCGGAGCGTTTTTGGCGGCGGGCTGGGCGAGAGCCGGCGCAAGACCGAGGGCGAGGAGGGCGGAGAAGCGGAATGGATGCATGGGGATAAATCGAGTTCGACAGGAAGGGACCGCACTCCGAGCGGTTCGCTATTGGTTGAAACGGGCGGTGGGCAATTCGCGGACGCCTCGGAGAGACGCCCCTGCCTTTTAAGGCAGCGTTTTCAGCCGCACGTTCTTGAACTGAACCGTCATCGGCGGACCGGTGTGGAGCTGGAAGGCGATGATGCCGGCGGCGGCCCCGAGGGTGGAATCGGTATCGATCACGTCGGCGGTAAGTTTGCCGTTGAGGTAGTGGCGGAGGTGGTTGCCCTCGGCGATGACGACAAAATCGTTCCATTCACCGAGTTTGTAGGCGGCGAGAATCTCGGCGGGAGGCGTGGCCCCGGGGAGTTTCTCAACGGCGGTCTGCTTCTTCTTGGCGCCGGCTTTTTTGGCGTCATCGACCATGATCGTGGCGCCGATGCGGACTTTTTCGCCGGGTCCCATCAAGATGCCGCGGCCTTTCTCTTCGTAAAGCATACCGGCATATTTGCCGGTGGAATCGATGTCGGCTTGGTAGCCACCGACCACAAAGGTCGCGGGATCCATTAGCTTGCTGCGGTATTGGACGCCGGAGTTGGCCTGATTCTTTTCGTTTTGGGCGGTGAGGCGGAAAGACAGCCTCAGCTCGAAGTTTGCCGGCTGCGCGCCGGTGTAGACGAGAAACGTGTTCGACTTGATGGTTTTTTCGGCGGTCGTCTGGCCGGTGAGCGCGCCATCGCGCACGGACCAGACGTCTTTGTTGCCGTCCCAGCCGGCGAGGGTCTGGCCGTCGAAGATTGATTTGAAGCCGGCATCGGCGGCGACGGCGAAGGGAACGAGCGCGAGCAGCGCGAGCGAGACGAGGCGGGGGCGGAGGGATTTCATCGGATACGGGGGGAAAGGACGGTGGAGGAGACGAGAGGTTGCGCCAGACGTGGATCGCAGAGTTCGATCGCGGTGACGGAGCGGGCCGCAGGCACCGGCGCGGGGTTGGCTTTGAGGTAGGCGTCGACGTCCTTGGTCACGACGATCTCGCCGTGCATGAGCGCCCAATGCCCGGGGAAGGTGCAGACGAATTCGTAGACGCCCTCGGTGCGCGGCGCGGTGATCTTCATCGTCTCCGCTTGGCCGGCCTCGAGCATTTTGGACGCCGCGATGATTTCCTTGTCTTCACCCACCCAGGCACGGCCTTGGCGGTCCACATGACCGGCGGGCAGCTCCATCGCGGACAAGCCCACCTTCTGACGCGCCCCGGGTTGGACGACGACGAGGTTGTGCGGCATCACGTCGGGATTTTCGAAAATGATTTCGAAGGCTTTGCCGGTCTGCACGACGAGCCGAGCGGTGTCGTAGCGCATCTCCTCGACAACGGTGCGGATGACGAAACTGGCGACGCGCAGGCCGGCCAAAGTGGCGCGGAGCGGTTCGGCTTCGGCGGCCGGCAACGTGTCGACGAGCAGGCCCGCGATCTGCACGGTCTCGATGTAGTCGCGGCCGGTGCGTTCGCTCGAATGGGCTTTGCCGGCCCAAGCCACGAGGGCGCGCGCGGCCGCGGCAGCGGACTCGGCCGGCCAATTGGCGCGAGGAAGCGCACGCAGACCTTGGGCGGCAGTCGGGACTTGATAGCCCCGGGCGATCATGCCGGCGACGGCGTTGAACACGGCGGCGGGTTCGCGGCGGGTGCTGACGGCCGAGCGGATGGCGTCGCGTTGCATGGCCTGCACGATGCCGTCGGGTCCGGGGAGATCGGTTACGTTGGCGGCGAGGATCGGCATCACGATCTCGTAAGCGGTGGCGCGGAGTTTGGCGTCTGGGATAAGATGAACGCCGCCGAGGAAACTCGCCTGCGAGAGCGGGGATTTCTGCGCCTCGGTCCAAAGCGCGGTCAGCGAGCCGTCGGCCAGCGCAAGTCCGGCCCAGCCGAAAGATCGGCCCGGCGCACTGTCGGCGAGCGCGAGCTTGAGCAGGGCGGCGCGGTGCGGCTTGAGATCGGCCGCCGGCTGCACGAGCAGAAGCCGGCCGACGTTCTTCCAGTCCACTTCACCGGGCGAATCGATCGTGGTGAGGAGCAGTTCAACGGCGGTGACCTTGCGGGCTTTGGCGAGCCCGTCGAGGGCTTCGGCCCGGACTCCATCGGTCACGCCGCTGCGCCCGAGGATGTTTTCCTGCACATCAACGGTGCGCGGGAGCTTGAGGAGGTCGGGAACTTTAAGCGTGCGCAGCAGGTAACGGACGCTGGCGGGATCGGCCGAGGCAAAGCCGGAGCCGTCGCCAATACTCTTGGCCCAAAACGGACGGAGCTGGCGGAGCGTCTCGCCGATGACGTAGTCGAGATAGTAATCGACGGGGAGCTTGGTGGCGGCGAGGGCGACCTCGGTGGCGGCAACTTCGGAGAAAAAGCTGGCGGCGCGCACGGCGTGAAGGCGCACGCGCTGGCTTTCATCGGAGGCTTTTTCGCGGAGAATCGCGAGTGCGCCGGGGACGCGGTCACGCCAGTAACAAAGGACGCGCACGGCGGCGGCGCGGGCATCGGCGCTCGGGGATTTCAAAACGCGGTCGAGCAACGCGACATCGACGACGTTGTGCCACTGGTGCAGCCAGAGCGCTTCGGTGAGGTGGTGTTGAAAATCGGCGTGCGCGGGATCAAGCGCGGCGATCCAAGTCTTGGCGGCAGCGATCACGGCGGCAGTGTCGTGTTTGCCGAGCTCGATCTTGGCGAGATTGCGGATCTGGTCTTCGGGGCGTTTGAGCAGATCGAGCAACGCGGGGATCGGCTGGCCATCGATGGCGGGCGGAGTGGCGAGCGGGCGGCCTTCGTAGGTGAGGCGATAAATACGCCCGTGGATGTGGTCGCGGTTGGAATCGCGGAGATGACTTTGCAGATGCCCGATGAGCGGATTGTGCCAGTCGATCACGTAGATCGCGCCGTCGGGGCCGACGTTGGTGTCGATCGGGCGGAAATTTTTCTCCGTCGACGACATGAGATCGGGCTGGCGCACGCCCTTGATCCCGGCGCCGTCGGCCTCGAGTGAGATGCGGAAAATGCCCTGAAAACCGATGACGTTGGGGTTGAGATAATTTCCCCAATATTCCTGGGGGAAGTGCGTGCTCGTGATGATCGTGCTGCCGGCGGAGGGTCGCGACGGACGTTCCCAAATCTGTTTCAACCGCGGGTGTTTCTCCGGGTAATCGAGCCGGCCGCTGAAGGCCGCGCCGAAGTAGGTGTTGTTGCCGGTGGCGTCGGTGATGATGTCGTTGCCCCAGCGGTCGAAGGCGCGGCCGTGGGGGTTGGCAAACCCGTAGGCGGCGTAGGTCTCAAATTTCCCGGTGCGCGGCTCGAAACGGAAAAGCGCGCCGTCGATGTTGCGCACGGGCCCGAGGGCGGTCTCAACCTGCGAGCGGTGGAAGACGCCGTCGCTGAGCAGAATCGCGCCGCCGGGCTCGTAGACGAGGGAGTTGGCGGTGTGATGGGAGTCGGCGGAGTCGAGGCCCATGAGGACTTTTTCGCGGGTGTCGGCCTTGCCATCGCCGTCGGTGTCGCGGACGAACCAGAGATTCGGCGCCTGCATGACGAGCAGACCGTCCTTGTAGAATTGAAACCCGGTGGGGCAATTCAGGTTGTCGAGGTAGTGGGTGAGTTTGTCGGCTTTGCCGTCACGATCGGTGTCCTCGAGGATGATGATGCTGTCGCCGAGTTTGGAAGTGGGGGTGCGGCTCGGGTAGTTGGGCCAGACGGCGACCCAGAGGCGGCCCTTGGTGTCCCAGGCCATCTGCACGGCTTTGGCGAGTTCGGGGAATTCTCGCTCGCTGGCGAAAAGATTAACCTTCACGCCGGGTGCCAGCTTCATCTGCGCCATGGATTGCTCGGGCGTGAGGAACTCGTAGGTGCCGTCGGGATTGGTGCCGGGCTTGTTGGTGCCGAAGGGAGTGACCAAGGGAAGCGAGAGCATCTCGGGCGGAGCGGTTTCGCCATTGGCAGCAGCCCAGAGGATGCGGTCGCGGTTGGCGGTGATGGTGTCACGCTGCGCCATCTCTTCCTGCATGATCTGGTAATTGGTGATCTTGGGCTGATCCTTGACGGATTCGTAAGCGATCTTCGAACGGTCACCGTAGATGTTGTAGCCGTCGACCGTGCGGTAACGGGAATGCCACTCGGTGTTTTTCTTGTTCACGGCTTCTTGGAGCCGCGAGAAATCGCCGACGGGCGCAGCTTCGCCAAAAAGGGTTTTGAAAATCACGGGGGCGAAAGCGGCGTCGCCGGTCTGGTTGAGGTGAACGCCGTTGATGGTGAGGGGCCGACCCGCATTGGCGGCCTCCTCAAAAAGTTTCTGCGAGGGGGCGAAGAGATCAACGAAGGTCACACCGGCGCGATCGCCCGCAACCTCGGCCATCGCGGCGGCGTAGAGCGCGAGGTTGCGGTTGTTCGCCGCCGGGATTTCGAAATTTTTATCGGGATGGGCTTCGTTGGCGATCGGCGAGAAAAGCACGATCTGCGGCGCTCCGCGGGTGCCGTAGTTTTTGGCACGGGTATCGCGGAGGAACGCATCAAGATCCGATTTGAATTTCGCGAGGCCGGCGGGACCGGCAAAGGATTCGTTGAAACCAAAAAAAGCAAAAACGACATCGGCACCGACGCGGGTGAGCCACTCGTCGGGCGAACCGAAATCTTTGGAGCGGGCGCGCTTGGTGAGTTCGTCGCCGGTGACGGCGAGGTTGCGGACAACGAGTTCGTGTTTCGGATACTTCGCGTGGATGAGCGTCTCGAGCGCGCCGAAATGTTGCATGCGATCGGCGAACGCGTTGCCGATGAGGGCGATCTTGGTGCCGGGAGTGAGGGTGATGGGAGTATTGAGCGCGGCGGGAATCGCAGAAGCGGAGGAGGCGACCATGGAGGACGCTGACGACGGCGTAACCGCTCCACTTGGGGCCGGAGCCGCCGGAGGCGTGGCGGAAGTCTTGGGAGCGGCAGGCGGTTTCGGTGGCGGCGGCGGCACGGTTCCACCAATGGGTAGCACTTTGCCGAGGGCGTGGTCGGCGGGCTTAATGCCGGTGCGGTAGCCGTTGAAGCCATACATGCGCGGCGCGTAACTGTCGAACGTGGCGACATCGGCCTTGGCCGGAATTTCGAGCCCGGCGGCCCAGTAGGTGGCATTTACGATCAGCCGGCGGAGCGACTCGTCCTGCAAGTCGACGCCGTCGCCCATCGTGGTAACGAAAATTTTGTTTTCTTTGCCGGCGGGATTCTTGTGCAGGCGCGTCCAAGCGACAGGCATCGCCGGGGAATTGAGGGGCTGCGTCGCGGTGGTGCCGGCGAGCTTCTTGACCGTGTCGGCGGGCGCGTCGGTGGGTTTCATGCCCTTGAGGACGAGGCCGCGCAGGAGAATCTTCGCGTCGTCGGGCAACGAGACTTCGTAGACGTCGGTGGGGCCAAAGATTTCACCGACACCGCGCAGGAGCGGATCTTTCGCGTTGGCCGGTTCGACAGCGGTGCGGGTGGCCTCGATCTTGTGTTTGCCCCAATGGGAAATCCACGTCTCGCCCAAGACCTGGTTCCCGAAGCCTCCCGGGTTGGTGGTTTTGTTGTTCCAAGAGTAATCCGACCACTTGCTGGCAGCGGGGAAGTTGAACGCGTGCGTCGAGGTGCGCAGCGCAATCATCGGGACTCCGCGACGATAAGCGGCGTCGAAGCGCGCCATCGCCTCATCGGTCCACGCGCGGAAACGAAGCGACATGATGATAATGTCGGCGGTGTCGAGGGCCTCGGAGTCGGCGAGCGATTTGCCGTTGGTCGGGTCGATCATGCCATCAGCGCCCAGGGAAAACAGGACGGTGGTCTTGAAGCCGTGGCGTTGGCTGAGAATTTTCGCCAACATCGGCAGGGCTTCCTCGCTGCGGTATTCCTCGTCGCCGGAAAGGAGCACCACGTGTTTGCCCGTGGCCTTCGACCCGGCGGGCGGATTGAGCACGAGTGAATTCTGGGCGGCCGCGGTGAGCGTGGCGGCGAAAACGGAGACCAAGGCAAGGAGGCGGAAGGCGTGACGGAGCATGGGGAAAGGGGAGGATTTGGGTAGCGGCGGGACCTCCGGGCCCGCCGTGATTCGAGAGTGAGAACGAGCGCGGCGCCAATGACACCGCGCCCGGAGGTCGCGGTGCTACCTAGCTTGTTTTACTTTTTGCCACTTGCGGGTCTTGGCCGACTTGAGCACGGCGTCGGTCACGTAGTCGGTGGCGAGTCCGTCCTTGAAATCGGGCTTGCAGCCCTTGCCGCTTTCGAGGCCGCGGACGAACTCGACCATCGCGTGGACGAAGCTGTGCTCATAGCCGAGTTGGAGGCCGGGGACCCACCAGTTGCCGCAATAGGGATGATCGCCGTCGGAGACGTGGATGCTCTTCCAGCCGCGCTCCGGGCCTTCGTCGGTGTAGTCGAAGACTTGCAGGCGGTGGAGATCGTGCAGATCCCACTTGAGCGACATGTTGGCGCCGTTGATTTCGAAGGTGTAGAGCGCCTTGTGGCCGCGAGCGTAACGGGTGGACTCGAAGAGGCCGAGCGAGCCGTTGTTGAAGTGACAGTGAAACAGGCAGGCGTCGTCGATGTTCACCTTCTCGACCTTGCCGGTGAGGGTGTGTTTGCGCTCTTTGACGAAGGTCTCGGTCATCGCGCTCACGTCCTTGATGCCGCCGTTGAGCCACATCGCGGTGTCGATGCAGTGCGCGAGCAAATCGCCGGTGACGCCGGAGCCCGAGACTTTGGAGTCCAGGCGCCAGAGGCCGGTCCCGCCCTGCGGGAGATCGGCATTGATGGTCCAGTCTTGGAGGAAGTTTGCGCGGTAATGGTAAACGCGGCCGAGTTTGCCGGCATCGATAAACTGCTTCGCAAGGACGACAGCGGGGCAACGGCGGTAATTATACCAGACCATGTTGGCCACGCCGGCTTTCGTGACAGCCTTGAGCATTTTTTCGGCCTCTGGTCCGTTGAGCGCGAGGGGCTTTTCACAGAGGATCATCTTGCCGGCCTTGGCGGCGGCGATGACTTGCTCGGCGTGGAGATTGTTGGGCGTCGCGATGTCGACGACGTCGATGTCATCGCGCGCGATGAGTTTCTTCCAATCGGTCTCGATGGATTTGTAGCCCCATTTGTCGGCGAACTCTTGGGTCTTCGCAGCGTCGCGACCGCAGACAGCCTGCGGGACGAGTTCGTAGGACGAGGGGAAGAAGTGGTTGACCTGATGAAAGGCGTTGCTGTGGGCGCGGCCCATGAAGCTGTAGCCGATGAGACCGATGCGGAGTTGTTTTTTGGCCATGGGGAGGAAAGGAATGAGGAAGTGAAGATTGAGAGAGGTTTGAAGGAGGGCGGGGTCTTTGACCCGCCCTGCGAGAAAACGTAGAAGGCGGGTCGGAGACCCTGCCCTACTTTATCAGCCGACCCAGCCGTGGTTGGTGCGGACTTCGATCATCGCGGCGAGGATGTCGTTCCACGTCTGCTGTTTCATGAGCACTTCGTTGGAGAACATGCAGCCGTCCCAGCAGATGTGCTTCATCTTTTTCGTGACCTTGCCCTTGCCGTCACGGAGCCAGTAGCCGGAGTCGCGGGCGATGTTGAGTTTGCCCTTCGGATCGGTGGCGAGGCAGTGGCGGCCGGTCTTCTCGTGCGAGCCGGAGCCGTAGGTGCTGCCGTCGTTCTGGGCGACGTGGAAATCGATCGTCCACGGGCGGAGCGCGGCGGTGAGCTTGGTCATCGCCTTGTGGAACTCGGC
The DNA here is from genome assembly GCA_943373185.1 of Opitutus sp. GAS368. Lineage (GTDB taxonomy): Bacteria > Verrucomicrobiota > Verrucomicrobiia > Opitutales > Opitutaceae > Tous-C4FEB. The sequence goes on along the minus strand of CALSBN010000002.1, from coordinate 46,645 downwards.
GGGCTCGTAGTGGTAGTTCTTCGGGACGATCCGATGCGCCTCGGCGTTCGCCCCGAGCGTGTAGAGGTGCGTGTGCGACATGTCGGCCTGGAAGCCGACGACTTTGGGCATGCCGGTCAGCTCGAGGAGATTCACCATGTGCTTCCACGAGTGCATGCCGCCCCAGCAAATCTCGCCCTCGGCGGCGAGGCGCTCGCCGTTGTCTTTGGCGATTTTGCCCGCCTCACGGAAAGACTGGGCGATGAGCTTGGTCGTGCCTTTGGGATCTTTGTCCCACGCGGTGACACTCGTCGCGCTGTCGATGCGGACGACGCCGTAGGGGCGCACGCCGAGTTCGCGGAGTTTTTTGGCGATGCGGATGGCTTTGCGAACGTGAGTGACCCAGTTCGCGCGCGCCGCGGTGTCACCGCCGGCTGCCGCGTCGAACCACACCGGAGCAACCACCGAGCCGACCACCAAGCCCTTGGCTTTGACCTTCTCGGCGAGGGCCTTGATGCCGTCGTCGGAGATATCTATGTCGGTGTGCGGATTGTAGAGAAAGAGATCGATACCGTCGAATTTCACGCCGCCGACATCGGCTTTCGCGGTGAGATCGAGCATGGTGTCGAGGTCGATGAACGGCTCGGCGCCGGGGGAGCCTTTGCCGACGAGACCGGGCCAGGCTGCGTTGTGGAGTTTGGGGAAGTTATTGGCGGGCATTTTTTGGAGGGGACGAGTTGAGGTTGAGAAGTAAGGCGGGGTCTGTGACCCGCCGTGGATTGGGAGAAAAGAAACGGGCAAAAGGGCGGGGCGAAGACCCCGCCCTACATCTTCAGAATTTATTGTTACGATACGCGCCCATCTTCGGGGCGGTCGGATTCACTTCGGGGCCGAAATAACGGAGACAGACCATGGGCTCGGTGCTGCTCGTGTTCTCGAACGTCACGCCGGCTTTCGCGCCGTCTTCGGTGCAGAAATATTCGTCCTCGGTGAGTTCGTGGAAGCGGATGAGCTTCGGACTGACCAGCGGCTGACCGTTGATCTTGCCGGAGCCTTGCACGCAGATGAGGCCGTAGGCGCCGGTGTCCTTGACGGTGCATTTGGTGCCGGGATCGACGGTGAGTTCCTTGGCGGTGAAGAGCTGCTCGCCGTCGACCTTGCCGTAGACAATCCAGCGATCGACATAACCTTCGCTGCGGGTGTCGGCGACGGGGACGGGCTCGAGGTAGTGGTTGTCCTTGAAATTCGGGTCCACATTCTTCTCCCAGTCGAGCTGGTCGACGATGAAGTCGATGTCTTTGTGCTTCGACTTGGGCATGTCCTTTACGAGGAGCGACCATGGCACTTCACGACCCTCGACAAGGTTTTGATACATGCCGAAGACGTCGCTGCCCCATTGCGGCTCATAGGTGCAAAGCGAGCCGGGCGCGTGGAGGATGCACGGGTCGATGAGCCAGCCGGAGCCGACTTTGAGGCGGTAGGCTTTCGAGAGATCGAGGATGCCGTTGTCGCCCTTGTTCCAGTTGCGGATGCACTGTTTGACCTGCTCCTTCGTCGTGCCGGGCTCGAAGCCCATGAAGGTGTAGGGGAAATTGTTGCCGACGGGATTGTGCTGCGGCGGGAAGTAGTAGGACTCCGGTTTGCCTTCTTGGCCGACGAGCTTCGCCTGCGCGGCGCTCTGGTGCATGTGGTGCGGGATCGGGCCCATGTTATCGAAGAACTTCGAGTAGACGGGCCACTTCTTGTATTTTTTCCAAATCGCTGAACCGACGAGCGTGGCGCCGGTGTCGGCCACGGCTTGCTGGAGCGTAAACTTTTTGTTGCCGACCACGCACCAGCTGAGGCCTTCGTCCCAAGCGCGACCCTCGTTGGCCGTGACGGTGGTCGAGGCAAACCAACGCTCGTCGATGCCGCCGCGGTTCAGGCCGTAGGCGTAGGTGTCATCGGGGTGGAGCTTGATGCGCAGGCCGGGCTGAAGGAACGAGCGCGGCACCCAGGCGGGCGCGAGGCGAAGCAGACCGCCGGTGGCGGCAAGCTCGGCCTCAACGAGGCTTTGCGTGGACTTTTTGACGATTTTGAGATCGAGGACGGAGGGAATGGCCATGGAATGGAGTTTGAGTGGAAAGATTAAGTTTAAGGGTTTCGGAAAGGTGCGAAAAAATTACGGGGTGCGTTCTTGGATGAAGGCGAAGACGCCGCGTTTGTTTCCAACGGCGACGTCGGGCCGGCCATCGCCGTTGAGGTCCGTCACAACAAACTGCGTGCCGACGCCCGAATCGTTGTCGATCTGATGAGGCGTGTAGGTAACCGCTTTGGTTGCGGGATCGCGGTTGAGTTTGAACCAATAGAGCACGGCGGGCGCGTTGGGCTCTGGGTCGCCTTTTGAGCCGTGGGCCCAATGCCGTTTGCCGGTGACGACGTCGAGCAAGCCATCGCCATCGATGTCCGCCAGGACAGTGGCGTGGGGCTGGGAAAACTGGACGCCACCGAGTTTTTCGGCGGGATCACGGCTCAAGATCGCGTGCTCGCGCCAAGTCGGCCCGGTGGCGCCGGCGACGGGCGGCAGCTGTTCGAACCAGCTCACGCCGTATTTGTGAGCCTCGATACTGGTGATGACGTCGGCGCGGCCGTCATCATTCACATCGTAAACATACATCTGGGCGCCGCCTTTGCCGAAGTCGGCGGCGTGAAACTTCCACAGCGGGTCGCCCGCCAGCGACGCGGGTTGCTCCCACCAACCGTTATAGGTGAGCAAATCGGCCCGACCATCACCGTTGATATCGCCGGCGCCGATACCGTGGGAGTAGCGTTGCCACTCGCCTTCGGGAGAAATCGCCCGGAACGACCATGGGGTCTCGGGCTTGCCGGGCTGCCGAGTCGCATATCCGATTTTTTTGTAAGCGGAGAAGATCAGCACGTCAGGCTGACCGGCCAGGAGCTTCACGAAGTGGGGCGACTCGGTGCCGACGTAAGGATGGATCAGAAAACGGGGCCAATCGCCGCCGGCCTTACCCGGATTCCTCAACCAGTGCGCGGGACGGCCGGGCCAGCCGATTTGAATCGCATCGGGCAAACCATCGCCGTCCACATCGCCCGCGTCGGAGATGAAAGTATCGGAATAGCTTTCTTTATCGTAGGCATGGGGGGCACGGAGCTCGGTCCGTTTGGTAAAGCCCGGTCCGGCCCACCACAAAGGGCCGACGATCAGGTCGGGCTTACCATCTTGGTTAACATCGGCGGCGGCGATACTCTCGGCGTAGAACCTGCCGTCGACGATCTGCTTCTTGAAAGTAATCGTCGGCGTCGCTGCCGCGGCTTGAGCCGGCAAAAACCCGCCCGCCCAGACGAAGCTGGCGACTACGACGCGGCAAGATGAGGAGTTTAGCATGGGGATAATCCGGGGCAGACGTGGGGTGACGCGCAGGAGAAAAGACAAGAGCCACCAAATTATCCGAGAGCCGAGTCGCCGACTAGAAAGGCTGCGACAATATTTTGTTCAAAAACGTCGCGGTAATTCCACGACCCGCGTCATCGGTTGCGCTGCCAATTTTCCACGGCCAAGCCCGGCACCCGCGAAAACTCGGCGACGTTGTGGGTCACGAAAACCGCTCCGAGCGCCAACGCATGCCCGGCCAAGAGCGCATCGCAGACGCCGATGGGCTGGGCGTTGGGCTTTAGGCGGGCGAGGTAAGCACGCACGATTCCCGTTTGGTAAGCCGCCGCCGCGTCAAACGGGGCGACGCCGGGAAACACCGCTCTCAAACGGGCAATGCGCTCGCGAAAGATCGCGACCTCCGGCCGCTTCGCCGCGCCGTATTCCAGTTCCATCAGCGCGATGGATGACAGTCGGCAATCGGCGAAGGATTGCTCCAATCGTTCACACAACCCCGCGTCCTCCGCACGATCGCGGAAATAGCGGGAAAACACGTTCGTATCCGGCAAGAAAATCACGTCGTGTGATCGGGAAAATCAGGGGCCGATCCCCGCAGAGCCTGCAACGCCTTCAACCGGCGCGCCTCCGCTTTCGGATCGGTGATCATGAAACCCGTGGCCGTGGGCGTGACCTCGTAGGATTTGGCCTTCACGTCGAGACCGCGCGGCAGTCGCAGCGCCTTCGAGTTTCCCGCCTTGAAAACTTTTGCCGTGATGGTGGTGCTCATGTGAGCACGCTGTGAGCACGGCGCACTGTGTCAACGCCCCGCCCGCTTCCCGCCCCGCTCAGCGCTGGTAACGCGCGCGGTATTCGCGCGGCGTGTCGCCCATGATGCGGCGAAACTCTTTGGCGAAATGACTCTGGTCGGCGAAGCCATACCCGCTGGCGACTTCGGCGAGCGACTTTTTGGAAAACACCAGCGCGCTGCAGCTCATGCGCACCCGCATCTGGCGCACGTAGTCGTGCGGTGAACTTTGGTAGGTCGCCCGAAACTGCCGCTCGAAGGCCCGCACCGAGAGACCGCAGGCGGCGGCGAGTTCATGGTTGGTGATGGGTTCGGCGAAATGCTGGCTCACATGGCGGATCGCCTCGCTGAGCGGTGAATCGGCCGGCGTCCCCGGCCCTTGAGCGGCCAGCGGGCGGGTGACCCCGGCGCTGCCAACCACGCGGCCCTTGGCGTCGTGCAGCGGAATTTTTGAGGTCACACACCAACGCGCCGTGTGGTCGAAGCGGCCCACCAGTTCCACCCGGGACAGGATGCGTTCACCCCGCAGCACCCGTTCGTCGTCGATCCGGTATTGGTTGGCGAGGGCTTCGCCGCAAAGATCGTAGTCATTATGCCCGATGACGTCCTCGCGGGTTTTCAGGCCGAAATTCAGCAGAAACGAGACGCTCACCCACTGGTAAGTGCCCGCGATGTCCTTCATCCAAAGCGGCAGATCCTCCAAATAGTCAAAAAGCTCGATCACCTCGGGCGCAGCCGCACCGATGCGCCGCAAACCGGTGCGCAGGGAGGAGTCGTTGGCCGGGCGTTTCATCCCCAGATATGACAACGAAGATCGTTCGAGCCGCAAGCGCCGCCGCCAAGCCCAAGACACAGCCCGGCTTTGACCCTCACACCTAAACCGTGCATCGTCTTTCCCTCATGACCGACACCGCTCAAGAAATCGAAGCCGAGGCCGCACGGTTGCTCGGCTCGCTCATGCACGTGGAGTGCGATCCGCGCGGGAAAAAGTGGAACTACGAGACGTGCCTCACGATCGCGCCGCTCACCCTCGAGATCAACCGCCTCAAGCGGGAGAAAGACGCGGTCATTCTCACGCACTCCTACGTCGAGCCCGAAATCGTTTACGGCGTGGGCGACTTCAAGGGCGACTCCTACTTTCTCAGCCTCAAAGCCAAAGAGGCCAAGGCCAAGGTCATCCTCTTCGCCGGCGTCGTTTTCATGGCCGAAACCGCCAAAATCCTCTCGCCCGACGCCACCGTCATCGTCCCCGACCGCGGCTCCGGTTGCTCCCTCGCCGACTCCATCGACGGCGACGGCGTCCGAAAACTCAAGGCCCTCTACCCCGACGCTACCGTCGTCTGCTACATCAACAGCACCGCCGACGTGAAAGCCGAGAGCGACGTCTGCGTCACCTCCGGCAACGTCTACGACATCGTCGCCAACCTCCCCGCCCAGCGCATCCTCTTTGTCCCCGACCGCCTGATGGCCGACAACGTCCGCAGCGAGCTCAAGCGCCGCGGCGTCGCCAAGGAAATCATCTCCTCCGACGGCACGTGCATGGTTCACGACGAGTTCACCGCCGCGCAAGTCGCCGCCGCCCGCGCCCAATTCCCCGGCCTCAAAGTCGTCGCCCACCCCGAATGCACGGCCGAAGTCGCCGCCGTCGCCGATTTCGTCGGCAGCACCGGCGCGATGATGAAATACGTCAAGACGACCCCCGCGCCCTACTTCCTCATGCTCACCGAGTGCGGCCTCGTGGGTCGCCTCGAAGTCGAGTCGCCCGAAAAACACTTCATCGGCGGTTGCCGCCTCTGCCCCTACATGAAGTTAAACTCCCTTGAGAAAATCCGCGATGCCCTCCGCGCCCCGCGCCCCGACCAGATCGTCACCCTCGACGAAAGCCTCCGCCTCCGCGCCGCCAAGTGCATCGACCGCATGTTCGAACTCACCCCCGGCGACTAATCGCCCTTCCCTTCCATGCTCACGCCCCGCACCGCCCACCTGATTGACCTCGCCCTCGACGAAGACGCCGGGCTCGGCGACGTCACCAGCCGCGCGATCTTCCCGCCGAGCCATCGCTCCCGCGCCTTCATCGAGGCCCGCCAAGACCTCACGCTCTGCGGCGTCGAAATCGCCGCCGCCGTCTTCGCCCGCGTCGATCCCGCGCTCAAAGTGAAACTCACTGCCGCCGACGGCGACCGCGTCAAAAACGGCGCGAAGGTTCTCACCGTCACCGGCCCCACCGCGTCGCTCCTCACCGCCGAGCGCACCGCCCTCAATTTCATCCAGCGCCTCTCCGGCGTCGCCACGCAGTCGCGCCGCTACGCCGATGCCCTCGCCGGCACCACCACCCGCGTCGTAGACACCCGCAAGACCACGCCCGGCTGGCGCGCCCTCGAAAAATACGCCGTGCGCTGCGGCGGCTGCGTGAACCACCGCTCCTCCCTCGGCGAACACGTCCTCATCAAGGACAACCACATCGCCGCCGCCGGCTCGCTCACCAAGGCCGTGAAGCTCGCCCGCCTCGCCGCCCCCCACTCCGCGAAGATCGAGGTTGAAACCACCACGCTCGCCGAGGTGAAAGAAGCCGTCCGCGCCGGCGCCGAGGTCATCCTGCTCGATAACATGCCGCCCGCCCTCATCCGCAGCGCCGTCGCAATCATCGCCGGCTCCGCGGTCGTCGAAGTCTCCGGCGGCGTGCGCTACGATACGCTCCGCGACTACGCGTTGCCCGGCGTGGACGTCATCAGCGTCGGCGCCCTCACCCACTCCGCCCCGGCCGCCGACCTGAGCCTCACGATTCTGCCCGCGCGCAAGCGCTAGCAGGCACTCGTCGCGGGCTTGCGCTGTAACCAGAGTGAGGCACGGTCTTTTCCATGAGCGAAATCATCTTCGAAGTTCGTGAGGACGAGGCCGAGGGCGGCTACGTCGCTACGGCCCTCGGGCACGCGATTGCCACCCAAGGCGAAACCCTCGCCGAGCTCCGTGAAATGGTGCGCGACGCTGTGCAATGTCATTTTGGCGACGGAGCTACGGGCGACCGGCCCTAAGTGATCCGCCTCCATTTTGTGCGCGACGAAGTCCTCGCAGTGTGAGGATTCCACGCCAGGTCTCGGGTGCAGAAGTGGCGAAAGCCCTGCGTGAACTGGGCTACGACCGTGTGCGCCAAGACGGCTCCCACATTCGCCTCACCACCACCGTCAACGGCACTCATCACGTGACCATCCCCAACCACAAGCCGCTCAACCTGGGCACGCTTTTGGGTGGAGTTCTAGAGCCGGTCGCAGCCCTTCACGGTCTGACCGTCGAAGAACTCTTGGCCAGAATTTCGCTCTGATGCGCACCCCGTGAGGCAACGATTCAGGTTTCGTGTTCGCCCGACAATTCTCGCTGCGCGCCGTTGACTCACCTTTCTTACCGGCCACCATATTCCGCATGAAAGCCGCCACCGCAAAGTCGCCGCTGCGCCGGTCGCCAAAAGCCCGAAAAAAAGCCGTTCGTCCGGCGAAAGAGGCCGAGAAGCCGTGGACGCCGCCGGATTTCGCCCAACGCCGCCGCCAGGACTTTGCCGACAGAATCATGCCGTTCAGCTACGTTGATTTCATCGAACGGTGAGCGTTTACGCCTATACGTCGTTCCTGCTTTCTTACTTCGGACAGGACGCAAAAACCCTTTCGGCCCACGCCCACGCCTCGGCTTGGACAAGCCCGCCCCGCATCGCTTGGACACCGTTTGGCGAACTTGAATTCAACAATGCGGCGCGGGCGCTGATTTTTTCCGGCAAACTTCACGAGTCAGTTTGGCGGGCGATGCGGCTCCGGGTGGTTGAGGATCTGGGCAATGGCGTGCTGTCTGCGCAAGCCCTGCCCGAAAACTTCTATGCCGCCGCCGAAATCATTTCCGCAGCGCACACCGCCAAGCGTGGCACACGCACGCTGGACGTGCTGCACGTCGCCGCCGCGACCGCGTTCGGTGCGCGCACGTTTCTGAGTTACGATTCTCGCCAGCGCCTTCTTGCGGAACACTGCGGCATCCGGGTGCTGCCGGTCATTGCCTAAGATGAAAACCCTCCGCACCGACTGTCTCGTGATTGGCGCCGGGCTCGCGGGCTCGGCGTATGCGCTCGAGGCCGCCAAGCGCGGGCTCGCGGTCGAACTCCTTTCCCTCTCCGAACCCCTCGCCGCCAACAGCGATTGGGCACAGGGCGGGATCATCTACGACACGACCACCGCCACCGACGCCGGCTCGCTCGCGCAGGACATCCAAGAAGCCAGCGACCACACCTCGAATCCCGCCGCCGTCGCCCAACTCGTCAACGAGGGCCCGACCGCGGTGAAGGAACTCCTGCTCGACGATCTCCACGTCGCCTTCGACCGTGACGCCGCCGGCGAACTCGAGTTCACCCGCGAGGGCGGCCACAGCGAGAAGCGCATCATCTTCGCCAAGGACGCCACCGGCCACGCCATCCTCGACCGCGTCGCGCAGCGCGTGGACGCCACGCCGCGCATCACGCGCCGCCAAGGCTGGGTCGCCATCGACCTGCTCACGCTCTCGCACAATTCCGCCGACTCCGCCGACAAATACGAGCCGCTCACCTGCTTCGGCGCCTACGTGCTCGACACGGTCACCGGCGAGACCGTCGCCATCGTCGCCAAGAAAACCATCCTCGCCACCGGCGGCCTCGGGCAGATTTTCCTGCACTCGACCAACCAGCCCGGCAGCGTCGGCCACGGCGTCGCGATGGCCTATCGCGTGGGCGCGCGCCTCATCGATCTCGAATACGTCCAATTTCACCCCACGGTTTTCGCCAAGAAAAACGCCCCGCGCTTCCTCGTGACTGAGGCCCTGCGCGGCGAAGGCGGCGTGCTCATCAACGCCAAGGGCGAGCGCTTCATGGACGGCGTGCACCCGCGCGGCTCGCTCGCACCCCGCGATGTCGTCGCCCGCGCGATCAAGCAGGAGCTGGCCGCCAGCGGCGAGCCGTGCGTGTTCCTCGATCTCTCCGCGATGAAACCCGAGTTCATCCGCGAACGTTTTCCCACGATCTACGCGCGCTGCCTCAGCCACGGCGTGGACATTTCCCGCGACCCGATCCCGGTCGTGCCCGCCGCGCATTTCGCCTGCGGCGGCGTCCACGCCGATCTCCACGGCCGCACCAACATCCGCCATCTCAACGCCGTCGGCGAAACCGGCTGCACCGGCCTGCACGGCGCCAACCGCCTCGCGAGCACCTCCCTCCTTGAGTGCCTCACGAGCGCCAAGTTCACCGCGCTCGCCGATGCCGACGATGTCGCGCGCCTCACCTTTCACCTGCCCGAGCCCCGCGCCTGGGAAAGTCCCACGCGCGAGGCTGACCCCGTGCTCGTGCGGCAGGACATCCAGCAAATCCAGACGACGATGTGGAACTACGCCGGCGTTGTCCGCTCGCCCAAACGCCTCACCCGCGCGCGCCGCATCTTGTTGGAGCTGCGCGAAGAGATTCAGAGTTTTTACCGCGGCTGCCGGCTCACCCGCGACCTGATCGAGCTCCGCAACGCCGTGCAGACCGCCCTCCTCGTCGTCCACGCCGCGACGCTCAACCCCCGAAGCAAAGGCTGTCACTACATCGCGCCAGACGCGGATTGAGCGGCAGGATCGCGGAGCCGATCAAGAATGTAGGCGGGGTGAGGTCACCCCGCCCACAAGTCTCCGGACCTCGACCAACATCCGCATCATTCGGAAATTCCGGTCGGTGGGGCCGCTCATCCGCAAGCGGCCCGGGTTCCGCGGGAACCTCGCCCCCAACATGGAACTCAAAACCCCCAAACGGGACGTTGGCGTTACTTCGTAGCCGGCGCTGGAGTCGCCGGCACCGTCGGAGCAGCAGCAGGCGCAACCGCCGCCACCGGCGCGGGCGCCGGCTGCCAGAAATAACGTCCGTTCTTCGTCTGGTCCCAGCGCACCCAGATCGCGGCGACGGCGAGCACGACGAGCACGACGAGAACGATCGCTTTGCGCTGCTGCGCGGCGGCTTCCTTGTCCTCGTAGGGATCTTCGAGCGAGCGTTTCGCGCCGGGCGGGAGCACGGCCATGTCGGTGAGCGCGGTGCCAAACGGGATGTTGATCTTCACGCGGCCGTTCACGGCCCAGCCGTTGCCTTCGAGGATCGGGCCGAGGTTGCGTTGGCGGAGTTTGAGCCAGGCGATGATCATCGAGGGCATCGAAATCACCAATATGAGGCCGATGAGCACGAGCGGGTATTGCCAGACCTTCAGTTGGAACACGTAGCCGAGAATCAACGTGATCGCGGTCATCGCGCCGGAGATTGCGACACCGATCGCGGCGACGGCGCCGACGTCCACTTTCTTCGGCGGCTCGGCGGGTTTGGCCTGGTCGGCGTTGGCGGTTTTCTCGGCGGCGGCGGCGAGCTTGCTCGACGAAGCGGCTTCGGCGGCGGCGGCGCGTTTGGCGACCTGTTCCTCGATCATCCGCACAAACTTCTTATACGGTGACCAGAATGCCTGCCGGATGCTGATCGGGTTATCGACGATGCTCGTGATGACCGTGTCCCAATCACGGCCTTGGCGATCGTAGAAGAGCCCGTGGCGTCCGACGAAAAGGTAGTCGCTATCGCCCTGTGTGAAACAGGCGGCGATGGTCATCGGCGGCAGGCCGGCGCGGGTGCAGGTGCAGTAGGCGATGTAGGCTTTGCTCATCGCAGCGAGCGGGTTGGCCCCGTCGACGCGGATGCAGAGCTCGGTGCTGCGGCTGTCGAGATAGAGCGTGCCGGCCTGGAAAATCGCCCAGCGGTCGCGGGAGAAGAAATCGGCGAAGTTGACGAAATTGTGGAGCAGCGCGCGAAGGTCGCGGTGGTAACGGGTGAGGCGCTCGACGTCGCCAATAGCCTTGAACTCGGGGGCGAGCGCAGCATCGGCGGCGATGAGCGCGGCGAGGGCTTCGCGGCCTTTGCCGCCGAGGATTTCCTTGGCGCGGGCGAGGCCGAGTTTCTCGACGGCGGTGCCGGCCTTGGCGCCGAGCCACGTCTCGTAGGGGGCGAACTTGGCGTTGAGCGCGGCCCACTCGGCGGCGGTGAGCGTGGTCTTGTCGGCGCCGAGAACCGGCGTGACGACGGCGGCGTGGAGCGTCGCGAGCGCGGCGGCCCAGGCGGGATTCACGCCGGTGAGCAGCGGCAACGGGGCATCGGCGGCGACGCGGGCGAGCGGGAGGCCGGCGACCTCGGTGGCGCTGATCGTGAGGTCCTTGGCGGCGAGGGCGAGATACTCGGTCTCGCTGCGGTTGAGCGCGGCGAGGGCGCGGCCGTCGAAGGCGGCGAGGCGGGTGCGGGCGTAGTAGTCCTCGACCTTGGCGCGGACGGCCTTGAGGGCCGTGACCGCGGCGTCGGTGGCGGAGCCGAGGATGGCGATTTCTTTGGCGGCGCTCTGCTCGACCCACACGACGTAGGCGGCGAGGTCGGCGAAGAACTTGTCGATCTGCGCCACGGTCACGCCCGTGCTGCCGGCGAGGTCGGGCGTGCCGCCGATGGTCGCGATGATTTCCTTGATGAGCGTTTGGGTCGCGGCGTCTTCGGTGGCCTCGGGCGGGATGACACCGTCGCCATTGAGCGCGGAGGCGGCGAAGATCTTGGCGGTGTCGGCCGCGTCGGCGACCGGCAGCGCGGTGGCGGTCTTCTTGCCGAGGTTGGAGAGAATCTGTTTCGCCGAGGCGAGGAGGACTTTGCCCTCGGGCGTGGCGTCGTTGATCGCGGCGAGCGGAAGGGAATCGGCGCCGGAGAGGAGCACGCTCGGGTCTTTCAAGCGGGCGGCGGCCCACTTGATCGCGGCGAGCAGCTCGGGCACCCGCACGCGGCCGTCGGCGTTGCCATCGATCAACGCGAGGGTCTTCTCGTCGAGCTCCAAGCCCTTCACGGGGCAACTCAGCGCAACCCACAGCTTCTGGTCGAGGTGCTCGAGGGCGAGCAGGTCGGCGCCGCTCGTGAGCGAAACCTGATCAAGGCCGCCGGTGCGGAAGAAATTCCAAGCGTGGGAGGTAGAGGGCATCGGGCGAGAAAAGGATTTCCGCGAATCGAAGCAACCTTGCAGCCAACGGAGTTGACCCGGCTCGGGTCCGCTCAAGCCGTCGCTCCGAATTCACCGCGTGGCCGCGCCAAAATCTTCGAGATACTGGGCCACGATAGTCTTCAGATCGGGGGGCACCGGCAGGCCGAGCGCGACCGCGCGCGCGGCGTCGATCGCCACCGGCCAATTGCTCACGATCCCGTGAATCCGGGCGTCCATCGCCTCGACCACCGGGCCCAACGTGAGACCGCGCTCGGCGGCGATTTCTCCCAGCACGGCGGACGCCAGCGCGGGCGTGACGGTGTGGGCCGGCAAGACGTAGCCCCGGTCGTCACCCAGCGCCGCTTCGGGCACTTCATGCAGCGCAACGAGTGAATCGATCACCGTGCGATAACCGGTCACGGGATGACCCTGGTCGCGCGGCACGGGCAACAGGCACGGCTCACCGCGCAATGGCTCGCGAAACATCCCGCTCACCCAGCTCGACGCGGCCGCGTTGGGCTGGCCCGGCCGGATGATTACCGTGGGCAGACGCGCCGTGCGGCCGTCGAAGTGGCCTTTGCGCGTGTGGTCGTTGAGCAAGTGTTCGCAGATGGCTTTGGTGATGCCGTAGGTCGTGCGCGGCGTGAGTTTGTCCGAATCGGAGCACGGGTGACGCACGGCCTCACCGCCGTAACAGGCGATGCTGCTGGCAAACACGACCCGCGGCCGGCCCGGCAGGGCGCGCGCCGCTTCGAAGACATTACGTCCGCCGTCGAGGTTGACGCGGAGCGCGTCGTCGAAGCGTTGCTCGCATTCGCCGCTGACCATCGAGGCGAGGTGAAAAATCGAGGTCGCGTCGTCTTGGCCCACGGCCGCGAACACCGCCGCACGGTCCGAGATGTCGCCCTTGATGGGCCGCACGCGATCATCGGCCGGAGGTTGATGAAAATGGGCGTCGAAGAGCACGATTTGGTCGATGGGTTCCGACGCGCCCGAGGGGCCGGTCAATTCGCCGCGGTGGATGAGTTTGACCGCCAGCCGGGAACCAAGGAAACCGCCGCCGCCGGTGATGATGACTTTCATGGGAAGAAAAAGGGTATTGGGTGCCGCAGCCGGAGCGGCAAAAATCGAGCCGTCGCCATCACGAAAATTGGCGCGGAGCGTGGCAAGAGATTCCCGCACGAGCCGACGGCGTCAGCGAAGCGGAAAGTAGAGCCAAGGATCGAGGTGGCATGGGCGTCCCGCCCATGGGATTGGAAAAGACCGGGCACCGTGCCCGCTCGGTCACGGGCGAGACGCCCGTGCCACTTTCATTACGCGTCGCTGACTCAACCTGCAAATTCACACCCGCCGTTTTTCCATTTCCATCCCGGCGAGCGATAACCACGGTGTCGCGATGCCCCGTTTTCTCTCGCTCGCCGCCGATGCGTTTCCGCTCTGGATTCTGGTCGGAGCCGGGATCGCCCTCGCGGAGCCCGCCGTGTTCATTTGGTTCTCCGGACCGTGGATCGTCTGGACCCTCGCCCTCGTGATGCTCGGGATGGGGCTCACGTTGGAGCCGGCGGATTTTAAACGCGTCGGCACGATGCCACGGCCGATCGCGATCGGCTTCGTCGCCCAATACGCGATCATGCCCGGGCTCGGCTGGGGCATCGCCCACGCGCTGCAACTCGACGGGCCTTTCGCCGTCGGGCTGATCCTCGTCGCGTGCTGTCCCGGCGGCACCGCGTCGAATATCGTCACCTATCTGGCGCGCGCCGATGTCGCGCTCTCGGTCGTGATGACGATGTGTTCGACCTTTGCGGCGGTTTTTATGACTCCGTTGCTCACGAGCTGGCTGGCCGGCACCTGGGTCAAGGTCGACGGTTGGGGCCTCTTCACCAGCACGGCGCAGGTGGTGTTGCTGCCGGTGCTGTTGGGCTTGGTCCTTCGTCGCATCGCCCCGCGCGCCGTGGCCTCGGTCTTGCCGGCCGCGCCGTTGGCTTCGGTGCTGGGCGTCATGCTGATCGTGTCGAGCATCGTGGGGGCCAACGCACCGGCCATCCGGGCCAGTGCCGGCCCGCTCGTGCTCGCGGTGTTTCTGCTGCACGCCGGTGGATTTGGCCTCGGTTATCTGTTGGCGCGGCTCACGGGCCAGGCCGAGACGACCTGCCGCACGATCTCCATCGAGGTGGGTATGCAAAACAGCGGGCTCGGCGTGGTGTTGGCGCGCCAGAATCTTGCGGACCCGCTCACCGCCGTGCCCTGCGCGATTTCCAGCGTGTTTCACTCGGTGATCGGCAGCATGTTGGCCGGTTGGTGGCGTTGGCGCGACCGGCCCCGCTGAGAAAATGCGGGGGCGGACGTTTTTGAGTTGGTCCGTCCGACGCCGCGCCCGTAACTCGTGGCGATGAACCTGCTCCGCCCCACCCTGCTCCTCCTCGCCGCCAGCCTCGTTGCCCCGCTCGGCTTCGCCCAGAAAACCTACACCCTCGGCATGGTCGCCAAATCGGCGGGCAACCCGTTCTTCGAAGCCGCCCGCGCCGGCGCCAACGACGCCGCCCGCGACCTCGGGAAACAGCACGGCATCACGGTGAAAATCGACTGGCGCACCCCCAACGAAGAGGACGCGCAGAAACAAGCCGAGTTCATCGAACAACTCCTGCTCAACGGGGCCGACGGCATCATCATCAGTTGCTCCGACGCCAACAAAGTCACCGACACCATCAACAAAGCCGTCGCGCAAGGTGTGCCCGTCGCGACCTTTTCCGGCGACGCTCCGGCGAGCAAACGCTTCATCTCAATCGGCATCGACGACTTCGCGGCGGGCGCGGCGACGTTTGAGGCGCTCGCCAAAGAACTCGGCGGCAAGGGCGTGGTCGCGGCGATCGACGGCAACCCCAACGCCGTCAATCTCCAGCAGCGCGCCGCCGGTTTTCGCGCCGCCGCAAAGAAGTTTCCCGGCATCCGCCTCGTGGACATTTTTTACCACAAAGAGACCCCGCAAGACGCGGTCGCCAAGATCGAGCAAGTCATGCAAGCCAACCCCGACATCACCGGCTGGGGCCTGCTCGGCGGCTGGCCCTTGTTTACCGACAACGCGCTCAAATGGCCGGCCGGCACGATCAAATGCGTGTCGATCGACGCGCTCCCGCAGCAACTCGGCTACGTGCGCAGCGGCCACGTGCAATTGCTGCTCGGCCAAGATGTCTACGGCTACGGCCGCCTGGCCGTCGAAAGCCTCGTCAACAAACTCCTGTTGAAGAAATCCCCGCCGCAACCCATCGCGAACACCGAGCTCGTGGCGGTAAACCGGGAGAACGTGGCTGCCTACGCGAAGAACTGGGAGACGTGGCTGCCGAAGTGATCGGCCAACCTCAATTGGCCGGGAGCCTTTCTGAGTAACCTAATAGTGGAGGGGCTGCGCTCGCACCCGCCCTCAGGTGCCAGGAAGAACCAAGCGCGGTTTACCGGAAAGGCTCCAGGCCAGCGCCCGGGACCATCGCGAAATTGCCGAACGAAAACTAGCGAAACACCGCCGGCCCCCATCGACTCGACCGCCCCCGGCCTCTCCGAAACCAATCCCCTCTCGCTGTAGGAGCGGCTTCACGCCGCGACCAGGGTAGCTTTCGGCGCCGGTGATTCCGCTGCGGTCGCTATAGGTTTAAAAAGGCAAAAAGGAGCAATGCGGCTGAAGGGAGGTTGCAGAGGACATGACAGCCGCTCGGGGCTGGCGTGGCCTGTGCCGCTTGGATCTTTGACGACGTTGCTTCACATCGGAGTGCAAAGTGCAAAGTTTGACCCCTTCGGCTCGGCCCTGTGCCGCTTGGATCTTTGACGACGATACCTACGGACAATATTAATAGTTAAAACCTGACCCTTTCCGCTCGGCCCTTTCCGCTCGGCCTCGACCAAAGCCGCACCGGAGGCGGAACCCACGCCACTGACTTGGGCGGTGTAGTTGCCCGGCATCAAGGTCACGAGCAGCGCGGCATCTGAATCGGCCCGGACGAAAAACTAACGAACGACGGCGCCGACCCCCTTGGATCGGCGCTCAGCGAGTGCAAAGTGCAAAGTTTGATCCCTTCGCTCGGCCCCGACCTTCGCCCAAACCGACGTAACGGATCTGCGCACGGTTCGCGCCCACTACGAAGCCAAGGCAAAGGCGGGCGATATCGACAGCGCGCTCGCGCTCGCCTCCGCGCTGATGATGGAGTCCCCGGCCGTGGATCAGGCTCTGGTGTAGCGCTGCGCCAGCGAGGCGACACTCCGCGACAAACTCCGCCGGGAAACTCAATGTTGTCCGCACACGTTGCGGCTGCGTCGCGGGGCCTGAGTTTCGTAGAGAGAGGCGTCGCAAAATAATTCATGTTAGTTCCGCTAACATTAATATTGCATTTCGCCAAAATTCGTGTATGCGGTATTAACATGAAATCCGAGTCCTCTCCACGTTCCTACCGCCAAGGCGCTCGCGCCGAGGCGGCGGAGGCCACCTATGAACGGATCCTCGACGCCTTCATGGCGCGGCTGGGCGATTCGTGGTTTGACCAAATCACCTTGGATGACATCGCCGCCGCAGCCGGGGTCAGTGTGCAGACGATCGTGCGCCGGTTTGGCGGCAAGGAGGGCTTGATCGAGGCCGCCTGCAAGCGCCTTGAGACCGAAATCACCGATCGTCGCGTGACCAAGCCGGGGGAGGTCGGCGAGGCGCTCGATCTCCTCGTCTCCGACTACGAGCTGACTGGCGATCTGGTGATGCGCTTGCTCGCCCAAGAGGACCGCTCGCCCGCCCTGCGCTCTGTGACTGATCGCGGCCGGGCGGGCCACCGTGCTTGGCTCGCCCAGGCTTTCGGGCCGCAGCTGTCGCGCTGGTCCGGTTCCAAGCTGACCTTCCACCTCGATCTGCTCGTCGCCGCGACCGACGTCTATCTGTGGAAACTGGTCCGCCGCGACATGGGCCGCTCCCTCGACGACTACAAATCCATGCTACGGCACTTGGTCGCCGGAGCCTTCGCGCCTTTGGCCTCGGGGTGATTTCCCAGTGCCTGAAACACTCGCCCGTTCTCATCCCCAGCCCGTCACGTCCATGACTTCACATCCCGCTCATTCCCGCTCTTTCCTCTTCACCACCTTTGAAGCCGGCGGCGTCGTCGCACCCGTCCTCGTGATCGCGGCCAAACTCGCCCGCCGCGGCCACCGTGTCCGCGTGATGAGCGACGAGGCCAACCGCAGCGAGATCGAGGCCGCCGGAGTTTCCTTCGTCCCCTGGATGCACGCGCCCTGCCGTGCCGACCGCTCCCGCCAGACCGAGATCGTCAACGATTGGGACGTGACCGTGCCGACCGATGGTCTGCTGATGATGATCCACAAGATCATGTGCGGCCCAGCGCTCGCCTATGCCCGTGACCTCGTTGAGGAACTCCGGCGCGAACCGGTCGACCTCGTGGTGGGCAGCGATTTTCTCGCCGGAGTTTTCACCGCCTGCGAGTCGCTCGGCCAGAAAACCGTGCTCCTTACCTCGCAGATCAGCCTGTATCCCGTGCCAGGCATCCCACCGCTCGGCCCCGGCTTCCGCCCCGCCCGATCGGACGAGGAGCGCGCCTTTCACGCCGAAGCGACGTGCGGCCTGACCGGACTCCTTGACCAAGGTCTGCCCTCGCTCAACGCCGCGCGCGCCGCCCTCGGTCTGCGACCGCTCGCGCACGTGCTGGAACAGTTCGCCTATGCGCCGGTGCACTTTCTCGGCACAAGCCGGGCGTTCGATTTTGCGCCGGATTCGTTGCCCGGGCACATCCGTTATGTCGGTCCGCAGGTCGGGCCGGTCGCTTGGGCGCAGCCATGGCGCTCGCCGTGGCCGCCGACCGACACACGGCCGCAGATCGCGGTCGCGTTCTCCACGACATTTCAGAACCACGCCGGCGTGCTCCAACGCATCATCGACGCGGGGGAGCGCCTGCCCATCCGCCTCGTGGTCACGCTCGGCGGCACGATCGAGCCCGAGGAATTGCGCGCGGGCACCGGCACCGCGCTGGTCCACAGCGCGCCCCACGATGCGTTGATGGCCGCGTCCGCCTTGGTGGTCACACATGGCGGCCACGGGACCGTCATGCGTGCGCTCCTCCAGAAAAAGCCGATGCTGGTGATCCCGCTCGGGCGCGACCAGAACGACAACGCCGCGCGTATCGTCGAACGCGGTGCAGGGCTCGTGCTCACGCCCGCCGCCACCGTTGCGGAAATCGAGCAGGCGTTGAAGGAATTGCTCGGCGACGACCGCTACCGGTCGGCCGCCGCCCGTCTCGGGGCGCGGGTCGCCGCCGAGGCGGAAAACTCGCCGCTGGCCGACGAGCTGGAGGCGCTCGCGAACCCGACGAGCCCGGCGCGCGCACGCCGGGCGAGCGTTGCCTGGACCCGCGATCACCGTATTCAGGCCGTCGGCTGAAGTCGCCCTGAAGCGGACGGTCTCCCCCTTCGTGCGAACTTCATCGAGTTCGTGAACGTGAGAGCCGTGCCCGCATCCCGCCGCCCCCACGTCTCCGATTAAACCACGGGCAATCGTTGGCCGTCGTGCCGCGCTCCTGTGGGCGACGGCCGAAGGCTTCGCCCGGTCACACCTTTTCCCTCATGAAAAACATCAAAGCCATCCTTGTCACCGCCGGCGCTGTCACGCTGGGCGTTTTAAGTCTCGCCGCGCTCTCGAAGTCGGCGAATGCCGGAGTCGGCGCGAAAGTCTCGCCGGCCGTCGATCCAAAGCTGGTCAAGCGCGGTGAATACCTCGTCCACAACGTGGGCGTGTGTATTGACTGCCATTCGCCGCGCAACGAGCGCGGCGAATTCATTGTCGGCCAGCATCTGCGTGGCGCGACGATCGCGTTTGCACCGACCGTGCCGATGCCGGCGTGGGCACCATTCGCCCCGGCTCTTGCCGGTTTGCCCGCCGGTTGGTCGGAGGAGGCGTTCGTGGAGTTTCTGAAGTCGGGCGTCCGTCCGCATCAGCTCCCTGCGACGCGGCCACCGATGCCTTCATATCGTTTCGATCACGCCGATGCCGAGGCGGTCGCCGCGTATATCCGCTCGCTGGATCACGTGACGAAGTGAGTGCTCCGGCGGGGGGCCGATCAAAGGGGTCGAGCTTTGCAATTTGTCATTTTCTCTTCCAGACGACAAAGTGCAAAGTTTGATCCCTTCTGATCGGCTTCGGATGTCGGCGGTCACCCCGGAGATTCTGGGCGGCGTGCCGGTGTTCAAGGGCACACGGGTGCCGGTCAAGGCACTCTTCGACTACCTCGAAAACAACTTCACGCTCGACGAATTTTTAGCGTGTTTACCGTCGGTATCGGGCGAAATGGCGCGGAGGTTGCTCGAGCGTTCCGAGGCGGCTCTTTTACAGCCGGCCACAGCATGAAGATTCGGTTGGACGAGTTTTGTGAATTCCAGACCAGCCGGGTCTGGCAAAGTTGGTTTCCAAAAAAGTTGGTCCTCATGGCCGGGAAAACACGGACGCGGAGCCCGGCCTGCAACGCCCGCAGTTCCCATTTGATCGAGAAGCGGGTAAGATCACGGCAAGACCCATGCCTTCGCTCACGGTCAAGCTGCCCGGCACCCTCGACAAGAAGCTCCGCGCCGCCGCGCGAAAGCGCGGGGAAAAGCTTTCCACCCTGACGCGACGCGCACTGGAAAAGGAAGTGGCCGCCACCGCACCGGACTTCGCGCGGCTCGCCGCAAACTACAAAGGCATGTTCACCGGCCCGAGCGATCTTTCGGCGCGCGAAGGATAGGGACGTTAACACCTTGGTGGATGCCGGGCCGTTGATCGGCTGGCTGAACGCCGGTGACCAATGGCACAACTGGAGCGTGGCGACCCTGCAGGGGCGGAGAGACGCTTTGCATACGACGGAAATCATGTTGGGCGAAGCCTGCTATCAACTGGGAGGCAACTCGTCCCCGGTGCAGGCCTTGATCACTCTGGTGCGGGAAGGCGGCATCGTGTTGCACTCACCTCGGCCCCGTCACCTGCTGCGCACCCAAATTCTGATGGCTAGATTTGAAAAGATGGACGCGGCCGACGCCTCTCTGGTCGTGCTGAGTGAACAATTCCCCAAGGCCAAGCTTTTGACCATCGATGCTCGCCACTTCAAAGTTTATCGCCGCCGGGAAAATGAGCCTCTGCCTGTGATTACGCCTTGAAGCGCGAACACGGAAATAGCCTTCAGTCAGAGGGCCGTGCTAGCTCGCTGCAGTCGTCGGTGTCTTCACCAGAGTGATCACGCACTCGAGGTGCCGGGTCTGCGGGAAGAGATCGAAGGGTTGCACATCCGTGAGGGTGTAGCCCGCGGAGAGGAAGCCCTTAAGATCGCGCATTTGGGTCGCGGGGTCGCAGCTCACATAAACCACGGTGCGGGGGGCGAAGGCGAAGAGTTGGGCGAGGAAGGACTCGTCGCAGCCTTTGCGGGGCGGGTCGATGATCACGGCGGTGTCGGCGGGCGCGAAGACCGGGTCGAGGCCGGCAAAAATCGTGGCGGCGTCGCCCGATTGGAAGGAGACGTTGGCGATGCCGTTGTCGGCGGCGTTTTGGCGGGCGAAGCGGATGGAGGATTCACTGAGCTCGATGCCGGCGACGCGTTCGAAGGACGGGGCCGCGCTGAGGGCGAAGAGGCCGCTGCCGCAGTAGGCATCCACCAGGAAGCGGGCGCCGGTCGCGGCGGCTTGGCGGCGGACATAGGCGGTGAATGCGGGGAGAATAAACGGGTTGTTCTGGAAGAAATCGCGGGCGAGAAAGCGGAGTTTTAGGTCGCCCACCGTTTCAATGACGATCGCCTCGTAGTCGGTCGTGACCTGACCATCGGCATCGCGAAGGAGGAGGGTGGAACCGCGGAGAAACTCTCCGGCGGTGGCGCGGGCGTGAATCGCGGCGCGGGCGGTGGTGAGCTTTTCGTTGATGGCGTCAGTTGCGATGTCGCAGTGCGGGACATCGACGATGTCGAATCGCGTGCCCTGGCGGAGAAAGCCGATGGGCGGCGGCGTGGCGGGGTCGCGCGGCGGATTAAAATGCGGGGTGATCTTCGAGCGGTAGCCGTAGGGTTTGGGCGAGCCGATGACGGGGTTCACGGTGTGCGTGACGCCGGCCATGTGCTGAAGCAGCTCGGCGACCTGGCGTTGTTTCCAAACGAGTTGTTCGGAGTAGGCGAAGTGCTGGTATTGGCAGCCGCCGCAGCGGGCAAAAAGCGGGCAAACGGGCGCGATGCGGTGGGGTGACGGCGTGAGGACGGAGACGAGGTCGGCTTCGGAGTAGTTTTTATGGTTACGAAAAATGCGGGCGCGGACGCGTTCGCCGGGCAGACAGAAAGGGATCATCACAACCCATTTGGCGGCGGGGTCCGCCGGGTGGGGCACGCGGGCGAGGCCGACGCCGTGGTTGGTGAGCGTGACGATCTCGAGCTCTAGCTCGGTGTGATACGGAAAAGGGAGGTCGTTGTTTTTTGATTTCTTGCCCACGGAACACACGGAATACACGGAAGCGGGACAGACCAAGAAAAGGATTCTGTATTTTTTCCGATTCCGTGTGTTCCGTGTGTTCCGTGAGCCCACCGATCGAAAAAATCACCAGTCTTCAGAATCCGCGCGTGAAGCAGCTCGTGAAGCTGCGCGACCGGCGTCCGCGGGATGAGGCCGGGGTATTTTTGGTCGAGGGCTACCGGGAGATCCGGCGCGCGCTGGAAAAGGGCGTCGCATTGCAGGAAATCTATTTTTCGCCGGAGTGGTTTCTGGGTGAAAACGAACCGGCGTTGATCGCCCAAGCCCAAGCCGCGGGAGCGACGGCCTGCGAGTTGACGAAGGATGTGTTCGCCAAGGTCGCGTATCGCGAGCGGCCGGACGGCTTGCTGGCGGTGGCGCCGCAATGGCGGCGGGCGCTCGGTGATTTGGATCATCTTTTTGGGCCCGAGGGAGACCGACCGGCGGTCGGTCCTACAGCCAAAGCGCCTTTCTTGCTCGTCGTCGAAGCGATCGAGAAGCCGGGCAACCTGGGGACGATTCTGCGCAGCGCGGATGCGGCGGGCTGCGATGCGGTGATCGTGTGCGACCCGGTGACCGACATCTTTAATCCCAATGTTGTCCGCGCTTCGACGGGCGTACTGTTTTCGGTGCCGCTCGTGGTCGAGGAGAGCGCGCGGGTGCAGGCGTGGTTGAAGGAAAAAGGCGTGCGCTCGGTGGCGACGACGCCGGCGGCGGAAAAAATCTACTCGGAGGTCGATCTGCGCGGGCCGCTCGCGGTGGTGATGGGCAGCGAGCAATACGGGCTGAGCAAGTTCTGGCTGGAAAACTGCGACACGCCGGTGCGCATCCCGATGGCGGGTCAGGCGGATTCGTTGAACGTGGCGATGGCGACGATCATCACGCTTTTCGAGGCGGTGCGGCAACGCGGAACCCGGATTCCATAAAGGCCGGGAGACCCGGTAAATTTTGAATCGTAACGGCAAAGATCGGCCCGTTCCCTGCTTTTAGCTCCAAACAATCGGAAAGACCCCGGAAGACCCCATGAAACTTATCCTTTTTCTCGCCGTTTCGGCGGTGATTCTCGGCCTCGCCTATCGCTGGATGGGCCGGTTGCTCTTCAAGGCCGCCGGCATCGGCGACGAATCCCCGACGCCGGCCCACGCCCAACGCGATGGTCTCGACTACGAGCCGGCCCGTTGGAGTTGGCTGTTGCCGCAGCATTTTTCCGCGATCGCCGCCGCCGGCCCGATTGTCGGACCGATTTTGGCCGCGACGTTGTTCGGGTGGCTGCCGGCGTGGATTTGGATCATTCTCGGCTCGATCTTCATCGGCGGCGTGCACGATTTCTTCACCCTCGTCGCCTCGGTGCGGCACAGCGGAAAATCCATCGCCGAAGTGGTGCGGCAACACATGAACCGGCGCTGCCACCTGTTGTTTCTGGCGTTCGTTTGGATTTCGTTGGTCTACGTGATCGTGGCCTTTGCCGATGTGACCGCGGGGGCGTTTACACAAGCGGCGGCCCCAAATCAAAGCGAGGCCCCGGGCCCTGCCGTGGTGACCTCGTCGTTGTTGTATCTCGGTCTCGCCCTCGCGATGGGTTGGCTGATGCGCAAACGCAACTGGAGCGAGGGCCGGGCGCAGGCGGTGTTCCTGCCGCTGGTTTTGGGAGCGATCGTGATCGGGCCCATGCTGCCGCTGGACATCGCGTCTTTGTTGCCCGAGGGCGTGCGCATCATGTCGGCGTGGAACGTGATTTTGCTTACCTACTGTTTCTTTGCGGCGATCGCGCCGATGTGGCTGTTGATGCAGCCCCGCGGCGCCTTGGGCGGGTATTTTCTCTACATCATCGCGGTCGCGGGTGTGGTCGGAATCATCGTGGGCGGAGTCAGTGGCGACCTCACCCTTCAGGCGCCAGCTTGGGGAACAGGGCCCCTCTTCACCCCCGGTGGGGCACTGCCACCGTTGTTTCCAATTTTGTTTATCACCATCGCTTGCGGCGCGTGCTCGGGATTCCACGCGATCGTCGCCAGCGGCACGACCGCGAAACAACTCAACCGCTTTGCCGACGCCCGGCCCGTGGCCTACGGCGGGATGCTGCTCGAAGCGTTCTTCGCCTGCATCAGCCTCGCGGCGGTCATGATCTTGGCCGCGCCCACGGGCCGGCCGGATGCAATTTTTGCCAATGGCGTCGCCCTCTTTTTGCATCACGCAACTTTCGGCCTGTTGCCGGTTAACATCGCCCACGGCTTCGCGCTACTGTGCTTCGCGACGTTCATTTTCGACACCCTCGACGCCTGCACGCGGCTCGCCCGCTATGTCTTAATGGAACTGCTGGGCTGGGCCGGCCAAGGCAAGGCGCTCGCGGCGACCGGCATCACGTTGGCAGGACCGCTCGTGCTGGCCCTCCTCCCGCCCGCCGAGGTCAACGGTCAAGCAGTTCCTCTTTGGCGCGTATTCTGGGGTCTCTTCGGATCGTCCAACCAATTGCTCGCCGCGCTGACTCTACTCGGCCTAACCGTATGGCTCTACCGCAGAGGCCGCGGCGCTTGGTTCACCCTGGGGCCGGCCGCACTGATGCTTACGATGTCATTGTGGAGCCTCGTGCTGATGCTGAAGACCCATCTGGGCCGCTTCGAAGGCACTGCGCCGATTGCCGTCGTGCACCATGTCGAGGCTGGCATCGGGGCATTGCTAATCGTGTTGGCCAGCTGGCTCGTGGTCGAAACCCTCGTCCTGCGCCGCACCTTGACGCGACTCCCTGAAGCGGTAGCGACCGCTTAACCGGCCCAGCCTTTGCGGATCATGTTCACCGCGATGGCTGCGAGCAGCATGGAGATGATTTTGGAAATCGCCCGCAGGCCCGTCGCGCCGATCAATTTTTCAAGCCGGTCACTGTAGGCGAAGGCCAACACCACCAGCACAAGATTCGCCGCAAGCGCCGCGAGCGCGATCAGGTAACCCACCGACTGCGCGATCACGATGAGCGTGGTGATCGAAGCCGGGCCGGCGATCAGCGGCATCCCCAGCGGAACCACCCCAAAATCGTCGGCGAGCTTCGGCGGAGCCTCGGCCGCCGAATGAACGAGATCGCGCGCCGCAAGGATAAACAGAATGAGCCCTCCCGCGATTCGAAAATCACTCGTGGTGATGCCGATCGCGGCGAAGATCGACTGGCCCAAAAACAGAAAGAGCAACGCCACCCCGCCCCCGGTCCACGTGGCCTGGCGGGCGATCCGCCGGCGCAAATCGGGCGGAGTCCCCTGCCCCAGCGCCAGAAACACGGCCGCAAGTCCGATCGGGTCGATCGCCACAAAGAGCGGGATAAACGCCTTGATGAAATCTTCGAGCAGCGAGGGCATGGTCCGATGCTCACCCCGCGGCACTCGGACCTGCAAGCCCGGTGCGGCGGGTAAAAAACATTCGTGCAGTCGGCCCGGTTCATGGTTTCTTGGACGTCTTCCTCCATGAAAATCAACGCCTCCCTCACCCCGGCCAAGCTCTCGAAGAAAACCGCCCGCGTGTTCGAACTCGCCGGCGAAAAAATCCGCGCCCTCGACGCCGCGTGGGATCCGAGCAAGGGCACGCCGGTGTTCACCGTCGCCGGCAAATACAGCTCGCGCGGTTGGACCGAGTGGACGCAGGGCTTCCAATTCGGCATGGCGTTCCTCCACTACGACGCCACCGGCGACACCGCGATGCTCGAGCGCGGGCGCGTGAAAACCGTGCGCCATATGGCGTCGCACGTCTCGCACGTCGGCGTGCACGACCACGGTTTCAACAACGTCTCCACCTACGGCAACCAGCGCCGGCTCATGCTCGAGGGGAAAACCCGCTTCAATCAGGCCGAGCTCGACTACACCGAAGTGGCGCTCAAGGCCTCGGGCGCCGTCCAGGCCGCGCGCTACGCCACCACGCAGTATAAACAACCGTGGTCGCCCATTCCCGGTGCCGCCGGCGTCGCGCCGAGCGGTTACGTCTATTCGTTCAACGGCCCGCAATCTCTCTTTGCGGACACGATCCGCTCGATGCGCTCGCTCGTCGTCGCGCATCAACTCGGCCACGTCCTCATGGGCGAAGGCGACAAACCGACGAATCTTCTGCATCGCGCCATCGAGCACGCCGCCACGACCGCCCGTTTCAATGTGTTCTTCGGTCAGGGCCGCGACAGCTACGACGTGCGGGGCCGCGTCGCGCATGAGAGCGTGTTCAACCGCAACGACGGCCAGTTCCGCTGCCCCAGCTCCCAGCAGGGTTACTCGCCGTTCACGACGTGGACGCGCGGTGCCGCCTGGATCATCACCGGCTACGCCGAGCAGCTTGAGTTCCTCGACACCGTCAAAGGCACCGACCTCGACGCCGTGGGCGGCCGCCGCGCCGTGACCGATCTCTTCCTCGAAACCGCGAAAGCCACGAGCGACTACTACATCGACGGCTACTCCGCGAAAGACGGCATTCCCTACTGGGACAGCGCCGCGCTCAACACGCACAAGCTCGGCGATTTCACGAAACGCGCCGCCGACCCCTTCAACGCCCACGAACCCGTCGACAGTTCCGCCGCCGCCATCGCCGCGCAAGGAATGCTCCGCCTCGGCCGCTGGCTCGACGCCAACGGCGAGAAGGCCGCCGGCAAAAAATATTTCCAAGCCGGCCTCACCATCGCCGACACGCTATTTGCCGAGCCCTATCTCTCGACCGACAAAAAGCACCAGGGCCTTTTGTTGCACAGCGTCTATCACCGCCCCAACGGCTGGGACCACATCCCGAAGGGCCAAAAAGTGCCGTGCGGCGAGTCCTCGATGTGGGGCGATTACCACGCGATGGAACTCGCGCTCCTCATCCAGCGCCTCGCGGAGAACAAATACTACACGTTCTTCTAAGCTGCGGTAATGGTGTCGTCCCGGCGCCTTTGGCCGTTGCCGGCTTGTTAACCGATGGCGAACCTCCGTTCGTCATGATCCACGCAGCGACGCAAAACTCCGCTTCCGACCAGGCGGTTTTTCACGCCCGCGCGTTGCGAAAAATCTACGGTTCCGGTGAGGCCGAAGTCCGCGCGCTCGACGGGATCACGCTCGATTGCCACCCGGGCGAATTCTTGGTCGTGCTCGGGGCCTCGGGCAGCGGCAAGTCCACCCTGCTGAATCTTCTTGGCGGCCTCGACACACCCACCAGCGGCACCCTGCTCTACCGCGGTTGGGATCTGGGCGGCGCCGACGAAGCCTCGCTCACCCGCTACCGGCGCGACGCGGTCGGGTTCGTGTTTCAGTTCTACAATCTCATCCCGAGCCTGACGGCGCGTGAAAATGTCGCGCTCATCACCGAAATCGCCGCCGACCCGATGTCGCCCGAGGAGGCATTGCACCTCGTGGGTCTCGGCGCGCGTATGGACCATTTCCCCGCGCAGCTTTCCGGCGGCGAACAACAACGCGTGGCCATCGCCCGTGCCATCGCGAAACGCCCGGCCGTGCTGATGTGCGACGAGCCGACCGGCGCACTCGACGTGCGCACCGGCATGGCCGTGCTGGAAGCCATCGAAAAAATCAACCGCGACCTGGGCACGCTGACCCTCATCATCACGCACAATTCCGTCATGGCCGGCATGGCCGACCGGGTGCTGACGCTCTCCGACGGCCACATCACCGGCGAGAAACGCAACGCCACCCGCGCGGCCGCAGCGAGTCTTGCTTGGTAACGCCGCGCGCGGCCCGTCATGTCGCTGCTTGATCTCAAACTGCTCCGCGATCTCAAGGCGCTGAAGTCGCAGGCGTTCGCCGTCGCGCTCGTGATGGCCTGCGGTTTGGCGATGATGATCATGACCCGCAGTCTGATCGCGTCCCTCGAGGCGACGCGCGCGGACTACTACCGCGACAACCGTTTCGCCGATGTGTTCTCCCGCCTGAAGCGCGCGCCCAACGCCGTCGCCGCGCAATTGTCGGCCATCCCCGGTGTGGCGGCCGTGCAAACCGGGATCGCGTTGCCCGTGACGCTCGATCTGACCGGCGTGCTTGAGCCCGCGACCGGATTGATCCTCTCGCTGCCCGAACAGGGAGAGCTGACGCTCAACCGGCTCCATCTGCGCAGCGGACGAATCCTCGTGGGCCGGGAATCGTCGGGTGAAATTCTCACCGGTGAAGCGTTCGCCGAAGCCAACCGGTTGCGACCGGGCGACGAGATCGCCGCCGTGCTTTACGGGCGGCGGCAAAATTTTCGCGTCGCCGGCGTGGTGCTCTCGCCGGAATTCATCTTCGAAGCGCCGCCGGGCGCGGCGTTGCCCAACAACAAAACCTACGGGGTTTTCTGGATGCCCTACAAAGAACTCGCCACCGCGAGCAACCTCGACGGCGCCTTCAACAATATCTCGCTGCGGCTCGCGCCCGGCGCTTCGGAGGCGGCCGTCATCGCCGCGGTGGACCGCGTGCTCAAACCCTACGGCGGCCGCGGTGCCTACGGCCGCGATTCTCATCCCTCGCATACGCGGGTGCGCGACGAGATTCAGATTTTGCAAGGCCTCTCCGTCGGGTTCCCGTTGGTGTTCCTCAGCGTCGCCGCGTTCATGACCAATGCGGTGATGAGCCGGCAGATCACGCTCCAGCGCGAACAGATCGCGATTTTGAAGGCGTTTGGTTTTTCCAACCGCGAGATCGGAGGACACTACCTGAAATTTTCGCTGATCATCGTCGTGAGCGGAATGAGTTTGGGCACGCTCGGCGGGATCGGGCTCGGGCACCAGTTGGTGGACATGTATACGTTGTTCTTTCGGTTTCCCTCGCTCGAATTCCGACTGGCAACCCCCGTGGTGTTGGCCGCAATCGGCGTGAGCACGCTCGCCGCGGTCGTCGGCGTCGCGGGCGCGGTGAAAGCGGCGGTGCAATTGCCGCCGGCGGAGGCGATGCGGCCGGAAGCACCTTCGAGCTACCGACCCGCGTTGATCGAACGACTCGGGGCCGGGCGCGCGTTCACCGCGTCGTTCCGCATGGCGCTGCGCAACATCGAGCGGCGACCCGCGCGTTCAATGCTCACCATGGGCGCACTCGCTTTGGCGACGGGAATTCTGATCGTGCCGAACGCCTTTCGCGACGGCATCGACTACGTGTTGAACTACCAATGGGACCTGATCCAGCGGCAGACCGTATTTGTGTCGCTGATCGAACCGGGGCCGGCGCGCACGCTGGCGGATTTTCAAGCTCTGCCCGGTGTGGTGCTGGCCGAGCCGGTGCGCGGCGCGGCGGTCGAGCTGCGGGCGGGCAACCGTTTCCGCCGGCTCGCCATCACCGGACTGCCGCCGCAGGCGGGACTCTTCCGTGTGATCGACGCGCAAGAGCGGCCCTTCGCGCTTCCCCCTCACGGGATCGTGCTGTCGTCGAAGCTGGCCGAAGTGCTCGCGGTGAACATCGGCGATGAACTGGCGGTGCGCGTGCTCGACGGCCGACGACCCGAATTCACGGTGCCGGTCGCCGCGCTTTCGGAGGATTTTGCCGGGACCGCGGCTTTCATGGACATCGGTGCGCTGAATCGCCTGCTCGGCGAAGGCGATCGAATCAGCGGGGCTTATCTCACCGTCGCCGGGGGCAAGTGGGAAGAGTTTTTGCGGGCGATGAAAGAGTCGCCGGCTGCGGCCGGGGTGGTGGTGAAGAACCGCATCCGCGAGGGGTTTCGCGAGACCACGGCGAAGAGCATCGGTTTGATCCAGATGATCTATCTCACGTTTGCGACGGTCGTGGCGTTCGGCATCGTCTACAACAGCGCACGCATCTCGCTGAGCGAACGACAGCGCGAACTCGCGACCTTGCGCGTCATCGGCTTCTCGCGGGGCGAAGTGGGCGCGGTGCTCGTCGGCGAACTCGCGGTGCTGACGCTGTTGGCGTTACCGCTCGGGCTGCTGATCGGTTCCGGATTTGCCGCGGCGATCCTGACGACGGTCAACACGGAGTTCGTGCGCCTGCCGCTGATTTTGACGCCGTATAATTATGCGTTCGCCGTCCTGATCGTCGCCACGGCCTCGGTGATCTCGGCGTTGCTCGCGTGTCGTCGGCTGGATCAACTGGATCTCGTGGGCGCATTGAAGGCCCGCGACTAATCGTTTAACGTTCAAACATCACGTATCGCTTCGATGAACCCTCCCCTGCCCTCGCCCGCCGTTTCGAGCAAAAAGAACCCGCAAGGCGCCGCCCCGCGGCGTTGGACGAGACGCCTGCCTTGGTTGGGCGGCGCGCTGTTGGTGGCGTTGATCGTCGTGGGACTGTGGCCCAAGCCGTTGCCCGCCGAGGTGGCCGTCGTCGCGCGCGGCGATCTTACGGTCACGGTGAACGAAGAAGGTATGACGCGGGTGAAAAACCGCTACGTGATCGCGAGCCCGGTCGCCGGACAATTACGCCGGATCGAGTGGAAAGCCGGCGCGGTCGTTGAAGCCGGAAAGACCGTGCTCGCCGTGCTTGAATCTGGCGGCGCCGATCTGCTCGATACCCGCAGTCTCGCCCAAGCCGAAGCGCGAGTCCGCGCGAGTGAAGCAGCCGTCGCCCAAGCCCAGGCGCAGCGTGCCCGGGCCGGCGCGAGTGCGAAGATGCAACGCGACGATTTCGCGCGGCAGCAGACGTTGTTCGCGAGCGGGGCGTCGTCACGGCAAGAGATCGACGGCGCGGAGATGCGGGCCACGGCCACGGCCCAGGAAGAACGGGCGGCGGAATTCGCGGGGCAAATCGCGGAGTTCGAACTCGCCCAAGCGCGAGCGGTGTTGTTGCGCGGACTTCCCGCCGGTTCGGCCGCGAGTGCCAACGAACCTCTGGTGATCACCGCACCGGTGAGCGGTCGGATTCTGCGGGTGTTGCAAGAGAGCGAACGCCTCGTGCCCGCAGGATTCCCGCTGGTCGAGATCGGCGACCCTACCGATTTGGAAGCGAGGATCGAGGTGCTCTCGCGCGATGGGGTCGCGATTCGGCCCGGAGCACGGGTGAAATTGGAACAATGGGGCGGGCCCGAGCCGTTGAACGCGCAAGTGCGGCTCGTCGAGCCGTCGGCTTTCACGAAAATCTCGGCGCTCGGGGTCGAGGAGCAGCGGGTTTTCGTGGTCGTAGACTTGACCGACCCGCTCGCGACGCGCCCCACGCTGGGTGACAATTTTCGCGTCGAAGCCAAAATCGAAACGTGGTCGGGCAAAGGGATCTTGAAGGTGCCGGCCGGGGCGTTGTTTCAGCGCGGTGCAAATTGGCAGACGTTCGTCGTCGAGGGCAAATCGGCCAAATTGCAAAACGTGACGATTGGCCGGAGCAATGGTCTAGAAACGGAGATCGTGGAAGGGCTGGGCGAAGGCACGCGCATCATCGTATATCCGGGTGATCAAGTTACCGACGGCGCGAGAATCGTGGCGATCAATGGATCGAAGTGAACGTCTGCTCCCAACGAGCCCGAGGTGGCGCCGCGTCGGGTCGATGCCCGGCCCGTCTTGGGCGCTAACAAGAAGGTCCTTAAACTGAGTTCGGTCGAGTTCGAGGCAGAGAAGCTCGATTGAGGCGCGTGGCTGCGAAGGGAGCCGGGCGGGCTTTTGACTTGGCGCGAGCCGATGGCGGGCGTTGGTTCGCGGTGAAATGTCACGCTACCTCGATACTATCGCCGCTCTGGCCACTCCTGTGGGCACCTCCGCGATCGCGCTCGTGCGGGTGAGCGGCCCGGATGCGGCCACGTTGGTGACGAATATCTTCGGGCAGACACCTGCGCCGCGTTTGGCGCGCCACGCCGACTATCGGGACCGGCAAGGCCAGGTGCTGGACGACGTGCTTTTTACGTTTTTCGCCGGGCCGGCGAGTTACACCGGAGAGGACTCGTTGGAGATTTCTTGCCACGGTAATCCGTATATTGCCCAACGCCTCGTTGAAGACCTCTTGTCGCGGGGATGCCGATCGGCGGAACCCGGCGAGTTTACGCAACGGGCATTTCTTCAAGGACAGATAGATTTAGCTCAGGCTGAGGCAGTTATGGACCTGATCCACGCCCGTAGCGAGCGGGCTTTGGCGGCGGCCAACCGCCAGCTTCGCGGTGCCTTGGGCAAACAGATGACCGTATTGATCGATGAACTGCTCATCGGGCTGGCCCGGGTCGAAGCGTATATCGACTTCCCGGATGAAGACCTGCCGCCGGAGGATAGGAAGGTCGTAGAGACTCAAATCGCCAACGTTCTACGTGGAACCGACCGCCTTCTCGCCACCAGTCACTACGGCGAAGTTTTGAGGCACGGCATCAAGACCGTGATCATCGGGGAGCCCAACGCCGGGAAGAGTTCCTTGTTGAACCGTCTCGTTGGAAAGGAGCGGGCCATCGTCAGCCCCGAACCCGGAACTACGCGCGACTTTATCGAAGAGATTATCAATTTGGGGCCCCACTGTTTCAGGTTGATTGATACGGCCGGCCTAAATCCGAAGCCCGGAGCAATCGAAGAGTTGGGCATCGGCAAAACCTATGAGATCGCCGCCGAAGCCGATTTTTTTCTGATCGTTTTGGACGTCACCTCCCCCACCCCTTTGTTTGATAATCGTTTAAGCAGTTTTTTCAGCCCAGACCGCGTCATCGTGGTGGTCAATAAAGTCGATCAACCGGGTGCTCCGACAAACCTCGAGTTTCTGCCTCAATTCCGATCCGTCGCCATATCCGCAAAAACCGGATCAGGCCTTGAGGAACTCAGATCCGCCCTAATTAGCCTGGCCGACGGCCTGGCACCGCACATGGGCGAGGACGCCGTCGCAATCAACGCACGCCATGCCCACGCCCTCAACCAAGCAAGGAGCGATCTGGCCTCCGCCCAGTTAAAGTTGGGAGAAAACGAGGCTTCGGAACTGGTCGCGAGCGATCTTCGTGGCGCGCTGGCGGCATTGGGGGAAATTTCAGGACGAATCGACAACGAGCGAATGCTGGACGCTCTATTCGCCAATTTCTGCATCGGAAAATAGGATCTATAGCTTTATAGAATAATGGTTTACAATAGCAAATTGTTCGACGTCATCGTATGTGGCGCTGGGCACGCCGGCGTAGAAGCAGCCTTGGCCGCCTCCCGAATGGGCGCCTCTACCCTACTCCTCACGGGCAACATCGACACCATCGCCCAAATGAGCTGCAACCCAGCCATCGGCGGTCAAGCCAAGGGCCAAATGGTGCGCGAGATTGACGCTCTCGGTGGCGAAATGGCGATCAACACCGATGTCACCGGCATCCAATTCCGCCTGCTTAACGAGTCCAAGGGTGCAGCTGTCCAATCACCCCGCGCTCAATGCGACAAAAAGGCCTATCAGTTCCGCCTCAAACATACTCTTGAGCTCCAGACTAACCTACAAATCTTTCAAGCCACAGTGACGGGGCTCATATTCGCCGCCGGCAAAGTAGTCGGCTGTCGAACCAATCTCGATATCGATTTCATGGGAACGACCGTGGT
This sequence comes from Opitutus sp. GAS368, assembly GCA_943373185.1. GTDB lineage: Bacteria > Verrucomicrobiota > Verrucomicrobiia > Opitutales > Opitutaceae > Tous-C4FEB. The sequence goes on along the minus strand of CALSBN010000002.1, from coordinate 13,586 downwards.
TGTGACGACCGGCACGTTTCTTCGGGGCCTCATGCATATCGGGCAAAATAAGAACGAAGGGGGCCGCTTGGGCGATTTTAGCGCAAAAACGCTGTCAAATAGCTTTCTTGAAGCTGGCATTGAGCTGCAACGCCTAAAGACCGGCACGCCGCCGCGACTGCTCGGACGGAGCCTAGATTTCGGAAAAATGCAGGAGCAGAAAGGCGATGCCCAACCAACCCTGTTCGCTTTTCACGACACCCGAGACCCTCAAGACTTGTTCCACGTGGAACAGACCGGGGAACGTCGACTGGGCTGGAAGCCCGGTTGTGAACAAGTCTCGTGTTGGATGACCCACACTACGGCCGAGACCGCCGATATCGTGCGTCGCAACCTCAGCAAGTCAGCGATGTATAGCGGGGAAATCGAAGGCGTCGGCCCCCGGTATTGCCCCAGCATCGAGGATAAATTCGTCCGCTTCGCGGATAAACCACGGCACCTACTTTTCCTCGAACCCGAGGGGAGGTCCACCAACGAGTTTTATGTGAATGGCTTGTCAACAAGTCTGCCGTTCGACGTTCAAATCCAGATGGTCCAAAGCATCCCGGGCTTGGAGAAATCGATTCTTCTCCGACCGGCTTATGCCGTCGAATACGACTTTGCGCCGCCCACCCAGCTTTTCCCCTCCTTGGAGTCCAAGAAAGTCGAAAACCTGTTTTTTGCCGGCCAAATAAATGGCACCTCCGGCTACGAAGAGGCCGCGTCCCAGGGCTTGGTCGCCGGCATCAACGCCGTGCAAAAGGGCAGGGGAGGGGAGCCCATGATCATGAAGCGGCACGAGAGTTACATCGGCGTCCTGATCGACGACCTTGTGACCAAGGGAACCAACGAACCGTATCGAATGTTTACCAGCCGCGCTGAACACCGCCTCTTGTTCAACCACGGCAGTGCCGAGCTCCGATTACTGCATTATGCCCGCGCGTTCAATCTCCTCAGCCCACACCGAATCGCACGCATCGAAGCGAAAAAAACCTCGGTCAATACTTGGATCAAACGAATCGAAACAGAACGGGTCGCAGGTCATATTTTCGGTGATCAGATCCGAAGTCAGGGCATCGATTCGCCCACTCCAAATTCGTTCAATCTGGCGACACCAGAAGTTCGTCAAGAAGTATTGTATAACGTTTTATACAAGGGATATATCGAACGTGAACGTCGCCATGTGCTGAAACTGGAGCAAACCGAAAAAATCAAGATTCCGGCCGATTTAGATTACTCGTCGGTGAGAGGCTTACGCCGCGAATGCGCGCAAAAACTCGCTGCCTTTAAACCCTATACCTTGGGCCAAGCCTCACGCATCAGCGGAATAAATCCGGCCGATATCAGCGTCCTGCTTGTCTTGATAGAATCCACGCGGGCAGGGCAGGGGAGACCTTAACGATGGCGCAAGATCTCATAGTTACGACCGCAGCGGCAACGCCTGGGCCTAGGGAACAGCGGTTCGCGTCCATGGCTGCAGCTCGTATTCAAGGGCTCGAAGAGACTACCCGAAACCTGTTTACAGAGATAAAGACCTGCGTGCTCGAAATTGGGTGTGGGCACGGGCACCTGCTCGCCGCTTATGCGGAGGCGCACCCCGAGAAAACGTGCATTGGCATCGACATCATCGCCGACCGAATCACTCGCGCCAACCGCAAAAAGAACCGGGCGCGGCTGCCCAATGTGCATTTTATCAACACAAGTGCCGAAGATTTTTTTGCCGTATTTCCGACTCAAATATCTATATCGGAATTATTTATATTTTTTCCCGACCCTTGGCCAAAGCGGCGACACCACAAAAATCGCCTGATGCAAGCCGAGTTTCTATCCAAGCTTTCGCGTTGGGTTACGCCAAGTTCGCGCCTCTATTTCCGCACCGACGACCTACCTTACTTTACCGCCACCGAGGCCATCCTCAGCGCTCATCCCAAGTGGTCGATCCACCGGTCCCCGTGGGCTTTCGAGTTCACCACCGTCTTTCAAGCCCGCGCCTCCAGTCATTACTCCCTCGTCGCCGCGCCGCTAAAAACAATTTGAGCGGCTAAACGGGCCAGTTTATCGACCTCATTAGCGGCGAGAAATCCAACGCGTATCCAGGTCGGGTTCCCTTTCCGGGGTTGACGGGGAAGGGGAAGGTTACCTATTCCAGAACCTTTCAAAACCTCCCAAGCACCTTTGCGCGTCATGCTACGAGTCCCTACACTCGCCACTTTAACGGCCCTGTTTTTTTCAGGAACCATCGCTTATGCCGGCGAGGGCGGAAGTGTATCTGCAAAGGCAAGCAAGCTCATCGATTTTGGGAATGGCTGGGCGATCACCAACAGTATGGTCACTGGCTGGGTGGTTGCCTTGGCGCTCATTTTTGTCCTGCGCTTAGCCATTGGGGCGAAGCCCACTCTCGTTCCGTCCAAAGGACAGGCTTTGGTCGAAGGACTACTCGACGGGGTAAGAAATCTGGTTGAACCCATCGTTGGCAAAAAAGTCGCGACGGCAGCGCTCCCCTTGTTGCTCTGTCTCTTTACTTTTATTGTGATCAATAACTGGTCCGGGTTGCTTCCGGGCGTCGGCACTATCGGTTGGTCATCGCACGCAGCCGACGGCGCTGACCAGTTCGAACCTTGGGTCCGACCTTTCAGCGCCGACATGAATGGCACCATCGCCATCGCCTTGGTCGCGATGGCCGTTTGGGCTTACCTCATTGGGCGCTACGCCGGTCCTAAACTGATCTTCCACGATCTCTTCGGGAATAAAGCCGACAAACGCGAGGTGCCATTGCCGATCTATTACTTTCTCGGAGTGATCTTCTTGGCCGTAGGTCTGATCGAGGTCGTTTCCATCGCCATTCGCCCGGTATCGCTCTCATTCCGCCTTTTTGGCAATGTCTTCGGCGGTGAAAGTCTCCTGCACGGGACGATGTTTGCGTTCCCTTTCTATTTCCTCGAATTGCTGATAGGTCTCGTGCAAGCGCTGGTGTTCACGCTGCTCGTGAGCGTTTACATCGGTCTCATCTGCAACCACGGCGATGACCACGCTTCGGAAGACAAAGACGGCAAAGACCACCACTAAAACTTTTCCGATGGGAGCGTGCCGATGGTGCGCACGTCGGAGCAACAACCCAACCGCAAAAAAATAATATGATCAACGTCCTCGCTCAAGCCGCCTCCTCAGGCATCACTGGCAACTTACACATCGCCCTCGGCGCCGCAGCCGCCGCCCTCGGCGTCGGTATGATCGGCACCAAAGCCGTCGAAGCCGTCGGCCGAAATCCAGGCGCTTCCGGCAAGATCCTCGTCCAATCAATTTTGGGCATGGCTCTCGCCGAAGCCGTCGCGTTCTACGTCATCTTCCTCGCCTAACTCTATCTCCGGCGCGCCTGTCATGGGCGCGCCGGATCATTTCATCCACCCGCCATGAGCCTCCTCCTCGCCACCACTGACGCCTCCAGCAAACTGCACGCGCTCCAGACGCAGTTCGGCATCGAGGGCAAATACCTGCTGATGCAGGTTATCAGTTTCTCCATTTTGGCGTTCGTCCTCTATCGTTTCTTCTTCAAACCCGTTCTCGCCACAGTCGATGATCGCACCCGCAAGATCGACGCCGGACTTAAGTATGCCGAGGAGATGAAAGCGCAGTTGGCCTCTACCCAACAACAGACGGAAGCCGCCCTCAAAGAAGCGCAGCAGAAAGCGCAGGTTATCGTCGCCGAAGCGCAGAAAGCTTCCAAAGAGTTCTCCGACAAACAGCAGAAAGAAGCCATCGAAAGGTCGGCCTCTCTTATCGCCAAAGCCCAAGAGGCCATCGAACTCGAAAAGAAGAAAATGCTCGCCGAGGCCCGCACGGAGATCGCCCGCCTCGTCGTCGCCACCACAGAACGCGTCCTCGCCAAGAAGCTCACCGACGCCGACCGCGCCGGCTACAACGAGTCCGCTGCCCGCGAACTCGCCGGCGTCTAAAGCTCCCAACTCATCGCGCTCCACATGGCCGCCGCCGCGAAACAAATCCAGCTTCTCGCCCGCCAGCTCTTTAAGTTGAGCGTGGTCGATGGCGTCGTCTCGCCCGATCGCGTGGCCGGAGTTCTTCAATATATCGAAAAGAGCGCTCCCGCCCACTCGGTCCTCGCACTCAAGGCTTACCGCCGGCTCATCGCCACTGAACTCGCCAAATGCGAAGCATTGGTCGAGCACGCCGGTGCCGTAACCGCCCCCGCTCTCGGTGCCATCGCAACGTCCATGACCAAGAAATACGGCCGCACGATCACCACCACCACCCGCGCCAACCCCAAATTGCTCGCCGGCCTTCGAGTTCGTGTCGGCGACGATATCTACGAATCCTCCGTCTCCAGCCAACTCGCCACGCTTTCTGTTTCCGTTTAAATCCTGTCTCGCGCCCAACCCTTTACGCCTTTTCTGAGATGAGCACCGTCCTCGAACAAATCGAACAGCAAATCGCCAAACTCTCGACCAAAGCGGTCAAGAAGAACACCGGCAACATCCGCACCATCGCCGACGGCGTCGCCAAAATCGACGGCTTGTCCGATGTCATGTATAACGAAATGGTCGCTTTCCCCGGCGGCGCCATCGGCATCGCCCTCAACCTTGAGGAAAGCGAAGTCGGCTGCGTCATTCTCGGTGACGTCTCCCAACTCAAGGAAGGCGACGAAGTTCAAACCACCGGCAAGCTTCTCTCGGTGCCCGTCGGCAAAGCCCTGCTCGGCCGCGTGGTCGACGCCCTCGGTAACCCGGCTGACGGCAAAGGCCCCATCGACTCGAAGGAGACTTATCCGGTCGAGCGCATCGCCCCCGGCATCATGGCTCGCAAATCGGTCAATCAGCCGCTTTTCACAGGCATCATGGCCATCGACTCCATGATCCCGATCGGCCGCGGCCAGCGCGAACTCATCATCGGCGACCGCGGCACAGGCAAGACGACCATCGCGATCGACACCATTATCAATCAGGCGAAGATCAACAAGGTCGGCCTCGCCAGTGGTGACGCCAAATTTCGCCCCGTTTATTCTATCTACGTCGCCATCGGACAAAAGAGTTCCAACGTCGTCCGCACCGTCGCCGCCCTTGAGGCCGCCGGCGCACTGGAGTTCACGGTGATCGTCGCCGCCACCGCTGCCGATAATCCCGCCAACCAATACATCGCCCCATACTCCGGTGCCGCTATTGGCGAATGGTTCATGGAAAACGGCATGGATGCCCTCATCGTTTACGATGACCTCTCCAAGCACGCCGTCGCATATCGCCAAATCTCGCTCATATTGAAGCGCCCCTCCGGCCGCGAAGCCTATCCCGGCGACGTCTTCTACCTCCACTCCCGCCTGCTCGAGCGCGCCGCCCGCCTCGACGGCAAAGGCTCGCTCACCGCGCTCCCCATCATCGAAACCCTTGCTGGCGACGTCTCGGCCTACATTCCGACCAACGTCATCTCGATCACCGACGGCCAGATCTTCCTCGAGACCGACCTCTTCAACCAAGGCATCCGTCCCGCCGTCTCTGTAGGTCTATCCGTTTCCCGCGTCGGTTCCTCCGCGCAGATCAAGGCCACCAAACAGGTCGGCGGCAAACTCAAGGGCGAGCTCGCCCAATTCCGTGAACTCGCGGCCTTCGCCCAATTCGGCTCCGACCTCGACGCCAAAACCAAGGCTCAACTCGACCGCGGCGCCCGTATCGTCGAACTCTTCAAACAACCCGCCTTTAGCCCATCGCCAATCGAGCTCCAAGTCTCGGTCCTCTTCGCGATGCAGAAGGGTTTCTTCGATCCCATCGATGCCAAAAAGGTCGTCGTCGCCGCGGCCAATATGAAGAATTTCTTCACGACGCGCAAAGACGCTCTCCTCACGGAAATCCGCACCAAGGCCGCCCTCGACAAGGACCTCGAAGCAAAACTTCAAGCCGCCTGCGACGAGTGGAAATCCGGATACACCGCCTAGATTATTCTCGATTTTTGATTCTCGATTTTCGATTGGCCCCGCCAATCGCCTGAAATCGAAAATCGAAAATCCCAAATCGAAAATCCCGCCATGGCTTCCACCCGCGACATCCGCCGACGCATCAAGTCGGTCAAAAATACCCGCCAGATCACGAAGGCGATGGAGCTCGTCGCCGCGTCGAAGATGAAAAAGGCCCAGGCCGCCGCCCTTGCCGGTCGCGCCTATGCCCAACTCATGGCCGACATGCTTGCGGCTCTCGCGACCCGGGTCGACGAATCGCACCATCCGTTTTTGACCCAGCGTGAAGTAAAGACCCGCGGCGTCCTTCTCATCTCGACCGACAAGGGACTCTGCGGACCTCTAAATGCCAATCTCTTCAAGCTCGTCACCGATATCAAAACTCCGGTGAAGTTCTACGTCATCGGCCGCAAGGGCGCACAGTTCATCGCCCGCACCAAGCGCAACATGGTGGCCGATTTCACCGTCTCCGACCGCGCCGCATTCTCGGAAGTGAAAGTCGCCTCCGAATTCATGGTCGCACAGTTTCTCGAAGGCGCCATCGACACCATCGAAGTGATTTACCCGCGCTTCAAAAACACTCTCATCCAAGAATCCATCGTCCGCCCCGTGCTTCCGCTGCACAACCTGAAGGAGTTCGTGGCATCCGTGCAGGCAGACACCGGCACGGTTCGCGTGCCCCATGCCGACGATCGCGAGATGCTCTTCGAACCCGGAGCAAATCAAGTGCTCGAGGCGCTTCTTCCCTTTTACGTAAACCGTAACATCTACCAGCTCGTGCTCTCGGCCAAAGCCTCCGAGCAGAGTGCGCGAATGGTCGCGATGAAAACGGCAAAGGACAACGCCACCAAACTCGTGGGCGAACTCTCCCTCGAATACAACAAAGCCCGCCAAGCTGCGATCACCCAGGAAATCCTCGAAATCGCCGCCTCCGCCTTCGCCGCCTGATCTCCTTCTACTTCGCTTCACGGTTTAAAAATTCCCTCTCTCAATGAATACCGGCAAAATCGTCCAAGTTATCGGCCCCGTCGTCGACGTGCAGTTCGCAGAAAACGCCATCCCGCCCATTTATCAGGCGCTGACGATCGCGTTCACCGTCGGCGGAAAATCCGAGAACCTCACCCTTGAGGTCCAGCAACATCTCGGCGGCGGTTTGGCCCGGGCCATCGCCATGTCATCCTCCGAGGGCTTGAAGCGTGGCATGGCCGTCGTTGACACCGGCTCTCCGATTTCCGTGCCGGTGGGCAACGGCATCCTCGGCCGCATTCTCGACGTCACCGGCGCACCGGTCGACGGCCGCGGCCCGGTGGTTCACGACAAAAAATATCCGATCCACCGTCCCGCTCCTGCGCTCGCCGATCAGGATACCAAGGCCACCATTCTCGAGACCGGCATCAAAGTCATCGACCTCATCGCTCCCTTCATCAAGGGCGGCAAAGCCGGAGCCTTCGGTGGCGCCGGGGTCGGAAAAACGGTCGTCATTCTCGAACTCATCAACAACATCGCCAAAGCCCACGGCGGTTACTCCGTGTTTGCCGGCGTCGGCGAGCGCTCCCGCGAGGGCAACGATCTTTACCATGAAATGTCCGAAGCTGGCGTTATCGACCAGAAGGACCTCATGAAATCCAAGGTCGCGCTCGTCTACGGCCAAATGAACGAGCCGCCGGGCGCCCGTATGCGCGTCGCCCTCTCGGCGCTCGCGATGACCGAGTATTTCCGCGACGAGAAAAACCAAGACGTGTTGCTCTTCATCGACAATATTTTCCGCTTCTCGCAGGCCGGCTCGGAAGTTTCCGCGCTCCTCGGCCGCTCGCCATCCGCCGTGGGTTATCAACCCACGCTCTCCAACGAAATGGGCCTCCTCCAGGAACGCATCACGTCGACCAAAAAGGGTTCCATCACCTCCGTGCAGGCCGTATACGTTCCCGCCGACGACCTCACCGACCCGGCCCCGGCAAACACCTTTGCCCACTTGGACTCCACGATCGTCTTGGAACGCTCCATCGCCGAACTCGGCATCTATCCCGCCGTCGACCCGCTCGCCTCCGTTTCGAAGGCGCTTGAGATCTCCATCGTCGGCGAAGAGCATTACCGCGTCGCCCGCGAACTGCAGCGCGTCCTCCAACGCTACAAGGACCTTCAGGATATCATCGCGATTCTCGGTCTCGACGAGCTCTCCCCCGAGGACAAGCAGACCGTTTACCGCGCCCGCAAAATCCAGCGCTTCCTCTCTCAACCGTTCGCGGTCGCCGAAGTATTCACGGGCTCGCCCGGCAAATACGTCCCCGTCAAAGAGACCGTTCGTGGCTTCAAGATGATCCTCGACGGCGAGCTTGATCACATTCCCGAGGGCGACTTCTACATGAAGGGCGGCATCGATGAAGTCATCGCCGCTGGCGGAGCGAAAAAGTAACTCGGTCGGCAGCGAGCAACGCTTAACCTATCCGGCGCTCGTTCCACACGACCCGCTACTTTCGACACCATGGCCTTAACGCTTGAAATCGTCACCCCCGAAGCCCGGGTTTTCTCCGATACGATCGATACCGTCGTCATCCCGACCGTTAACGGTGAAATCGGTATCCTTCCCGGCCACATCCCATTGCTGACGCAGGTTCAGGACGGGGAATTGCGGGTGACCAAAGGCACCGTCGTATCATTCCTCGCCGTCGGCGGTGGTTTTGCCCAAGTCTCCGGCGACAAAGTCTCCATTCTCGCCGAGCGCGCCATCACCGAAGATAAAATCGACGAAAAGGCCGTCGAAAACGCCATGCAACGCGCCGAACAAGCCATCAAAGACGCCAAAGACATGGACCCCGCCGAGTTCGAGCAACTGCAAAACATGGTGCGATTTTCCGGCGCCCAACTCGCCCTTAAACGTCGTCGACGCTGAAGCATTCAAACCAAGCCGAAGGGCAGGGGAGACACTCCGCCGCCCACATCACTTCGAGCGCGACTTCCCCCGTCGCGCCCTTTTTGTGAACTTCCAAAAAACCTGCAAGTTGCCCTTGAAACTCAATCTCATCTCAAGCAACGTCAGCTACCTCGAATGCATCGGATGCCCTCAACCGACCCCCTGCCGCTCTGTCAGCTCCCCGCCGGAGCGATGGGCCGAGTGTTTTCGTTGACCGGAGACATTCATTTTTGCCAACGCGTCCGAGAAATGGGCTTCGGTGAATCCGCCTGCGTCACGAAAGTTTCAGGCACCACTACGATCCTTTGCCAAGTGAGCGGCACCCGCATCGCCCTGAGCCACGCAGCCGCGAGCCACATCCTCGTCGAGCCGTTGGCCCAAAAGTAGGGCAGGGTCTCAGACCCGCCCGCAGCACCGCGAAACGCATCCCCGCCGCCATGCCCGACGCCCCCGCTCCAGCCTCGTCGGACCCGTCCTCGATTCCACTCTCCCAACTCGCCGTAGGTGCCAACGCGACCGTCCGCGAGTTCCCGAAGATAGGCACGGCTTTCCTCCGACTCCGCGAAATGGGCCTGCTCACCGGCACGCCCATCACCCTCGTGCGCACCGCACCTCTCGGCGATCCGCTCGAAATCAAAATTCGCGGTTACCATCTCACCCTTCGCAAGTCCGAGGCGGATCACATCCTCGTCTCGCCCTCAGCGTAGAGCGTCGTTCATGGCTCTGCCCACGCACATTTCATCCGCTCCCGCCGCGTCACCCTCGCGCCAACCGGTCTACGCGCTCGTCGGAAATCCAAATTGCGGCAAGAGCACGCTCTTCAACGCCCTCACCGGCCTGAAGCAAAAAGTGGGCAACTACCCCGGCGTCACCGTCGAAAAGAAAGTCGGCACCGCCTATTCGCAGCACGGCCAACCCATCACCGTCATCGACCTGCCCGGCACTTACTCGCTCGCCGCCCGCTCGCCCGACGAGGCCGTCACCCGCGACGTGCTGCTCGGCCGCCGCGCCGACACCGCGCCCCCCGACCGAATCCTTTGCATCGTAGACGCCACCAACCTTGAGCGAAATCTCTACCTCGTTCACCAAGTTCTAGACTTGGGCCGCCCCGTTATCCTCGTGTTGAACATGATGGATCTCGCTGCGCGCGCCGGTCTCAACGTCCGCGCCGCCCGCCTCGAAAAAGAACTCGGCATCCCCGTCATCGCCTGCGAAGCCGTTCACGGCCGCGGTCTCATCGAGCTCAAACTCGCCATGAGTCGCCCCGATCTCCCGCTCGCCCGTCACGCGTGGGACATCCCGGCCGCCATCGCTCCCGCCGTCGGCGAACTCCAAGCCTCGCTCATCGCCCACGACCGCAAAGCCCCGCTGCTGGCTCGCGCCGAAGCACTCCTGCTTTTGACCGACCAAGACAGCGTGCGCGTCGCCGGTTCGTCGCCGCTCAGCTCGCGCACCGCCGAACTCCTCCGCACATGGCAGGAACGCTGGTCCGCCGCCGGCACGGACTGGGCCGGCACCCTCGTGAGTTCCCGCTACGATGCGATCGGCCAAATCGCCGCCGAGGTCATCCTTCGCGGCGGCACCGTCGGCCCGAGTGCCTCCGACAAAATCGACTCCGTCGCCACGCATCCGTTTTGGGGCTGGGCCGTGCTGGGCACCGTGATGACGTTGCTCTTTCTGAGCATCTTCACCCTCGCCGAAGTGCCGATGAACTGGATCGACACCCACGTCGCTTCGCTCGCCGACGCCGTCAAAGCTGCGATGCCGCCCGGCGATCTGCGCGACCTCGTAACCGACGGTGCGATTGCCGGGGTGGGGGGAGTGATCATTTTTCTCCCGCAGATTCTGATTCTCTTTTTCTTCATCGGCCTCCTCGAAAGCACCGGATATATGGCGCGCGCCGCGTTCATCATGGACCGCCTCATGAGCCGGGTCGGCCTCAACGGGAAAAGCTTTATCCCCATGCTCAGTTCCTACGCGTGCGCCATCCCCGGCATCATGGCCACGCGCACCATCGAGGATCCGAAAGATCGGCTCGTCACCATCCTCGTCGCGCCGCTCATGAGCTGCTCTGCGCGTCTGCCCGTTTACCTGCTCATGATCGCCGCCCTCGTGCCCGGCGACCGCGTGCCGCTTCCCACCAAGGTCGGCATCATGATTCTCATGTATGCGCTCGGCACCTTCGGCGCGTTTTTCTTCGCCTGGCTCTTCAAGCGCACGCTGCTCAAGGGCGCGCCGCCGCTCATGATCATGGAGCTGCCGCCCTACCGGCTCCCGCGCCTCAAAGACGTCGCGCAACACATGGTCGAGCGCGGCTGGCTCTTTGTGCGCCGCGCCGGGACCGTCATCCTCGGGATCAGCATCATCCTGTGGTTTCTCTCCGCCTATCCCAAAGCCCCCGAGGGCACGCCACCCACCCAACAGCTCGCCCAAAGTTTCGCCGGCCAAGCCGGCCACGCCCTCGAGCCTTTCATCAAACCCATTGGCTTCGACTGGCAGATCGGCATCGGCCTCATCACGTCGTTTGCCGCCCGCGAAGTCTTCGTGAGCACGATGAGTGTCGTCTTCAACGTCGAGACGACCGACGACGATACCACCCCTCTACGCCAAGCCTTGCTCGCCGCCAAATGGCCCGACGGCCGCGCTCTCTTCACGCCGCTCGTCTGTTTCACGCTAATGATTTTCTACGTCTTCGCGATGCAGTGCGTGAGCACCATCGCCGTCGTGAAACGCGAGACCAACGGCTGGAAGTGGCCGATCTTCCAAACGTGCTACATGACCGGCACCGCGTGGATCCTCTCCTTCATCGTCTACCAAGGCGGCCGCGCCCTCGGCTTCTGATCGCCCGCCATGTCTCCCGCCGTCCAATCCCTCGCCGCCCTCATCCTCGTCGGCCTCGCCGCGTGCTGGCTCGTGCTCCGGGCATTCGCCAAAAAGAAAAGTCCTCACTGCGGAGGAGACTGCGGTTGCACGGCGCCCGATCCCAAACTTCGCCCGCCTGCCCGCTGATCGGGTTTCGCTAGAGGCACCCGACGGCCACCAACACGCCGCGGGCGGTCCATGCCCCTGTCCGCACCCAGTTCGTCAACACCAGCCGCCCGTGCGCGCTTGCCTCGAACCCTTGCTCCAACCTTCGGTGCAGCGGCACTTGCACCACCACCGTCGAGAGCCAGTTGACCCCAATCAGCCCCACCGAAATCAAAAACCAGCCGCCGCGCTCGCCTTCCCATAACAGCCACGCCGCGCTCCCCAGTTCCGCCACCATCAAAGGGCCCACGATCCACGAAATCCGCCGCGTGTAGTCCGCGTGATACGCCCCCTGCACCACCGCCCGGAATTGCGGATAAATTACGACCTGCACCATCCAGATCAGCCCCACCAACACCCAAGTCACCGAAGCGTGCAAGTTTTCGACCATGCAACACCGTTATAGCCTTCTGCGCTGGAAACAATCTCGGGCCATTCCAGAAACTTGCCCTTGTCCGAATCCTGACGGGCTTTTTGCTCTCGCGTTCCTCCCTTCAACCTATCGCGCCCATGGACCCGTCCGTTATCCTCTTTCCCTTCGCCGACTACTGGTGGTTCTACGCCGGTTTTACGCTCTTCGTGCTCGGCATGTTGGCGCTGGATCTCGGTGTCTTTCACCGCGAGTCCCACGAAGTTAAGTTCAAAGAAGCGCTCATCTGGAGCATCGTCTGGGTCAGCCTTGCGCTCATTTTCTGCTACGGTTTTTGGCAGTATGCGCAGTGGAAGCTTCCCCAGGATCCCCGCCTGCTCGCCGCCGGTCTCACCGCCGGCCAAGCCGCCGTCCTTGCCAACCAAACCGGTCTTGAGTTTCTGACCGGCTACGTCGTCGAGAAGTCCCTCTCCGTCGACAACGTCTTCGTCTTCGTCGTCGTTTTCACCTACTTCGCCATCCCGGCCAAATATCAACACCGGGTCCTTTTTTACGGCATCCTCGGCGCCCTGATTTTCCGCATTATCTTTATCTCGCTCGGGGCCGTGTTGATGCAGTTCCACTGGGTCATCTGGGTCTTCGGTGCGTTCCTGATTATCACCGGCATCAAGATCTTGTTTGCCCCGGAAAAGCCCATCGATCCGGAGAAAAATCCCGTTATACGGCTCCTTAAGAAAATGATCCCGGTCAGCCCTCAGCTCGACGGCCAGAATTTCTTCACCCGCAAGAACGGCATCCTCCACGCCACCCCGTTGTTTGTGTGTCTCGTCTTCCTTGAGGTCACCGACATCATTTTCGCCGTCGACTCCGTGCCCGCGATCTTCGCGATCACCAAGGAGCCGCTGATCGTTTTCACCTCAAACGTCTTCGCCATCCTCGGCCTGCGCGCGATGTTCTTCATGCTCGCCGGCGTCATGCACAAGTTCCGCTTCCTCAAATACGGGCTCGGTCTGATCCTCGTCTTCGTCGGCCTCAAGATGGTTTGGCTCAACAACGCCTTCGGCGGAAAATTCCCCATCACTTGGTCGCTCGGGATCATCGGCACATTGCTCACGATTTCCATCGTGGCGTCGCTCGCCATCCCGCCCAAGCCCGAGGCTAAAACCCTAGGTGCTGCCTGAGGCGTGAAATCAGTTCGATGATGACGGTCGCGAACAACGCGAAGTAAACGACCGTCGTGACCAAAAACCCATAGGCGGCGACCACCGCCATACCGTCGCGTTCCATCACGCCGAGCATTCCGA
>CALSBN010000001.1:0-68339 GCA_943373185.1 Opitutus sp. GAS368 | reverse complement strand
GATTGGTGGGGACAACACACCACGACCGCTGGCCTCTTCATCCAGGCCACACCCGCTCGCCACTGGAGCAACCGCGCCACCGGCCCGCGCAACGGCCGGCTCTGGGGCGGCTTTTTTTTGAAGGCCGGCAACCGCACCGCGCACTTCGTCGGCGACACGGGCTACGATGACGAGATGTTCTCGGCCATCCGCCAGCGCTGCGGCGCACCCGACCTCGCGATGATTCCCATCGGGGCCTACGAACCGCGCTGGTTTATGGCCGAGCAGCACTGCAACCCCGAGGAGGCGGTAAAGATCCACCTCGAGCTCGGCGCCAAACGCAGCATCGGGATGCACTGGGGCACCTTCCAACTCACCGACGAGGCCCGCGAGGCCCCCGTGACCGCCTTGGCCGCCGCTCTCACTGCGGCAAAACTTCCGCTCACGTCGTTTCGCGCCCTCGACCCGGGCGAGAGCCTGCACGCCTGAGCTGTTTTGTTTGCCCGGGCGCGGCTCAGACCGCGGCGCACAATCCGCAAAACGCCAGATAGGCCTATGACCCTGCGGCAGACAACGCCCAGCCCCGTCCGGCGATTTCACCGGCCAACCCCGCCCGGCGGCCATTCGTGGGGTTTCACCTGCTTATCGGGGAACCTCCGCCCCAGCATTGGGTTCCTTACGCGTTACCGCGCCATGACTCACATAACCGTTGCGAAATCGCCAAATTGACCTCTTTAGTTAGGAGCCTAACCATCCATGAACCGGCGGTTCCGACTCACCGCCGATCCTCATGGCGGGCACTGCCTAGCCCAACACCAATATGAACCACCTTCGCGTCCTCGCCTGCCTCGGCCTTATCGCCGGCGGGCTCGTGCCTTCCCGGGCCGAGGAGCGCAACGCGTGGCCGCTTGCCGTGCGGCAGATCAACGCCGCCGGACAAAACACTTCGACCACCGCGCTAGGCCCGTTGTTTTTCGAAAAAACGCTGCCGGATGGCGGTCGCGCCACGGGCTTTAGGCCATTTTATCTTGAGCGCACCGACGCCACCGGGCGCGTCGTCGAAGCGACCTCACTTTATCCGCTCTATGCTTACCGGGCTGACGCCGAGGCCTATTCATGGACGGTCTTTAACCTCATCAACCGCTCCGGGGCGCAGCCCGGCGCATCCCCGGCCCTTCGCGCTTCCAACGCGGAGAAACTCGCGGTCTGGCCCTTCTACTTTTCCCGCCAAACCGGCGACCCCGCGACCTCCTACCGCGGCCTGCTCCCGATCGCGGGGGAGATGAAGGACTACCTCGGCTACGACCGCATCGCGTGGACCCTTTTCCCGCTCTACACCGAAGTCGATAAACGCGGCGCCCGCACCACGCTCGCCCCGTGGCCATTTCTGCGCATCACCCGCGGAGCCGAGACCGGCTTTGCCCTGTGGCCGCTCTTCGGTTGGCGCGACCGTCCCGGCGAAACCCAACGCCGCTTCGCCTTCTGGCCGCTCATTTGGAATCATACCCTCCAACCGTCTCCTGATGCTCCCGCCGGCACCGTCCCCACCCGCCAGATTGGCGTGCTCCCACTCTACTCACGCGAGCAGAACGCCGATTTCGTGAACGAGAATTTCGTCTGGCCCTCCTTCGGCCGCACCCGCCGCACCGCTCCGTATCGCTACGAGGAGAACCGTTACCTTTGGCCGTTTCTCGTCCAAGGCCGGGGCGACGACCGCATCGTCAACCGCTGGGGTCCCTTTTACACCCGCTCGATCATCAAGGGCTACGACAAGACCTGGATCGGCTGGCCGCTATGGCAGCAAGCCCGCTGGCAAAGCGACGGCCTGGCCCACACGCGCACCCAGTTGCTCTACTTTCTCTACGCCTCGGTCGAGCAACGCAGCCTCTCCAACCCCAACGCCGCTCCCGCCGAAAAAGTTCATCTTTGGCCCCTGCTCAGCGCGTGGGACAACGGCGCCGGTCGCCGCCAATTTCAGGTCCCCAGCCCGCTCGAGGTGTTTTTCCCGGGCAACGACCTCGTGCGCCAGACGTGGACTCCGCTCTTTGCCCTTTACCGCTACGACGAACGCGCTCCCGGCGAGGTGCGGACCTCGCTGTTGTGGGATGGCGTTACGTGGGAAACCAGCGCCCGCGAAGCCCGCGCCGAATTTCACCTCGGTCCGCTGGTCAGCGTTCGATCGCACGCCGCCACCCAACGTGTCGCCTTGCTCAACGGCTTGATCGGCATCCGCCGCAACTCCGGCGAGCGCCTGTGGCGTCTGTTCTGGTTAGATTTTCCGGGGATTTCGCCCAAGCTTTCGCCTGCCGCTCCCGCGACCACAAACCGCTGACATGAACCAACTCACTTCCATTCTTGAAGGCTTTGGCCGCGCCGTGCTGCTGCTGCTCGAGTCGGGCCGACATCTCGGCACGCTCCCGCGCCAACGCGCCCGCTTCATCGAACAGTGCTACCTTATCGGCTACACGACGCTGCCGATCGTCGCGATCCTGTGCTTTTTCATGGGCAGCGTGCTCGCCCTGCAGTCCGGCTACTCGATGGAGAACTTTGGGGCCAAACAGTTCATCGGCTCTCTCGTCGGCCTGTCCTTTGCCCGCGAGCTCGGCCCGGTCATCGTCGCGATCCTAGTCGCCGGCCGCGTCGGATCCGCCATCACCGCGGAGCTCGCCTCGATGAAAGTTTACCAAGAGATCGACGCCCTCGTGACGATGAACATCCCGCCGGCCCGGATGCTCGTGCTCCCGCGACTTGCCGCTGTCCTCGTGATGATGCCCGTCCTGACGATCATCGGGATCCTCATCGGCTGGTTCGGCGGCGCAGTGGTGTGCAAATACGTCGATTTCATCAGCATCGAACCCGAAGCCTACTTCGCGGCGCTGCGTTCGTTTATGCAGTTCAAAGATGTGAGCACCGGCATTCTCAAGGCCGAGATCTTCGGTTTCGTGATCGTGCTCATTTGTTGCAGCATCGGTCTGAGCACGCGAGGCGGTCCGCGCGAGATCGGCGCCTCCGTCACCAAGGCCGTCGTCGCCTCCCTCATCTCCATTCTCGTGCTCGATTACTTCGTCACGAAAGCCCTCCTCTGACGCCCGCCATGACCTGCCCGCTCCATCGCAATCCGATCACCGCCGTCGAGAGTCCCGCCGTTGGCGTCAGCATCGAGCATCTCTCGAAAAACTTCGGCCGACTTCAGGCCCTGCGTGACGTGTCTTTCGCGGTCGAACCCGGCGAAATCTTTGTGCTCATGGGCCCGAGCGGTTCGGGCAAAAGCGTCCTACTCAAGCACATCGTCGGCCTCGAAGCGCCCAGCAACGGCCGCGTGTTGATCGAGGGCCGCGACGCCACGGCCGAAGGCACGTTGGAAAACGTCCGCATCGCCATGGTTTTTCAAGCCGGGGCGCTCTTCAACTCGCTCAGTGTCTACGACAATCTCGCGCTCTACCCGCGCGAGCACCGCCTCGGCACCGAAGCCGGCATCCGCGAGAAAGTCATGCGCGCCCTGCAGATTCTTTCGCTTGAGAACACCGCCCATAAGTTTCCCTCGGAACTCTCCGGCGGCATGAAGAAACGTGTCGCCATCGCCCGCGCACTCGTCATGGAGCCCCAGCTCATGCTCTACGACGAACCCACCAGCGAGCTCGACCCCATCATGAGCGCGACCATCAGCGAAATCATCGCGACGCTAAAGGACGAATACCATGTCACCAGTCTCGTCGTCTCCCACGACCGGGAACTCGCCCTCGGGATCGCCGACCGCGTCGGCATTCTGATGGACGGCGACCTCGTCTTCCTCGGTCGCCCCGCCGAATTGCACGCGCCCAAAGACCCGCGCATCGCCAATTTTTTCCATCCCAAAATCGATCTCAAGAACCCGCGCTTCAAGAGCCTGGAAGCCTGAGCCGCCCATCATCCCGCACCCGCCCTTCGATCTTCACTTCCGAATCACGATACTACTATGAATACCGCCCAACAATCCGCCCGCGTCGGCCTCTTCTTCCTCCTCGGTCTCGCCCTCACTTGGGTCACTTGGGAGACGCTCAGCGACGGTAAACTCTTCAAGAAAAACGGATATAACCTCATCGCCGGCTTCGAGAACCTAAGGGAGCTCAAACAGGGCGACGAAGTCCGAATGGCCGGAGTGAAGATCGGTGCCGTTGAGAGGACGCGTCTCGCCGGCCGCCGCGCCGAAGCCATCCTCCGCATCGACCCCAGCGTTCAAATCGCCTCGGACGCCACCGCCAGCATCGTCATGGCCGGCCTGATCGGCACCAACTACATCGGACTCGACCTCGGGACACCCGGCGCACCCATCCTCTCCGACGGCGCCGAGCTCCGCACCAAGGTTACCCCCGACCTCAACGCCATCATGGCCGACCTCGGCAACCTTGGTCAAAAGCTCGACGGAGCCCTCAGCTCGATCACTAGCAGCATCAGCGGCGACGGCAAGAACCCCGGCTTTTTCCAGAAGCTTGACCGGCTCGTAACGGATAACTCCGCGAAGTTCGATTCCACGATGACCAATCTTTCGGCCGTCACCGAGAAACTAAACAAGGGCGAAGGCACTCTCGGCCGGCTGATCAACGACCCGACCATCCACGACCAGCTTGTCGCCACCGTCGTCGAGATCAAGGGCGCTGCCGCCGAGGCAAAAACCTTCGTCGCAAATGCCCAAGCCATCGTCGACCAAGTGAAGACCGGCAAAGGCACCCTCGGCGCTCTCATATTTGACGAAACCACCGGCAATGACATCAAAGTGGTCGCCTCCAATCTCCGCGAACTATCGCAAAAAATCGCGAAAGGCGAAGGCACCCTCGGCAAACTGCTCAGCGACGACAGCCTCTATCGCGGAATGCAGAGCACGCTCAAGAAAGCCGACCGCGCGATCGACGGCTTGGGCGATACGGGTCCGATCACCGCCGTTGGCGTCGCGGCCCAAGTGCTATTTTGACCTTCAAGCCAGCCGAATCGGGGCTTCAAGTGATACCGGCGACTTTTGAGTTTTAGACCCTCAGGCGTAGTCGAGCGTGATCCCAACGTCACATGACAATTGGACGTTCGTCGCCGCCAGCATAACCTCCAAAACTCAAAAGGCGGCGGTATGAGTCCTTAGCCGACAAAGGAAGCTTCCCCGGCCACGGCGCGTGCACCGTGGGGGAGCGCTCGGCTCCGCCACCGGAGCCGCCGCAGGCAACTCTTCGCGAATGCATCCGGGCACAAAAAAGCCCGCGCTTTGTTGCGCGGGCCTGAATCAAACGACGGACTGCGCCCGTTCGCTTAGAACGCAAAAGAGTAGCTGACCGTGACCACACCGCGGCCGACGGCCAATGAGTTCTCAGACTTCGGCGAGCTGCCGACCTTGGTGTAAGCGCCGTCACCTTTGGTGTAGGCGAAACCCACGGTGAGCTTCGACTCCTTGGTGAGCTGAAACGGAGCCGCCACACCGACGGACCAGTAATCACCCCAAGCCTTTGTGCGTGGCGAAGAGTCCTTCGCGAAGTCATTCAGGAGATAAGTGCCGATCGACGCCGAGAAGCCCAGCTCGGTGCCGAGATCCTTAAGGGGAAGAGCATAGCCCGCACCCAGCTCAAAGGTAGGACCATCGAGGACGAAATCATAAAAGATCTTCGGCGTGAACTTGATGCCGGAGGTTGTGTAATTCACCGCGAGGCTTGGCTCGAAGGTAAATTTGTAGAAACCCGCTTTCGTGTCCGCATCGGGATAGTAGTAGGCCGTGAAGCCAGGAACCACGCTCAGGGTATCGGAAATCGCAGCAGTATAGGAACCGTAGAAATCGAACTCCGGATCGGAGGTTCCGGGGACCTTGTCCTTGACCGGGAAGTTGCTCCAAAGGCCGCCGACGAAGCTGCCGTAGCTCGCCTCAACCGCAGGTTGGAACGATGCACCGCCGAGTCGTTGGCCGCGGAACATGTATTGCGAGACGATCGCAGGCGTCACGGTGATCGCGACGGCGGGGGCCGCGGGAGCCGGGGCCGGAGCAGTCTGCGCGGTCACAGAGAGCGCGCCGACGGTGAGAGCACTGAGGAGTGCAAGGGAGGTTTTGTTCATTTTCTGTTTTATGGTTTGGTGTGCTAACAGCCCGAATGACCGGGCGACGGGATAGAACAGCAGGAGTCCTGCCATGTTCCCCTCGACCCGAAAACCCGGAAATATTATGACAAAAAAACCGGCGAAACCCAAAGGGGTCGCCGGTCTTGGTCGCCTGCTCCGCCACCGGCGGAGCCAGAGATTAACGTTTCGAGAATTGGAAACGCTTACGAGCGCCGGGTTGACCGGCTTTCTTACGTTCCTTGGCGCGTGGATCGCGCTTCATATGCCCGGCCTTCTTGAGCGCGGGGCGAAGCTCGGCGTTCAATTTTTGCAGGGCCCGGGCGATCCCGAGAGACACGGCGCCAGCTTGGCCGGCCAGACCGCCACCCGAGGCGTTCACGGAAACATCGTATTTGTCCGCCAAGGAAACCGTTGTGAGAGGCAGGGCGGCTTGTTTGGCAAAGCTCTCGGGCACGAAATAGGTCTCGAAGCTGCGACCGTTAACGGTCAGCTTGCCCGTGCCTTCCGTGAGACGGATGCGGGCGGTGGAGGTCTTGCGGCGGCCGGTGGCGGTGAAAACGTTCGCGGGAGTGCTCATGGGCGGAATCAAACGGAAATTTTGGCGGGATTGTTAACCTCGTGCGAGTGCTTCGGCCCGGCGAACACGCGGAGCTTGGTCAACATCTTGGCCGCGATCCGGTTCCTCGGCAACATGCCTTTGACGGCGTGCTCGATAATGAACTCGGGGTGACGCTCACGCATGAGCTTGAGGCTGCGGTAACTCTCGCCACCGACGAAACCGGAGAAAAACATGTATTCGTTTTGCGTCTCTTTTTTACCCGTGAGCACGATCTTCTCGGCATTGATCACGACCACGAAATCGCCGTTGTCGACGCTGGGGGTGTAAGACGCTTTGTGGCGGCCACGGATGATATTGGCGGCTTTGACGGCGAGACGGCCGAGAGGCACGCCTTCGGCATCGATAAGGTGCCACTTGGGCTGCACTGTCTCCTTCTTGGCGAGGAACGTTTTCATGGGAAAAGAGGTTGATAACTAGGTCTGAGGAAGGCGGTGTCAATGCCTCATTTCATCTGAAAAGCGGGACCATGAAACCGCGTGGCCGCATGAAAAGCCGAAACTTGTTTTGAGGCCCGTTTATGCAAACTTCGCAGCCATGAAGTCTTCACATGCGCTTTGGGCCGCCGGTATTCTGGGTCTCACCGGGGTCGCCTTGGGAGCGTTTGGCGCCCACGCCTTACAAGCAAGGCTCGCCGAACTCGGCACCCGCGATCGCTGGGAAACGGGGGTGCAGTATCATTTGATTCACACGAGCGCGATCTTTGCCGCGGCAGCGTGGCTCCGCCTCGGCAGCGGCACCGCCGCCGCGAGCTTGGGCTGGGCGGCCCGCTGGTGGATTCTGGGCATCGTCCTGTTCTCCGGATCGCTCTACCTTCTCGCACTGAAAGCGGCCCCCGGTTGGCTGGGCGCATCGGCGGCACCTTTGGGCGGACTTTCATTCATGATCGGATGGGCGTGCGTGGTGGCGGCGGGTTTCAAAACGGAGGCCCCGCCGCCAAAATGACCGGCGTTCTTTTCATCCCCGACGAACTTCGCGCCCTGCTCGACGCCGCCCGGCGGATCGGCCGGCCGCGGCTGGTCGGCGGCGGCGTGCGGGATTGGCTTCTGGGCAAGGCGCCTCATGACTTCGATGTCGAGGTCGGTGGCGTGGATTTCGAAACGTTGCACACCGCTCTCGCGCCTTTCGGCGCGACTGATGTCGTGGGCCGCAGTTTCGGCGTCATCAAGGTTCGTGGTCACGCCACCGGCGCCGACTACGATTTCAGTCTTCCTCGCCGTGAATCGAAAACCGGGCGGGGCCACCGCGGCTTCGCGGTCGAACCCGATCCCTCGCTCACCGACGCCGAGTCCGCCGCGCGCCGCGATTTTACCATCAACGCGATCGCCTACGATCCGTTTACGGGTGCATTGATCGACCCGCACCACGGCACCGCCGATTTGCGGGCGCGGATTCTCCGCCACACCAGCACCGCCTTCGCCGAGGACCCGTTGCGCGTCTTGCGGGCGTTCCAGTTTGCCGCGCGTTTTGACTTTGATCTGGCCCCCGAAACGGCGGCACTCGCGCGGTCGATTGCACCCTCGTTCGCCGAGTTGCCCGTCGAGCGCATTTGGGGTGAATGGGAAAAATGGGCCACCCGATCCATTCGCCCGTCACGCGGACTCGATGTGCTCAAACAGACTGGCTGGCTCGCACATTTTCCCGAAGTCGCCGCCCTGCGCGGCACTCTCCAAGAGCCGGAATGGCACCCCGAGGGCGATGTGTTCACGCATACGCAACGGTGTTTGGACGGGCTCGTCTCGCTCACCGACTGGCCGGCGTCCGCCAACAATCCGGTGCTGATGCTGGCGGTGCTCGCCCACGATTTCGGCAAACCCGCGACCACCGCGCGCGCCGAGAAAAACGGCGTGATGCGCTGGCTCAGTCCCGGTCACGCCGCTGCCGGAGGACCGGTCGCCGAGAGTTTTCTCCAACGTATCGGTGCCCCGATCCGTTTCACGCCACCGGTGCGGGCTTTGGTGGCGAACCACCACGTTCACGACCGGCAGAACCCCAAGCTCTCCGACTCGGCCGTGCGCCGATTGGCCCGCCGGCTCCAACCTGCCACGATCGACGATCTATGCGCCGTCATGCGCGCCGACAACGCCGGCCGCCCACCACTTTGGTCGCCGGAAACCGACGCGCGCATCGAAGCCCTCGCCGCGCAGGCCCGAGGTCTCGCGCTCGCCCGACTCGCACCGCAGCCGTTGGTGCTCGGCCGTCATTTGGTCGCGCTCGGGCACGCGCCCGGGCCCGAATTCAAACGCATCCTAGACGCCGCTTTCGAGGCGCAGCTCGATGGCGCGTTCACCGATGACGCCGGCGGCGCCGATTGGCTGAGGGCTTTTGTCCAAAAATAACAATTCCGCCGCGCCGGTCTGCAGCTCGCCATCGCTCAGGACTCGCGCGCGGAGACCGCCCCGACCCTTGAGCCAGTCTTCGGCACCCGGCGCTACCGCGTGATTCATCCAGTGGCAGGGCCGCGCCTCGCCCGTGCCTTCAAACGCCACGCTGCCAATCGAAAACTTTCTCCCGATCAGCGCCACCAGATCCGCCCCGCCGATCAGCACATTCCGGCGCAAAACTCCGGCCGAAATCCCGGGCAATCGAAACTCCGCTTTCAGAGCCTCAAACACTTCCGCGGCGAAAAACGTGATCTGTCCTTTGTAGCCGGGACGATAACCGTAAAACCGATCCCCTTCGATGCCCCAACCCGCGCGGCAGTTGACCGTCGCCACCTCGTGCGTCGGATGATCGCCAGCAGGTGCGCGCTGTCGGCCGAAAAAATTATGGCCGGGCGAAATGAAAATCTGCGGAAGAAAAACGTTCATGAAGTGCGGCGGGTGAATCGAAAGCAGCGCCGGGGCGCCACCCGTTCTTTTGGAACCCGAGCGGGACGCCCGCGCCGTCCCGCTTGGGAAAATGGTGGGCCCACAGGGATTCGAACCCTGAACCAAAGGATTATGCTTACCACTTCGGCTTTCGCCGCTCCCGCCTTCGCGGAATTCGTAGTCTGGACCATGCCTTCACCATGCCTTGAGGGCGAAGGTGGGTGA
Organism: Opitutus sp. GAS368; assembly: GCA_943373185.1. Classification (GTDB taxonomy): domain Bacteria; phylum Verrucomicrobiota; class Verrucomicrobiia; order Opitutales; family Opitutaceae; genus Tous-C4FEB. The sequence goes on along the minus strand of CALSBN010000001.1, from coordinate 58,640 downwards.
TTATGGTCTCTACACCTTACCGCGCCGTGAAGCGCGGGCTTGGCTCGGCGTTGGGTCGCCCGCCGAAGCGAGCAGGCCGTTCACCGAAGTTACACCTGACTAACGGCGGGTTTCCCCGCCGCCGACCCGATAATTAAGTCCTCTGCTCTAACCATTGAGCTATAGGCCCCGCTAAAAAGAACTCCGCCAAGAGAGGACATCGTTCGCCCGCACGCAAGCGCTCAGGTCAACCCTTCCCCGCCGCAGGGCCTTTCATTTCAGGCTCACTTCTACGGCGACGCGATGCCCGCGTCGCGTTCCGCGTCCGGCTTGGACCAAAGGCCCTATGATTTTGAACAAGCCAAAACAAAGAATCAGCCCCGCCGCTCACAGATCGAAATGACACGCCACCTGTTGCTCGATCCCCGCCGTCGTGGCCACCGTTCTCAGCGCGGGTTTCTCCGACCGACAACGTTCCTGCACGTGGGGACAACGGGTATGAAACGGACACCCCGATGGCGGATTGATCGGCGACGGCACGTCACCTTGCAGAATGATTCGATCCCGATGCTTCCGGGGATTCGGCACCGGAATCGCCGAAATCAGCGCCCGCGTGTAAGGATGGCGCGGGCTCCGATAAATCTCTTCCGCCGAGGCGGTTTCGACCACGTGGCCGAGATACATCACGACGATGCGGTCGGAGATATGTTTCACCACGGCGAGATCGTGCGCGATGAAGAGATAGGAAAGCTTCAGCTCCCGCTGGAGATCGAGCATAAGGTTCAACACCTGGCTCTGGATCGACACATCGAGGGCCGAGACCGGCTCGTCGCAGACGACCAGCCTCGGGTTCAGCGCGATCGCCCGCGCGATGCCGATGCGCTGGCGTTGACCGCCGGAGAATTCAAAAGGAAACCGCTCCGCCGCTCCCGCCGGTAGCCCCACCGTGCGCAGCAATTCACTCACGCGCGCGCGACGTTCCGCTTCATTGCCGATGCCGTGGACGATAAACGGTTCCTCCAAAATGTTTCCCACCGTATGCCGCGAATTGAGCGAATCCGCCGGATCCTGGAAGATCATCTGAATGTTTCGCCGGTGCGGTTTCATCTCCGAGCGGCTCATTTTGGCGAGGTCCGCGCCGTCGAAGAGAATCTCGCCCGAGGTCGGCTGGTTGAGGCGCACGATGCATTTCCCGAGGGTGGACTTGCCGCAGCCCGACTCACCGACGAGGCCGAGGGTCTCGCCGGCCCGAATCACGAGCGACACCCCGTCGACCGCCTTGCACTGCGCTTTGGCGGTCATGAAAACCCCGCCCTTGACCGGGAAATACATCTTGAGATTCCGAATCTCGAGCAGCGGCAGGCCCGGTTGATCGGCAGACTTTTCACTCATGACCGGACCTCCAACGGTGACAATTCCCGCCAGCGATGGCACGCCACGTCGTGGAACTCAACCACGCTTTCGACGGGCGGCTGGACCTCGGCACAGCGGGCGATCTTGTGCGGACAGCGATTCTGAAACCGGCACCCCGTCGGCAGATCGAGCAGACCGGGCACCATGCCTTCGATCGTGTTCAACTTCACCTTCCGCGGACTGTCGAGGCGCGGAATCGACTGCAACAGACCGCGCGTGTAAGGATGCTTCGGGTTCTCGAAAATTTCGAGCACGGGCCCACGCTCCGCGATGCGGCCCGCATACATCACGACGACTTCGTCGCACACTTCGGCGATCACCCCAAGATCGTGCGTGATGAGGACAATCGACATGCCCATCTCGCGCTGGAGGGTCTTCATGAGCTCCAAGATCTGCGCCTGAATCGTGACATCGAGCGCGGTGGTCGGCTCATCCGCGATGACCAGCGCCGGCTTGCAGGCGAGCGCGATCGCGATGACCACGCGTTGGCGCATCCCGCCGGAGAGCTGATGCGGATACTCCGACACCCGGATATCCGGCGACGGGATGCCGACCAGCCGAAGCATTTCGACGCTCATCGCGAGCGCCTCACGCGGGTCTTTGGTTTTGTGCAGCAGGAAAATCTCGGAGAGCTGCCGGCCGATGCGGTGGAGCGGATTGAGCGCAGTCATCGGCTCTTGGAATATCATCCCGATCCGGGCGCCCCGCACTTTCAGCATCTGCTCGGGCGGAAGCTTTGTCAGGTCCTGACCTTCGAACAGCACCTGACCGCCGAGAATTTTTCCCATCGGTTTCGGCAGCAGGCGATTGATGGAAAGCGCCGTCACACTCTTCCCGCAGCCCGACTCACCGACGATACCGAGGGTCTTGCCCTTGTGCACCACGAAGCTCACGCCATCGACGGCGCGGACTTGGCCGGCGTCGGTGTCAAACGCGGTGACGAGATCCCGGACTTCGAGCAGAGGTTGAGTAGGGTCGGCCACGGGCAAGGTCGGGTTCGGTTCAATCCTTGCGCTTGTATTGCTCGTAGGTGCGGATCACCGGCGGGAAGGTCGCGCCCGTGCGACGGGCATCGAGGGTTTCCTTCTTTTTGTCCTCATCGACCCAGAAGAGCATCCACTCGGTGAAGTTCCGGCCGAGTTTGACGTGGAAATCTTCGGGATAGCCGATCCAGCGCCAGCTCCCGATTCGCATAAACGGGACCACTTGACCCGGCGAGAACGCCGCGTGTTCAAAGAGCATCTCCTCCATTTCGAATGCGAGTTTCTTCATCTCTTCCGCGCTGCTTGATCGGTCGTAGGCGATGATTTTTTGGTCGAGGACGTGAATCGCGGTGGACGTCACATTGTTGGTCTGGGTCTTCAGCTTCCGCTCGGGATTCACCGTTCCATCGGGCAGGAATGCAGTGTCGTAGGCGTTGGCCGAATGAGAATCCTCCCAATAGCGCGGATACATCTCTGGAGAAACGCTGAAGGCTGTGTAGGAGATATCGTGCTGCTTTTCCTGGAGCTTCTTAAACGCCGTGGTCTGGTCCAACACCTCGATCCGGAACTCAACCCCGGCTTTCAAGGCCTCTTCTCTCAAAATCGTCAGAACATCCTTGAGCATTTCATACCCCGTGGTCAGCTGGAACGAAAGCCGCTCGCCCTTGGCGTTGACGAGCACGCCGTCGGGCCCGCGCGTCGAAAAGCCCGCTTTCGAGAAACTCTCCAGCGCCTTCTCGATCGAAAACGGCCGGGAGCGCAGCGTGGGATGGGAAAATTCGCCGTAGCCATCGGAGCCCGTCTGCATCCGCTGCCAGTCGCCGCGGGCGAACTTGTCGATCACGAGTTGCCAATTCGTCGCGTATTGGATGCCGACCCTCACCTCGCGGTTGTCGAGCAACGGCCGGCTGGTGTTCATCCACAGGCCAAAGGTCGGGCGGGGGAAATCGTTGTAAAACTTGTTTTTCTGCACGAGGCCGGACTGCACCAGCGGGTCCGAGTCAGGCAGCTTGTCATACCAATACTCGGCGAGACTGAGGCCGAAGAAATCGATCTCCCCTTTCTTGAAGGCCTCAAAACTCTTCGGCGTATCGCGGATGATCGAGAAGCGGATTTTGTCGGGGTTAAACCGGTAGCGCCAATTTTTCTTATCCTTCGCCCACCAGTCCTTGACGCGCGTGAGCGTGATCGAGCGGCCCTTGTCTATATCCTCCGGCAAGATCGTGTAAGCGCCGGGCGTGGGCACCACGCGCCACTGGTAGCGCTCCAGATAGTCGTCACCGAGTTCTTTGTAGAAGTGCGCGGGTTGCGGATAAAGTTCGAGCACGCGCGACGACATATCGGGCCGATCTTCGGGCAGCGTGATCGAGAAGGTGTGGCTGTCGTAGCGCGTGATCCCGGCAAAATTCGTCGTGTAGAAATTGTTATACCACGGGGCCTGGACGTATTTCGAACGCCAGAGAAAGAACGCGAACAACATATCGTCCGACGTGATCGGCACGCCGTCGCTCCAGCGGGCGTTGCGCTCGATCCGCACCCAGACGGTCTTGCGCGCCTTGTCGATCGCCCACTCCGAAGCCAGCCCGCCGAAAAAACGAAATCCCTTCGGTCCCACTTCGGTCTGATTCGGATGGCGCCACGCCCACTGCACGGTCACGTCGTCGAGAATCCAAGGGCGGAAGCCACCGTTGGAATCGGGCCCGAGGTGCCGCAGCGTGCGCGGAAAATCCGGGAGAAACGTGTAAACCGTCCCGCCCTTCTTGGCTGCCGGGGAGCCGATCTCCGGCAGGTCGGCGCCGTTTTCCCACTCAAGGTCCTTGGGCAGATCGGCCGGGGTCGCGAACCGGAAAAAATTGGGATTGGCCGCGTAATAGGCCTTCACCTCGGCGGTGTTGTCGCGCTCGACGACGGCTTCCTTTTTCTTGCCGCAACCAACGAGGAAAAACACGCCGGCCAGCGCCAGCAGCCAACGGCCGGACAAACGGAGAGGGGGGAGAACTTGGTTCATGGGAGTATTATTCGTAAGTGGTGAATTTTTTGGGATCAAAGGCCTCGCGCACCGCCTCGCCGATGAACGTCACGAGCGTGAGGATAAAAACGAGGGCCACGAAGGCCGACGACACGATCCAGGGCGCGGTGGTCAGGGTCTGCGTGCCCTGCTTGAGCAGTTCGCCCATGCTCGGCGTCGGTGCCGGCAGGCCGAAGCCGAGAAAATCAAGCGCCGTGACCGCCGTGATGGCCGAGACGATCGTAAACGGCATAAACGTGACGACGGTCGAAATCGTGTTCGGCAAAATGTGGTTGAAGATGATCCGGCCCGTGCCCGCTCCGATCACGATCGCCGCCGAGGTGTAGTCCCGCGCCTTCTCCCGGTAAGTCGCGGTCCGCATGTAATAAGTCATCGAGGTCCACGAGAAGAGCACCATCACCACGAGCAGAATCCCCACCCGCGCCGGGATGCTTAGCGTGGACGGAATCACCGAAAAAATAATGATGACCATGTAGAGAAACGGGATGTTGGACCACACTTCGATCAGGCGTTGCACGATCAGGTCGAACACGCCGCCGAAATAGCCCATCATGCACCCGACCGAAATTCCGACGAGATAAGTGAGCGCCATGAACGCCAGCGCGAAAAAGATGGCCACGCGAAATCCGAAAAACAGCCGGGCAAAAATGTCCCGGCCCGTGGTGTCGGTCCCGAGCAGGTGTCCCTCGGGCCCGCCCATGAAGGACGGCGGCGCGGGCTTGAACACGTTTTGATAGGGCGTGTTTTCGAAGGCGTTGAACTGAAACGGGGGCATGAGCACCCAGTTTTTGGAGCCCTCGGCCCCGAACTTTTTCTTCAACTCGCGGTAGTTGGTCTCGTAGGAGTAACCGAGACCGAACGCCGTGCCGGGCAGATTGGCGCCGTAGGTTGGAAAATGGAGCCGGCCCTCGTAACTCACCGCGAGCGCGCGGCTGTTGACCAAAAGTTCACCGAAAAGGGACAGCACGATGAGCCCGGCGAGCACCAAAAACGAAACGTAACCGCGCCGGATCGAGCGGAAACGCCGGAGCTTTTTGACGGTGAGCGGATTCAGGGCCATCGGCGTTTTACTTGAAGCGGATGCGCGGATCGATCAAGGCCACCAGCACGTCGGACAAGATGTTGCCGAGCAGCAGCAGCAGACTTGCGAGGAAGATCACGCCCATCACCACCGGATAATCGCGGTCAAAAATCGAGGTGAGCCCGAGCAGACCGAAGCCATTGATGTCAAAAACCGTCTCGATCAGAAACGAGCCGGAAACGACGAGTGTGATGTTTTGCCCGAAGGTGGTGGCGATGGGGATGAGCGAATTACGGAGCGCGTGCTTTAGCACCGCCTGGTGAAACGACACGCCCTTCGCCAACGCGGTGCGCACGTAATCGGCGGAGAGATTGTCCATCAGATGGTTTTTCATGAGGAGCGTCGTCACCGCAAAACTCCCGACCAAGTAGCACGCCAGCGGCAGGACCGCATGGTGAAAGAGATCGCCGATCTTCCCGCCGAGCGTGAGGTCGTCGAAGTTGTAACTCGTGAAACCGCCCATCGGAAACCACGCCAGCCGGGCCGAGAAAAACAGCAGAAGCAGCGCGCCGAGCACATAGCCGGGCACCGCGTAGCCCATGAACACGAGCACCGAAGTGGCGTTGTCCATCAGAGAGCGGTGGCGGATGGCCTTGAGAATGCCGAGCGGGATGCAGACGGAGTAAGTGATGACAAGCGTGAGCAACCCGTAGAACAACGAAACCGGGAAGCGCTGTTTGATGACGTTCCAGACCGGTTCGTTGTAGCGGTAGGAGGTGCCGAGATCGCCCGTTACGACCTTGCCGAGCCACAAGCCGTAGCTCACGAGGACGGGTTTATCGAAACCGTAGTAGGCTTTCAGCTGGTCGAGTTGAGCTTGGGAGAGCGCCATCCCCTGCCCCGCCGAGGCCCCGCGCCCCGCGGCGTCGACCTCCTGCATCTCCATCATCGCCCGCTCCAACGGCCCGCCGGGCACGATCCGCGTGATCAAAAAAACAATGAGAGTGATTCCCAGCAACGTGGGCGGAATCAGCAGAAACCGACGGATGAAGTAATCCCGCATCAGGAAAAGAGCGCTAGCAACAAGGGGGCCAAGGGGAGAAAAGAAGAGTTACGACCGGTAAAAGCCGCCAGGTCAAGGGAGGCGCAGGAGCAAGCCAAGGCCCAGTTGGAGCGACGAACTCGCCCGGCATTCAACCTTCTTCGAACCTACCAGCACCCTCGTCTCCCTCTTCCGATAATCTAGATTCCCAACTCAAGCACATCAACCATGGCTAAACCGCGTTCTTTGGCGGAATAAAAACGTGCCGCAGTGTGTTAACTGTGATCACCACATCGAGCCAGATAGACCAATGCGTGATGTAGTAAACATCAAGAGCCACCCGCTGGTGGAGCACTGCGGGATCGGTAATCTCTCCTCGGTAACCCTTGGTCTGGGCCAACCCGGTGATGCCGGGCTTGACGAGCTGACGCGAGCGGTAGGCTTTTGCGATCCGCCCGAACTCTTCGTCGTGTTGCGGCAAATGCGGCCTTGGCCCAACGATGCTCATGTCACCTCGCAGGACATTATAGAACTGCGGGAATTCATCGAGACTGGTCTTCCGAAGAAATCGTCCAAAAGGATAGATCCGCGAATCTCCAGGCGTGGCTTGTTTAGCTTCGCGGTTTGCATCGGGTGCCTCGAACTTCATCGACCGATACTTCAGCATCGTGAACGCCGATCCTCGGTGCCCCCCTCTGATCCTCGAAAACATCAACGGCCCGGGTGCTTGCCAGCGTTGCATCAACAAGACCAGCAAACTCAATACAGGAAGCACGAATAGGACCACCGGTAATGACACCCCGATGTCGAATAACCGCTTTACGGCCCGATTCATCGGATCTTCCAGAGGCTCCTCATGGGTTGTGAAGAAATAGTGGCCATCTTCGACAACCGGCAAAAGCGGAACAGAAACTTCATCTTCTATTTGATTGTGGATCAGGAAGCGGCAGCCCGCCGATTGACAAATTTCAAGAATGGACTCGGTCGCGCCAGGCCCCAACCGCAGGTCCAAAAGGATAACCTGCCCTACATTCCTCTCCTCAATGATCGAGGCCAAAGCACTGATCGGACCCAACCGGCCGGCCCCATCACGTCCCTCCGCTCGTGGCGAGGATTCAGGTTCGTCGGACAAATAACCTAGGGGTCGGATACCCAGATATTCGTTTTGTGCGAGCCAGCTCTCCAATCGCACCCGCGCCCGTGAGCGTCCGATAAAGAGGGTCGGTAGAAGATGATGGCCGCTGAAAGCAATTTTGGACAATAACCTCGGCAGGAAGTGATTGACGGCAAAGAGCAGCCCCCAAGTGAGGGCGAGATACGACGCAAGAAAGAGACGGCTAACGTTTTGGTCCTTCGTTGCCACGATCAGTGTAAACACCACCAACGTCACGATCGTGATCTGCCTAAATGCCAGCGCGGCGGCATCTACCACACTAAAACGGTGAAAGCGCGATCCCATTATCGCGATAAATCGGGTGCCGAAAATCATGCCGGCCAAAACGGCGACAAAGTAATGCCCAAGATCGGCGTTCGCCGACAACTCCACCCAAGGATACAGCTTCGTAACGAAGACACATAACAGGAAAAAAGAACCTGCAATCAACGTGCTTGCGGCAGCGTGAAGACTGACAAGGCCTCGAAGTCGGCGGGTTGTCATTGCTTTAGAACCGGCAAGTAAGACATATCGGATTTTTACAGTTCAATAGGGAGCCCGCGAGATTTCGGGCAAGGTGATTTCCCGCAACCGACCGGCGTATTCGGCCAAGACGCGTTCACGTAAAAATTGGCGAACCCAGACGGTTTCAGCAGCCAGCTTGATCAGCCGGCCACGATCTGCCGCTAGCAGTCGGAGAGCCTCTGCCAGCTCCGCAGCGTGCCCGGGCAAAACATTGAGTCCAAAACCGCCGTCCGCCACCGCCTTCGCCAATTCGCTGGTTTCGTCCGCGACGGTGACTACCGGTCGCCCCGCCGACAGAATCGAAAGCAACTTGCTGGGGAAAAAATATTGCCCCGTGCCGGCAGCCTGCGTGATCAACCCAACATCCATCGCCGAAAGTGCGGCCTGATATTCAACGGACTCCAACAGCGGCAAGAGCCGCACACACGAGACTCCGTCTCGTTCGAGTTCGGCCGCTAACGACGATCTCGCGGCTCCATCGCCGATGATCAGAATCCTCACCGGTGCCAAATCCAGCTCACCGGCCCAAGCCCGAAGAAATTTGGCGGCTTCTACCACAATTTCCAGGCCCTGCTTGTTGCCGATATTTCCCGAATAGATCACCAACAATGCCTCTCGCGGAATTCCATGACAGGCGCGAAATCGCTCGGCCGAACCCTCGGGCACGTTCAACGGCGCGCCATCGGTCCAGTTCGGAAAATACCAGCGCTTGCCCGTGGGCACCCCCTTTTTTTCGAACGCCGACAGCATGCCGGCAGAGATCCCAGAAATTGCAAACGCTCCGCGGTATGCCCATGCTTCGAGCCCATAGAGTATCCGCGAAAAAAGGCCGGGCTCCAGCATGCCCAAGCCGAGAGCCGCGTCCGGCTGCAAGTCCTGCACATGAAACACGTATCGGCTGCGCTTCAAACGGCTGACCAACCATGCGCAGGGTCCCAACAACAGGGGCGGGCTTACTACCACATAAACTTCGGCTCTCTTAAGGCCCAAAATTCTCAGCGTCGACGTCAGCGCAAAACTCAATTCATGGACAATGCGTTTCAAAGCCGTAACTTTTGACGGCACAAAGTGCCAGCAACGATGCACCGGCACTCCCGCCAAAACATCCGTCCGAAAGAGCCGCCCGGAATCAGCCGCCGCCTTACGCCAAGCAGGATAATAGGCAAACGCGCTAACCATGCGCACATCATGCCCGGTCGCTCGCAAAAACTCGCAGAGCCCGCGGTTAAAAGGCGCGATCCCGGTGACCTCGGGCGTATAATTTATTCCCCAAACAATGATCCGCATGGCTCGCCCCGAGAACTACGTTCGCGATTCCGCCGACGGCAAGACGTATAGCGACCAACTTTCAGGCCGTTGGGACCGAACGCGGCAGAAACCCGCCCTCGACTACGGTCCTCCGGATTCCGGGCGTTTCGGAGCCAACCGACGATTCCGAGAGAGTTTCCTCTTTCCGTCCCATCGAATTCAAATTTGCTTACTCAGGTGCCGAACCCGCCTTCCGATTCCCCGATTTCCCCGCACCGTTCACTCGACGCTTTTCGGGCACCGACCCGCCGGATCCGTATTCACCCGGTTGAGCAACTGCTGGTAACGGTAACCTCACTTCATCTGGTGTTTTTGCCGTGGGCACTCGGCACCATGCACGTCTGGAGCCAGTTCGTAAGCCTCGGTTTTAGCATTCTATGTTTTTCGGTCGCTCTTTTGCCCCGAACTTACGACGGGGAAAGCAGCGGCAATTCTGCTCCATTCCGCCTATTGACTTGGCCGAAGTTGATTCGCTTTCCGATCTTCTGGCTCGGTCTCCTGTTTCTTGGTTACATCCTTAGCCAAGCGCTAAATCCCTCGTTCCGTTACACCCTGACTCCCGATCAACGCGGATGGTTCATGAGTCCGATCTCTCACATTACCTGGCTGCCTACCGGCATGGACACTCCGTTCGCGAAGGCCAACGCTTGGCGATCACTGGTGATTTACGGCTCAGTCTGGCTAATGGTTTGTGCCGTCTGGGTAGGAATTACCCGGCGCAAATCGCTCCTGACTCTCTTGACGGTGCTCGCGGTCAACGCCGTGGTTCTCGCTCTGCTGGGCTTCGCGCAACGCGGTCTTGGGCTTGAGAAGATCTTTGGCTTTTGGCAGCCGCCGGCCCACTATTTCGTCGCGAGCTTTATCTACAAAAACCACGCCGGCGCTTACTTCAATCTCATGCTGTCGCTTTGCGCCGGCCTCGCCTATTGGCACTACTCGCGCGGCCAACGTCGGCTGGATAAATCGACGCCGGGCGGCCTGTTCATGTTCTTCGCCGCCGTCGTCACGTTGATTGTGATGTTCTCCTATTCGCGCACCGCCACCTTTTTGATGCTGGTCTTCCTGATTGTTTCCTTCCTCGTTTTCTTCCTCCGGGAAATCATTTTTTCGAAAGTCGAACATCGAAACTCATTCACAACCGGCATCTTGGTTTTCGGGATCGGAGCCTCCGTCGGCTTGGTCGGCTACGCCCTCAACAACGTCAACGTCTCTTCGCGCATTCAAGTTGTGTTTACCGACGGCCTGGAACAAACCGGCCGAAGTCGTGCGCTCGCCGCTTCTGCGACGACGGACATGATCAAAGATCGCCCGTTTTTGGGCTCGGGTGCCGGATCTTTTCGGTTCCACTTCCCCAAGTATCAACAAAAGTATCCTTCAATCTTTATCGTGGATAATCGCATGTTGTTTTGGGAACACGCCCACAACGACTACCTCGAACTTTGGGCTGAACTCGGTTTAATCGGCACGGGCCTCCTGATTGTTGCCCTGTTTGCGGCGGGCGTCGCCATGATTAGGGTTCGGTTTTGGAAAAACCCGGCGTCGCTTCTCATCACCCTTGGCCTCCTCCAGACGCTCGCTCATTGCTGGGTAGATTTCAATTTCTACAATCCGGCCATCCTCATCACATGGTGCACGCTTTGGCCCATATTGATTCGCTGGACCGAGCTGGAAGAGGCAAGAGCGCCGATATAAAGACCCCGTTCGAGCAGTCGATTCCGGCGGAAAACGCAACCGAACGATTCTCTATGAGAACAGGGCAATCCCTGTGGTCGCCTTTGCTCTACGCGCCCCCGCTCAGTTTCGTTTTGGGCTCATGACCGAGAGCGCCAGAGTCATTGGAACCTCGGGTTCGGCGAGGTATACCCGCAACTGGATTTCTTCCACGAGCTCGGGGCGAAACACCGGATTTTCAGCGCAACGCCCCCAAAAATAGATCCCGAAATCCTTAAGGTTGAGCCAAACCTCATTTGACGGACGAAAGTAGCTCACGCCAAAGTTTTCCCACACCGTAAAGCGTTGCCCCGCGCTGTCCACAAGATCGACCCGGAGCTTCGCGTTTTTCGACATCGGGCGATCAAGGGTCACGCGAAGAAATCCTTCGCCGGGCAGGCCCTTGAGCGCTGCGACCGCCATGGTTGGACGAAGTGGGTCATTTGTCTCTCCCGTAGTCCACACCCGCAAACCCGATGCGTTACTTTCGCCGGTCATCGTTTCCAAACGCAACCCGTTTATAGTCATCCATCCTATAGCACGCTCACCCGATTCATAACGGGGCTGAATAGGGTGCTTGATGGAGCCTGTTGAATCGGGCGCGAACGGCAAAGGAGCGACGGTAAAGTCGCGGGCTTCAGGTATCGTCTCCAAGCCAAAGGCGACCTTGGATCTACGACCACTGACTTCAACAAAGTCCGCAGCCCAATCGGCACGAAAGTAGCCGTTCGTTTGAGTTCGATGGAATTCTACCGGGATGCTTACCTCCCCTTGCGCCGGAATGACGATCGGCTGAGAAGTCAGCCCCTGCTCCCGCACCTCGACCGCCGGCTTAGGATTCAAATATCCCGTCTTGGATTCTGCGGAGAAATTATAGATCCGGAGCACACCTCGGATCGGTTGGTCACCCAAGAATCGGTAGGTGCCCGAGACTTTGTGCGGGACCGTCGTAGAGTTGTCGGGCAACCATTGCACCACCACAGGATTGGGCGACTCCGGTGGCCGCACCAAAGGCCGCTTCGGCCAGGGATGAACCCGCGTGTAGTCTGCAAAAGCATTCCAGGCTGGAAGTGGTTCGGTTGCCGATAGAGCCATCGCGTGGGGATCGCCTTTGTTCACCAAGATAAACGGCATAAACAGGGAGACTGAATGCGATGCGAGCGCCTGGCGTGCCGTGCTCACGGCGAACTCGGCCTGCAACGTTCGACGCTCCGGATTTAGGAAGTCCGATGGGCGGGTGGCGTTCACGCCGCATTCGGTAATCCAGAGAGGTAACCCACCGCCGCGAGCGTCCACCGGAGACCCGGGCGGATTGGAAGGAAACTCACGCGAGGCAGATTCTTGGCCTTCGTTGTTCCTCGTTGATTCAAACTCCCGCGTGACTCGCTCATGCGCTGCAATCACTCCGGTCAGGTCGGCGACGTGCCCGTAAAAATGAAAATTATAGGCATCGGTGTAGCTCAACAAATCGTTGCGAATCGCCCGCTCCAACCAAGGCCCGGGAGGTAAAGCCAACGCGCCCATGGCTACAAACGGACTTAGGCGTTCCGATGCAGGAATTTTCGCGGCGTTCCGTGGTCCCGAGGCTTGTGCAGCTTTTACGCCTACTTGGGATTCCTGAAGTTCAACGGAACCCCAATCTCCCCCGGCAATTTGAGTCGAAACGGCTTCTCTCGAGCCCTGCTTTATTCCGAGGTAGAGCGCCTTCTGATAAGCAGCAAGGCGGTCCGGCAAATCGGTGCAATAGCCCACATCAGGTTCGCACACCATTTCCCACGCATCAACCAATCCATGAAGCTCTCGGCCCAAAAACCGCCCTTGAGCGTAAACCTCATGGAGATCTTCCAATAAATGATTTCCGGGTTGAGGTCGCACACCTTGAAAAGGCAGGGTCGCGAAGGCTGCGATTCGGAAACCACGACGCTTGATCTCCCGATAAAAGGGTCGGTGATCAACCAGCCAAGGCCCCGGAATCGCGCTGGTTCCCGATACCGAACCCACCTCTCGTTCCCGCACCCAACCCACGCCGCTCTGCTCCAGTAAGGAAAGAAATTGGCTGCCTTCGGCCCGACCCACGTGCGTCGATAGGCATGCGTCGACCCCCCAACCCGCTTCGCGCGCGTGCATCACCACGAAAGAGGGCAACAGCCCAAGGAGAATCAGGAGGCTCCTACCGATCGTCGACCTCATCGCGTCACAAATCACGTCTCGAAATTGAGCGAGCCTGTTCGCTGAGTTCGAATTCCTTCTGCACAATAAGAAACTCATAAATGGTCTGCAACGCAGCATACGTAACGCCTGCCCTGCCATCCAGGAAAGCCCTCCGCGCAATCATCATATAGCACCATTTCAACAAAGGGCGACCGGGCATGCGGTAATAAAGGCCCTTCTGATGAAAGCGTCTCACGTTGAAATCCCGATTGAGCACCGCCTCACGCCAACTGAACGCAATTCCCCCGGCGCGTTCTTCCCATGAACGCTTCGCTTCCATGGTGGAATACACATTGTGCTTGGCCACCCAATGCGACAGCCCTTTCGAAAATGGAAAGTGGTCGAATGGCTCGACCAGATCGATGATTTGACCGTCTGCGACCAGAACTTCGTTTACCTCCCGCTCGTAGTGAACGCGCTTCGGACGCACCAGCCTCACGTAAAACGGCGAAATTTGCGCATGTTTGAGCCAGCGTCCATAAAGGAAGTCCCTCCGCCGTAACCTCGCTGCCACCGCACCCGGAGGCGCAGCACGGACGAACGACTGAATCTCTTGGCAGGCGGCGGGAGGCAGTCGTTCGTCTGCGTCCAATGAAAGCACCCATTCGTGCCTAAAAGGCAGACCATGGAGCGCGGAGTTTCGCTGCGAGGCGTAGCCGTCGAAAGCCCTCACCGAAACCCGCGCGCCCCGCGCTTTCGCTATTTCAACGGTCTGGTCCGTGCTGCCGGAATCAAACACGTGCACATCGTCGCACCACGCTAGGGAATCGAGACAACCCGGAAGATCCTGGGCCTCGTTACTGGTGAGTATGAGCGCAGAGATCACAGAGAAGGCCTGAAAACGAAACTGTAGTTCGAGTTGGGATCAAAAAAGTCGGTCGATTCTTTCTCGATCGGCTCCGGGTTGGATGAATAGCCCACTTTGGCCAATATTGCCACCACCTGACTGCGGTCCACGCCAGGATGAATCTCCAAGACGAGAGTCGGCCGGTGACTGGCAAGCATTTGCTGCATACCCATGAGGGCGGAAATCTCCATGCCCTGCACGTCCATCTTGATTCCGTGGACCCGGGTTTCCTCACGGCTAAGCCCCCCCCAAACGGCATCAAACGCGACACTCATGAAGCGCTCGGTTCCGTCCGCCGATTCCAGCGGAACTTGGGAATCAATCATCCCGCGCACCCAAGGCAATTCGTGCACTGCCAGCGCCGGCGAGTCATCAAGCCCAAACGGGCAAACCGTCCACCACCAATACCGGTTCGCCAGCCGAGTTCGCGCGATGCAGCCGGCACTGGACAAACTTGGCTCAAAGGCAAAAACCCTTCCCTTTTCCCCGGTCGCCCGACACATCGCCAAGCTGGTGTAGCCATAATGCGCCCCTACATCGAGCCAGGTTTCGCCCGGCCTGACGTTGCGCAACAGCCAAGAGATCAGTTCTTTCTCTCCATAGCCCATGATTGCGGCGGGATAGTCACGCCACGAGGTGACGATCTTGGCCCCGGCCAATTGTCCGGCTAGTATCCGGTGCGTTTTGTGCGTGCTGGGCAGAAAGGCGCGGAGCATCCGCTTGGTGGCTTCGTTCATTGGATTTGGGCTTGGCGGATCACACGCCGATAAAAGTCGAGGTAGCGAGGGCGCAAAATCTCCGGCGCAAAGTTGGTGGCCCAGAGCGCCCGGGCCTCGACCTCCAGTTCGCCGCGGCCGGATCGGACCCTCGCCAAAAGAACCTCAAGATCGCGCGTGATTGCTTCGACCGACCGCGCGGACACGACCAGCGCGGGACTGGGCCCGATTTCGCCGGTGATATACACTTCGGGCGAGACCAGGACCGGCCGGCCGGCTGACAACGCCTCAATCACGCTCATCCCGAAATTCTCGTTCTGCGAAGGCAGTGCGAACACATCCGAGGCCGCCAAAACCGCCGCCTTTTCGGCGCCCTCGACAAAACCAAGCCGGTGCGTGCAATCCGCGAGTCCATGGGTCGCGATCAAATCGCTGACCATGGTTTCAATCTCCGCCTCCCCGGCACCGGCCAACAAAAAATGCAGCCCTGAAAATCGAACCCGCGCTCGGGCCAATGCGGGCAACAACAACTCGAGTCCTTTCTTGTAGTTCAACCTCGAGAGGAACCCTACCACCGGCGCCTCCGCCGGGATTCCCAACCTCCGACGCAGTTCGGCACCGGCGTCTGCCTCCGGCCTGAGCCCGAGCACAGGCAGCGGCAGTAGTTCACGTCTGGCCTGCCCGCCATACGTCACCAGTTGCTCGGCCTCGCGCCGCGCCGTGCAATGAAAGACATTCGGTGCTTCGAACAGCCGCCGCAGGAAAACAGGCCCGAGCAGTGTTTTCATTCGCCGATGTTTGCGCACATCGAATTGGTCCAGCGCTCCCGCCGGGCGGAAAACCACCGGCACGCCCTCTTGTTTCGCCACTCGGGCGGCCCAAAAAGTCGGCCAATTCCACATGCTGTGGATATGCACGAGATCATGATTTCGGACGATTCGGCGCAAGCGACGCGTATAGGCAAGCGAGCAGGAGAACCGGCTGAAAAACTCCCGAGGAAATGCCGTCAATTCCGCCGCCGCGCCGCCGATTTCGGCGAGCACTTTGCCGTCGGCCGGATCGGTGACGCCCACGACCACCGAACTCCGAACCTCGGTGCCCTGCAACATTTGCAAAATCGCCCGTAAAGCCGACGTCGGACCTCCGCTGGCCACACTCACTCCGGCGATCACATGGAGCACCTTCGACATCAAATCCCTCCGTGTAGATCGGCCGATGTCAGCACCGACGGACAAGTAACTTGCCGACCTCCAGCGCCCGCCAAACACGATCCCAACTGGTCAACTACCCGGAGACGCAGGCGGAAAAAAAATGAGCGGCCTCCACCCGCACCCCCGGGCCAGCCCTCCAACTTTTCATCGGGCAGACCCGAGATACTTGAGATTCTATGCATCTTTCAGGCCTAAAGGACTCAATGCCTGCCAAATTTTCGAGAACAATGGCTCGGAGGAAGCTTGTTCGGCCGTCAGATTATGTGAGACGCGGATAAAATACTGCTCCCTTTGACCCCGCCGCAAATCGTCGAACAGATATCGAAGAAACGTCACGCCCTGGGCATTCTCGGCGTGATAGACGCGCCCACCT
The DNA here is from genome assembly GCA_943373185.1 of Opitutus sp. GAS368. Classification (GTDB taxonomy): domain Bacteria; phylum Verrucomicrobiota; class Verrucomicrobiia; order Opitutales; family Opitutaceae; genus Tous-C4FEB. The sequence continues at coordinate 42,119 of CALSBN010000001.1, read as the reverse complement.
ACCAAGTGCCAATAAACCACCTTTAACCGCTGGCCGCCTTGTTCGAACACACGGGACTCACCCGGAACCGTTTTCCCGCTGAGACCCAGCGGCACGATCAACTGGGCAGCATCGCTCATCCGCCAGCCGGCTCCCGTCCAGCAAACATCCGGCGTATGCTGGGCCACCAAGCGGGGGTGGAACTTGGCCGGGCGCCAATAAGCGATGTAAACCGATACCGTTAGGTCTTTCTGCCGGTAGGTCCGCAGGATCGCCTCATCGTAATTTAGCATCTCGACCACGGCTCGCTTCATTTCCTCGGTGTCTGCCACCGCTTCATCCGCGGTCTCCCAACCGGGCACTGCCCCGGGAAGGAGCTCGGCGAGCGACGATGTCCGTGGGTGCGCCTCCGCTGCAATCGTTGGGCGGAACTGCCACCAAACCGCCAGCAACAAGCTCGCGGCGAGACCCAAGCCCAGTGCCCGAGCAGCCCTATTCTCCGCTCGCAGCCCTGGTTTTTTTGGCGCTGTCGTCATCCTCAACGCGCAAAAACAGGAACGTCCTTTTTCGGTTGGTTGCGCCGGCTCACGTAGTGGCCGAGCACCACCACCGACCAAAGCCGCGTCCAATGCAAAGCCCGCACACGGAAGTCTCGCTGCAAATCATCCAGTGCGGCTCGCGGAAGCAGCCCCGCGGCTTCTGCGAGCCGCAAGCCCTCCGCCGAAAACTCGGCGAGCGGCCCGCGTATCCAATCATCCATCGGCAGGGCAAAGCCCATCTTGGGCCGCTCGTAGACCGCTTCCGGCAATAAATCCCGACAACTCTCCACCAGCAGTCCTTTCACTCCGCCATAGCGCGTTTTTTCGTCCGCCGGGAGCGACAACACATACTCGACCAAGTCATGGTCGAGGAACGGAACCCGCAGTTCGAGACTCGCCGCCATGCTCATCTGGTCCGAATCGCGCAACAGCAGGTGCCGCATGTAGCGGCTCAACTCCGCCCAGCTGATCCGCGCAAAATCGTCGAATTCCGGGGCCAACTGGTCCACCGCATACTCCCTCAACGGCAATCCCGCCGCTCGCAACCGATCCGCGGTCCAAAAAACCCGCCGCCACGCCGCGAGCGTGGCAATATCAAGCGTATCCGGCAAGTCGGCCAAGCGGCGCGCCGTCGCCCCGCCCAACGTCACGAGCCATCGGCGCACCGACGCCGGCACCCGTGCGATCCGCCTCAACCGCGGCGCGTCTTTGAAGCTTGGATAACCGCCGAACAACTCATCCCCCCCAAGTCCGCTGAGCGCGACCTTTATCCCCGCATCCGCCACCGCGCGGCTGACGACAAATGTGTTGATCGCATCGACCGAAGGCAGGTCCATCAACGCGACCGCTTTGCGCACCAGTTCGATCACCTCGGGCTCGGAGAGCTCGATGCGGGTGTGCTGGGTGCGATAACGCCGGGCAACCTCAAGCGCGGTGGAAGTCTCGTCGAAACGCGCCTGCGCAAATCCCACGGAGTAGGTCGCGACGGGGCCCGTCATGTGTTGCGCCGCCAGCGCGGTCACGATCGACGAGTCGATTCCGCCGCTGAGGAACGACGCCACCGGGACATCCGCCAAGAGGTGTTCCTGCACCGACCGGTCGAGCAGCTCCCGCACCCGTCGATGCGCGCTCACTCCCGCGACTTGGGGCCTGTAACCCGGTCGCCAGTAGCGCTCCAGCTTGGTCGTTCCGTCGCTTTGTGCGATCAGCCAATGTCCGGCCGGCACGCTTTCAACGGCCGGAAAAAGAATCTCCTCTTCCGGGCACGCGCCGAGACTCAAATAAGCCGACAGCGTGGCCGGTGTGGGTTGCTGGGGGAAAAAGCGCTGCAACGGACGCACCTCCGAGGAGAGGGCGAGGCCGCCGGCGTAGCGGACGAGGTAGAGCGGCTTGATCCCCAGCCGGTCCCGCACCGCCACAATCCCGCGCGTCTTCGCGTCATACAAAATGAACGCAAACATCCCCTTGAGCCGTGATACCACCTCCCGCCCCAGCACAGCGTAAGCCTTCAGTATGGTCTCGGTGTCGGAGTTTCCCCGCCAAGCAATACCTGCCCCGGCCAACTCTTCCCTCAAGTGCTGATGGTTGTAAATTTCACCGTTAAACACGATCACGTTCCCGGTCTCGGCATCCTCCATCGGCTGGGCTCCCGCCGCAGAAAGATCGATGATGGCCAATCGGGTATGCGCCAGCAGCGTCGAACCGTCGGCGGAACGCCACTCCCCTCGCCCGTCGGGACCACGATGCGACAGCAAGTCGAGCGGAGCCGGGATCGACGACGCGTTCTTACCGAAGAGACCGAAGATACCGCACATCCGATCAGAGCGTTCCCACCGGAATCTTTAACGCCGGTAGCCGCTGCCTCACGGCAGCGGCGACTTCGTCGACTGAAATCCCCAAAATACACTTTTTTTGATGCGCCGTGCATACTTCAAGGCCGCAACCGAAGCACTCCGTCTGGTGGTAGATGACCGCATTCCGGTGCCCCCGCGGAAACCACTGACCGGGCAAATTCCTTGCCGCAAAAATCGCCACACACGGGACCCCCATGGTCGCCGCCAAATGCATCGGCCCGCTATCGTGACCGATGAAGAGCCGGGCGCGGTCCAACACCGCAGCCACGGCCCGCACCGAAATTTGCCCGCACAGATTCAACGTCGGCCCGGGCCAAAGCGCCAGGCAACGCTTGGAACGGTCCGATTCTTCCGCCGAACCCACGGCCACGATCGGCAGGTTGGGGTGAGTCGCACGCAGATTTTGCATCAAGCCCAGCCAGTTCGGCTCCGTCCAATCCTTCACCTCAACTTTCGTTCCGACGCTGAGCGCCAGAAATCCGCCACCGATACCGCCGGCCCTCAACGTCTCCCGGGCTTGAACCAATTCCGTCTCGCTCAAGCGCAAATCCCATAATTCCGGGTCGGCCGAACGAACCTCGCCAAGCTTGCGGACGCGCCGGGCGAGGCGATCCGCCTCCCACTCATAAAGACCCGATCGCGGGTCGGCTTGGCAGCGCAGATCGCGCCCGCGCCAAGCGGTGCCGATCACTTTGCTGATCCCGCAACTTCTCAGAAACCAGAAGTCACGAAAGCTCTTTGCCCAACCCCGCGCTTCGGCCAGATTGATCGCCAGTGAGAAGTTGCGCCCGCGGATCGTGCGCCGCAGCTGCTGGAGCTTTTCCCAGCTTCTGAGCCCGAGATCGTAATCGATCACGTCGTCGACCAGCCCGGAATGCTCCAACACGGCCAACATCGGCGGCGCCTTCACATGCACCGGCCGGTTCGTGAGCAACGTCACCCGGCTCCGGGGATATCGCCGTTTCACCGCATGAAGCGCCGGCAGCGCCAGCAAGGTGTCTCCCAGGCTGCCCAGCCGATAGATCAACACGTTTTCCATCCGAAAACCGCCTACATCCGCTCGTTTTTCCAAGACCAGACCACCGTGCCTTCGGCCGGCTCGTCCACTTCGTTCACCTGCACAAAACCCTGCCGCTTGAAGACCGCCTTCAACTCTTCGCGGGTTCGCCCCGTTCGCGGATGGACTTCGATGATGCATCGACGGCATCGCGCCAAGCACTCGGCCTTTCCCTCCAGCAGCATTTCAAATTCGGCCCCCTCGATGTCGATTTTGCAAAGGTCCACGTGTTCCAGCCGAACATACTCCTTCCAAAACGAGTCAAAGGTCAGTCCTTGCACCCCAATCCGTTCCCCGCCCCGCGCCGCGCCATAGAGCGAATCACTGGTCGAGCCGCGGCCCAACTCGACTTCAAAACGGGTGTCCTGACCCGAAAGGGCCAAGTTACAGGCTTTGCCCGCCGACCCTAGATTATGGCCCAGATTGAAAGCCAAACGTTGGCACGTAAATGGGTTCATCTCGACCGCCCAAACCTGCCGAAGCCGGTGGCCACGCGCGAGCAGTAGCGCGACAAATCCCCCCGCATTGGCACCCAAATCAAGCACCGAGAGGTCCTGGTCCAAGGGCAGGTCTGAGATCAGTTCCCGATACATCGGCGTCGCCACCGCCGCGCGGATAGAATTCTCGTCACCCTGCTCCTGGTCGCACAAAAACTGAAACCGACCAAAGCGATAGATCTTCACCCCGGTCTTTCGAAATAGGGTCAAGCCCAGCAACAACTCCGGCCAGTTGGAGAATTGCAGCACCTCCCCAAATCCGAGCCACTTGTTTCGCAGTCCTTGCAACTGTTTCTTCATGATTTTCTCGGCATCCCGACAAACCGACGCACTCCCGGGGAACCACTCGGCGCCCCCGCCACCCTCGGTTGCAGCCAGGCGTTGAGCGCGATGACAAAAGGCGCCGCGATCGCAACGCTACGCATGTTCACAACCCAAGCAATAAATGCGCCTTCACCGCCGGACATGGCCAAAACAATGACACTTGCGGTCCCTAACGAAACGAGAAGCCAAGACCGGCTGAGCAGAAAAAGACTGGAGATGCCTTTGACCATTCCCCACATCAACACGGCAAATATCGGAATTCCTAGATACGAAAACCCCGCTATGGCCGAAAAAAAGATGCTTTCGGCATTGTCGAAACCCGAAGTGCCCAACCGTTCGGAGAAAAGCCCTTCGGCCAGCGCTAAACTACCTTTGTTCGGGTAGAGTTGCCGCGGGAGAGCCATGAGCAGGCTGTTCCATACCTCTTCGAAGCCAACCCAATCACTACGGCCGTTCCGACGCAGGCTGATAACTTCTGCGGGATAATTTAGCGTTATCGGTCGCACCGCCAAATTGATCCGGTTATTGCGATTCGACTCAGAAAGCTCAGCCTCACCCAACTTGGAAGCTTCCGTCGCCGCCAAATGCAATGCCTCCAGCACGTTCACTTTTTGTGTTTCCTCAACCCACTCGAAATAACGGATTCGTTGCGAAGCAACGAAAACCAAGGCGATCAAGGGCACAAATAGCACGAAATTTTTGAATAGGCTCACCCCAAGGGTAATTCGCCGAACGGACGCATATCCTATCGCTCCAATAATGCAGGCGAACACGAATGCTCCGCGGCCCTGCGCAAAATACCACACGGCATTGATCAAGCTGGCTGCAATGACAACCCACGCACCCACAAAACGGGAGCCCCAGGACGGCTTATGCGCGACCAATGCTCCAGTCAAAAAAGGAGATATCGGAGTGAGCGTTACCATCAGCAGAGAAACCGCGCCAACCCTATCGCTGGCGGTTATACTGCGATATCCCACGACACCCAAGACCAAGGAGAGCAGTTGCAAAATCGCGGTTCCAATCAAGACAGCCACAATGATCCGCACCACCGATGGATTTCCAACTTCCGCTGAGAGATAAAGTGACAACCTTCTTTCTATTGCCGAAGCAGAGGAGGACCGAACCATAAGTGTTAACAGCGCCGCAAATACTACCGCTGCGATCTGAGCGATCACGAGGTCTTGGATACCGATTTGGTAGTGAGAGAGAATAAACGAAAACCCGCCTACACTCGGGTCCTGAGCGGCGAGCCAAGACAGAACGCCCCCAAAACCGTAAGCACCTATGGTAGAGCCAGCCAAGAGCCTAAGGGGATGAAAGTGCATCGCAAAATCCTCCAAGATCGGTAGCGCCACCATCAACCCGGCGGCTCCCGTGAAAAACAAGCCCAGCACCAGCAAGATTTCATTTTCGGCCAATCCTGCCGCAATGAGTAGGAAGGTGCCCACACCCGCGATCCCCAGCGCGCGCCGATCCCACCGCAGGGGTGATTCGGGCATAAACGGTTTCGGCTGGTGGCTACGTTGCATCGCTGAGCCAGAATCCGACTTGGTCGCCTTGGCCTTGCAAGTTCAACTCTTCAGCCTCGGTCGTCCATCGCTTCAACTCGTCCGGGCTGAAGTGCTTCGCCAAGTCCACGTTTTGCCGTGAGAACGGGTCAACCAGGGGAATTTTCCGACGGGCGAGCTCACTACCCCAAAACTGGAAGCCGCTTGAATCAAAATCAACATCGGTGATCCGCAAACCGGCCCGTTTCACGGCCGCCGTCATTCCGGCGATCGAGGGGATACACAAGTGCCGCGGCGGGTCGAGTTGCACCCAGTCAGGCCCATACTTTCGCCAGGCGGCACCGCCCGTCAGCGGCACTCGCACCCAGATTTTTCCGCCCGGGCTCAACAATCGCCGCAAATGCTTCAATGCGGACACCGGATCTTCCATGTGCTCCATCGAATGATGCGACATAATAAACGCAAAGTGTCCCGCCATCGATTCCAGCGTGCCTCGCCGGATGACCACTCCACTTGGCAAATGGCGATCAGCGTCCAAATAAGGCTCCAACCCGGTGAGATCGGTAAATCCGGCGTCCGCCAAATGGTCGAGCACCGCACCGGTGCCGCAACCCACGTCCAAGATAGGGGTATTTCGAGGCGGAAACCGCCCGTGCAGTGCCTGGAGAATCCATGGGGCCCCCAATTTTGGACCGAGTGCCGACGGTAACTGGGTTACGAGGCGCGACCGCACCCTTCGCCCCCATCGTTTCCACATCGTCATGGTCGTCGACGTATACGCCATGTAATGGGCCGGATAATGCGGCGACATGTCGGCGGGCACTTCAGCGAGTTGCAGCGAACCGCATGCCGCGCACTCCTCATACCGATGGATGCCGCCGTCGCCGAACATGCGTTCGGCTAACTGCCAGTGACGTGACATATCCGATGCACTGCACCATCGGCATTTGAAGGACGAAATTCTCATCGCCTAGAGGTCTGCGAAGATCCCATCGAAATCAATCGATCCCTTATCTGCATGACTAAACTGAGCAATCTCTCCTGCGCCATGGACGACAAATTCCTCCACGCTTCTCTGCTAAAAAGTGCGATGCCGACTAGGCATGGACCCAGCATCAGCCAAGTTCCCCAACTCGTGGCTCCGATCACCAGCGCAGTTCCGACCCCAAAAACCACTAGATAGTCCAAGGTCCCGTAGGAAATATTGATCCCTTGGACCCTCAACTCTTTTGAAAGGAAAAAACGGGGAAGAAAGAGACCCGAGAGCAAATCTGCCGTAGCCAAACAAGCCGCCGCACACCAGAGGTGAGGAAAACTCCTGACGAGGCTCAGTCCCAAAAGCAAAACCGCCATTTGGACAATCGTGATCAACAACAGAACTCCGTTCTTGTTCAATGCCCGCAAAGCAACGGATTCAGGCAAACCCGCGAGACGCACAAACGCCGCCCAACTCAGAAAGGCGAAGGCCATCGGATCAAAACTCAGGACCCCGCGGGTCCAGAGATCGAAAACGGGCTTGGCAATGGCCGCCATGAGCAAGACGCACACACCGCTGCCCGTTAGCAGAAGCAGCCGCATAGTCGCCATCACGTCTCGAAATTTTTCCCCTTCTTTTTGAACAACCAACCGCACCAGATCGGGCATGATCGGTGCGATTAAGGTCATCGAAGCCTGCCCAAGAAGACCGGTCATGGTTCGCATGGTAACGAAAAGCGCGAGACCGGCTGCGTGAACAATGCTCCCCAGAAAGACAAGAGTTCCAGAAGCAATCAACCCCTCCAAAATACCAACAGCTCCCAGCACGAGTGAACGGTTAAAGAGCCCAAAACCGAAACGAAACGAGCCGCCTCTCCACCAGCTAATGTATCGACCAAAATGACGCTGTATATCGACTGCGACCAAGAGATGGATAACCAATCCGGCAATCGCGATCGCAATCCAGGCGGCAGCCATCTTGCCGCCGGCTAAACTCGTCAACAGAACACACGCAAAAAACCCCAAACGAACCGCAATGCCCCACCATTGCCCACGAGCATATGAGCCAAAAGAAGGATATATTCTTACTGCAACTCCCATCACCGAACCCACTATAGCAGAATAGATCGACATCACCACCAACGCGAGAGCCACGTCCCGGCGAACTTTTTCATCAAGCGGCCCTGGGAAAAAATTTGATACTAGGTCAAAATAGAAAAGAGCTATAATGAAAACAACTTGAGTCACAGCAAGCACGTAGCTAACGCGAAAAGCCGACGCCACAGCCAAACGCATACCTTGCAGCCCACGAGCCGCCACATGATTCAATTCATTTCCAACATAGGATTGAAACCCCCCGTCAAGACTTTGCTGTATCGCCAGAAAACTGCCGAGCAAAACCCACAATCCATACCCGTCTTGCCCCCAATGATTGAGCAAAACGGGGACAAGAATGATTGGTTGAAGCAACGCAATACCGAACAATATCCCACCCGGCAAAGCACTCTTGAGTAAACGTAGTTCAAGTGCCACCTGAAAAAAAATAGACGGTATAAATCACCCCGAATTTTGCGAGTATATCAATCCACATACTCAAGCATACATTTTTGTGACACCCGAATCTAACGCCGTTTACGCCAATAAACACTGCTTTGATCGATCGCGATTATTTCTTCTTCAACCCGATGGGCTTTGCGGTAGTCGGACACCGCTTTTTTGCAACCCTGTAGACCATAATCGTCGATGATACAGTAGCCACCTGGACTCAGACGCGGATAAAGCGCATTCAATGCCTCAATTGTTGAACCATACATATCGCCGTCCAATCGAAGCACCGAAAGCTTGGCGATTGGAGCTTTAGGCAGAGTTTCATTGAACCATCCTTCGAGAAATATTACTCTTTCATCCAATAAACCATAACGCCTGAAGTTATCCATCACTTGCTGTTTACTAACAGCAAGAAATTCAACTTCATGATGTCTGTCGCCGGCATCGGCCGGGTAAGCCTTCGCGTCGGGCGGAGGCAGACCGCTAAATGAATCGGCGACATATACTTTGCGGGTCGAATCCTCATTTGCCACGAGCACGCCCTTCATATAGATGCAGGCTCCTCCACGCCACACTCCCGTTTCGATCAAGTCACCTTCAACTTTGTCCGCAACCACGGATTCTATACAGCTCCGCAGGTTATCAAGCCGCTTTGAGCCAATCATGGTGTCGGCATACCCCGGCCAGATGAGCCCATTTTCACGGTCTTCTTCCGAATAAACCGGTGTTCGTCCAATCTGATACCCAAAACGCTCTGATACCTTTGAAACGATAGTAATGAGAAGACGCCTAATATGATTTTTCCGATTGGCAAAACTCTTGAGAGGCACAGGTGGCTCTTTCCACAATGAGAAACTGAGCGCGCTCTTCAGAATATATAGATACAGTTCTTTTGTTTTGTTTTCCATAAAAAGCAGATTGTGTTTATACTAAGCGACCACCGGCTTCAGATCCGTGGACGAACAAATAATCTTGGCGATGTTTGGCCGCTAGCCGGTAACCCGCGGCATAGAGCGGCCAGACTGCCAAATATGTCCGCCATCGTGAAAATTCCGGCATAAAATGGTGGAACTCGACCGCGATTTGTCGGGGCCGGAATCCGGCTTTTATCACATCGGGCAGCACTTCATACTCGAAACCTTCAATGTCGATTTTGAGCAAACTGATTTCACTGATCAATTGCTCCGGAAGCCATGAGCTTAGTTTTCGACAGGGAAAACTTAGATCAGCGTTTGCGCCCGAAGCCAACCGGTAGGAACCCTCGGTTGCCTCAGCCGGTCGATCAAATGCAATCTTTCCCTCCTGCCCGGCCAAACCAATCGGATAATACCAGAGCCCCTCGGCCGGTCTCATACGCTGGACCGTGGCCGCACCCGTGGGCGACGGATCAAATAGATGCACGCGGGCGCCAAAACGCCGGATCAACTCCAGCTCAAAACTAATGTCATTGCCCGCTCCTCCGGATATCACCCAACCGGTGAAGGCCCCCGGTGCGGTCACCACGTTCCAAGTCGCCTCCGATCCGACGCGTTCAATGCCTTCGGTCGGTTGCACCAAGACAAAGTCAAGCCAAGCCCGCAGCCAACGCTTCATCGGGCACCTCCGTCCAACTCGGCGAGCACATCTTGGAGCACACATGCATGGGTCATTCTCAGTTCCAACACACGCCTCCTGCCGGCTTCAGCGATAGCCCGACGCTTGACCGGCTCGGCCAACATTTCCCGGCAACGGGCGGCACACTCGGCGGCATCGGCCCAAAACACCGCCTCGATATTCTCGCGATACATTGCCGTGTGCTCCACGGTTCGCTCCGCACAAAGCAGCGAACCAACCGCCGGTATCTCACTCGATCGAATCGTGTGCAAATCACGGTTGCCCTTCGAAAGCAGCCCGAGACACACGTCGGCCGATTGGATCGCTTTGACGTAATCCAACCCTGAGAGCGCAGGGCCACGCACAACCGCCCGCAAAACCTCCCACTCCGGCGCCTTGTGCCAGCGGTTGCCATAAATCGTCAGTGGAACTCCTAGCCTGACGAGTTCCGCTAAAAATGGCCCGCGTTCCGGCATCCAAGTGCCAACGAAGAGCACTTTAGATCTCCAGTGTCCGGCTTCGACGGAACTCATCTCCTGCGGGCGCATCACCGTGTCGTCATAGCTCATATACACCTGCTTCACCCGCTGCGCCCCTAGAGCTTGTAGTTCGCCAACTGCCACGGATCGCATGGCGAGGAGAACATCATACCCAGGGACGGCCTCGCGGAAGGTGCCCCACCGGCACCAGTCGCGACGTCCCGTCGGATCGTCGTTGTTGTAATTCACAAGATACCGGGCCCGTCCGCGCAACCAAACCAAAGTGCGTCGATCAATGGTCGGCCCCCCGTTGACCCACACAACGTCGAAGTTGCGATCGCCGATTCTTGACCGCAACCAAGACTCGGTTCTTCGCCGAAGCCACCAATAGCCGGTGCGATAGTGAAACGCACTTTGCCAACGCCCGCCCACTAACGGTTGCTCTGGGTCAATATGAAACACCTCATGACCGAGTGCCCGCAGCGTCACGGCACGGCTGGTGGAACCCTCATGCTCAGTCACATCGCCAAGGTAAAGAATCGTCACAAAACTCCTTCCCTAAGTTCAAACAACTCCCATCAAGGGTCGAGCCCAATTAAAATCACGAGACTTCTCCAATCGTTGCACGGTGGCCCTCGTAACCGATGGTGCTGACCTGAGCGCGACCTTCACCACTCGTGAGAAACGGCTGAATTCCACCGCGCACCGAGCAATCGGAAGCATACAGCACCATAATCCGGTCCGAACAAAACCCCGCCGGCTCGCGATAGAACGAACACGATATTGCACGGGATGCGACTCCAAGATCACGAGCGCGATCTCGTTTAGGTTTGGTGTTGGCGGTGACAATTTACTCTTAAAAATCAGGAACGAGCCATGCGTGTGATTACCTCAATATAGTCATCTCCATACTTACGCCAACCGCCTAAAGTGCTCACTCTAAGGAGACCGGCCTCAGACATCCGGGCCCGAAGTCCCGGGTCTCCCGCGAGTCGCTCCAGTTTGTCCCGGATGGCCTCGGCGTTACGGATCGGCACGATGAATCCCTCCACGTTGTCGGTAAACAGGTCCTCCGCGCCGCTGTGGTCGGTGCCGATCACCGGACAGCCACAGGCCATTGCCTGACCTTGGACCGTGGCCAGCCCCTCTTCGATGCTGGGCAGGACCATAACGTGGCTTCGACTCATCCACTGCTTCACTTCTTCTTGGGGACGAGGCCCGAGCACCACGATTTCGCCCTCCAAATTGTGCAAAAAGGGCTGAATTTCCGGCTGCACACTTCCAATGATCGTAAGTTGCTTTCGCGGGTGCTGAAGCGCCCGGAACGCCTCCAGGAGGTAGGGCACTCCTTTGCGCAATGAAACCTGTCCGACGAATAGAACTTGGAAAACATCCTTCGCCGGCTCGGCCAGCGGGCGGAATCGCTGGAGATCCACACCGTAGGGAACCAATCTCACCTTTTCGGCCGGAACTCCCTTTGCGATGAATGAGCGATGGGCGAAGGACGAAGGCACCGTGACGAGATCGGCATCCGCATACTCCGCCGCTTCCTTGGTTAGGACCCGCGGATCGACCCCGCGAAAGACCTGCCCCCATCGGGCATACTCCTCGACCAGAATTTCGTGCTGAAATGCAATATGGCTTGAACCTCGGTCACACACCCAACGTCCGCCCCGTCGTTTTTGCTCACGACCTGCCGCCAAGCCGCAGCCGGACAATGTCACGAGCACGTCGCACTCGGGTAGATTTCGAGCGAGGTGTCGGTCGAAAGTGGAATTGCACCACCAAGCAAGTTCCCGCTCTAAAGTCAGCGAATTCAATCTCAACCGCCCCCGGGCCATGTAAAGGGTTTGCAGCCAGGGAAACGTTGCGATCTTCGCCGGCGGCAATCCTTCATCTCGCAGCTTCCAGCGGGGATATCCGCTGAAGATTCGCTCAAGCGCTCCGCGCTCCTGCAATTGACGAGCGAGGTCGAAGTGATGAAAGCGGCCGATGCAGCCGAGCACGATTTTCATGGTGGAGCGCCAGCCGTGGGCTGAGCGGCGAGGACGCTTTGCAGGTCGTGCTTCATCGCGGCTTGCAGTGCGGCCAGCCCCCAACGCCGGTTGCCGGTGCACACGTAAAGCAGCAGGGTCGGCCCTAGGCCAAACGCATAGTCACGCCGCCGCCAAAGCCACCGCAGGCCCGGGTCGCGCCCGACCAATAGCAGTCGCACGCCCCGGTGCAGGGCCTGCACGAGAAAATTCGCCGAACCCCAGAGCCGCGTTGCCGCCCGGGCCCGCGTGTGAGCGGGCAAGGCTTGGTAGATGGCACTCAGCACGACGTCGCCCTCCCGCACCAGTTCGTTCTTGAGGTTCAAATGCACGGAGGCTTGGCCGTCGTGCGACCGCACGTAGTTGAGGCGCTCAGGCACGATCCCGAAAGGCGCCGTCCGGCCGAGCCGAAACCAAAATTCCATGTCACCGGCATACGGCAAGTCCTCGCGGAATCCCCCAGCCTCGGCCCAAGCAGCCCGGCGCACCATGACATTGGAGAGGTTCCCCGGCACATTGCCGTGCAGAAAAAACACCAAAGCGGCGGCTTCCGGTGGGATCACCTCGGGCAGCCCCAGCAAGCCCGCATCTTGCTCCGCAAAGGAAGCCGTTTCGCCCTTCGTCTGCAGCACGCGCGAAAAGCCAATCCCCGGCCGCCGTTCCATAAATGCCGCCTGCCGCTCCAAGCAGGTGGGTTGCATGACATCGTCTTGGCAGTAAATTTTCACCAATGGAGCCCGGGCCTCCGCAAACAGCGCGTTCAAGTTTCCAAAAATCCCCAAACGCCGCGGGTGCCGGATGAGTCGAACCCTCGGGTCGCTGCGCGCCCAAGATTCCGCTACCGCCACCGTTTCGTCGGAGGATCCGTCGTCCCCCAAAATCAATTCCCAGTCGAAGACACTTTGCGCGGCAATCGAATCCAACGCCTCCCGCAGGAACCGGGCTCCGTTATATGTCGGAAGCACGATCGAGATTCGCGCCGGTCTGAGGCGGGCGTCACGGCCATGAGCATTTTTGTCCATATCTAGACTGACCCTGCCTCACAACGTCGAACCGCTCCACCCAAGCCGTGCGCGCGAGGCCCAACGGTTCCCACCGCCGCCCGGCAAACTCGCTCCCGCTTGCGCTCCGAGGATCGGACTTTCAGCACTCGACTCTCAGTTCTAAGCTCAAATACCAATCGCCCGATTTCTTTGCATCTTTGTAGGGCTCGACCTTGGTCGATGCCTACGTCGCGGGCCAGCGAGCGCGGCGCGGACCAAGGTCCGGCCCTACGGGTAAATGCATCGGGCGATTGAGATAAGCTGCTGTTTTCCAGCCGAGCTTCGCCCCGTCGCGTCTGGAAAACGCAACCGGCGAAAAATAAACTGGGCTGGCGACGCCACATTGGCGGCGGGGGTAAACTAGCCGAAAAATTTCGTGATCAGCGGAATCACCGAGCGGCCTTTGCGATGCCAAGCCGCGAGCTTGTCCATGCGACCCCGGAGTGCCCGACAGTGTTCGAGGGGGAGGGAATCAACTTTCTCGGCCTTGGCTCTCAGGGCCTGAAGACGACCACCGCCCTCCTTCAAGTGGGGTTGAACCTTGGCCCTCAGAAATCCGGTCACCAAGGCCCGTAGTTCCAAGTCCGGGGCGAAGCGTTCGGATCGATCGACCGACGCCGATACTTCCTTCAGTGCACCGATTTCCCGCAACACCTTCAAACCTTGGCTCACCGAGCCCTTGCTCAAATGCAACCGCTCACTGATTTCGGCGAAGCTTAGCGGAGCAGGCGCGGCAAAAACGATCCCATAAATCGCGGCGACAGATTTGGGCAGGCCGATCACCTCCGCCGTATCGACGAAAAAATCCACGACCGCCGCTTCGAAATCCACCACATCGACCGCACGACCGCCGGCCCGGACCAAAGCAGCGGTTGATTTAGACATGCCCCCCAGACCAACTTGACCCGTTCTTTTGTTCAATCCTAAATGAACTTCAGGATCACAAAGGGAAATTTCGGGTCCGATGTGCGCCGTTCCGTTTGGAGTCACCAAGCTTCGTTTTTCACCCAGACTTCAAGTTGCTGCTTTATTGCAAATAAATTGGCATTCCTCGAAAAAAATCACCCACTGCAGCACCTATTCCAGATGATTTTTGTTTTCGCCCGTTCCATCAAATTCTTCCCGAGGCAATCGGGTCTAAACTCCTGTAGCCCTGTGCCTATTTCCGATTGGACGCGCCAGCGCCCCAACCGGAGTGATAGATTGAGACTTTCCTTGATCGTCTTGGGCCTCGGCATTTTTGCTCTGCCCCTCACCCGCGCCCAGACCGTTTATACGGACATTCAACTCGCCGGGACGAACAACCAAATCGCGTCCGCGGCTGAACTGACCGTCCTGAGCGGTGGCACCTTCACGGCGGCGAGCGGGAGTGTAATTGATTTGTTTCACGCGACCGTTGCCCTGCCCGATTCACTCACGCTCAAGGATTTGAAGCTGGACGGCCCCGACAACCGATTGCTTGCAGGCTCAACCCTCACCCTGCAAAGCGGAGCTACCTTCACCGCCGCCGCCGGGAGCACGGTGGATCTGAGCGCCGCAAACGTGAATTTCCCGACCACGGTGGTTCTCACCAGCGGCAATCAAATTTTATCCGGGAAAACCCTGATTGCCCCCATAACCTCTATACTTTCGGCGCCAGCAGATACGCATTTAACCTTAACGGGAGATGGGGGAGGAAACGGAGGTGCGAAAATAATTGTCGAAAACGGAGTTAATGGAGTCATCAAACTCATTCCAGGCCAGGGTGCCCCCGGATTTTACCAAGAAGGCTATGTCGACCTGGTATCGAATCTACCTGAAACCTATTTTGTCGCGCCACTTCGGTGGGGCGGTGGGAATCGTTACGCTATCAGGACCGGGTCGACGCTCTTCAACGGAGTGATGGACCACTCATCCGGGATAATTTACAATACTCAAAAGGCTCCGGGCGATGTTTCTTTCGGCCTGGCGTTTGAACATGCATTTAAGGACGACGCAGGGAACTATTCTACAGAATTCTACTACGCTTGGTCGGGGGTGATGCCAGGCGAAGTCGGCTCGAACCGACCATT
Organism: Opitutus sp. GAS368; assembly: GCA_943373185.1. Taxonomy (GTDB): domain Bacteria; phylum Verrucomicrobiota; class Verrucomicrobiia; order Opitutales; family Opitutaceae; genus Tous-C4FEB. Next base: position 26,637 of record CALSBN010000001.1, on the reverse strand, counting down.
CCAAATCAACAGTAGTTGGGGACCGGGCTACGATGCCGCACTACCGGCTGGTTTTACCCAAACCTCGTTTGCAGCCAACAAATTCACCATTCTGCCTGGCGGTGCATTCGGGGAAACCGGGTTCTTTCTCAATTTTGTCCCTACGACACCTCAGCTTTTCTGGGGGGGGGCCGCTGAGATATCCAATACCCTGACGCTCGCGGACGGAAACTTACGGGGTGGGACCGGAGGGCTACAGTTATTTTCGGGCACCGGAAGTCTTAAACCGATCACATTCCTGACGACCGATATCAATGGCATGGATCGCGACAGTCTTATTCTCAGCGGCGACCGATCCGCTCGTTTCTACAGCCAAACCGCAAGCACCGACGCCGCCACGGGAGCACTCATCGTCAATTCGAACTTCGCCGTCGGCGGTGCCGGCAACGTCTTTGCGAATGGCGCGATCACTTCCGCTGGCGGGCTCGTGAGTCATAATAGCGGCAACCCACAACTCTCTTTTGGCGGTAATTCCACCTCTGCACTTATTGGCTTCCTGCACTCATCAGGCGGGCGCGACATCCAACTCGCGGGAAACCGCAATCCAATCACGGGAACGTTCGTCGACCCCTCTGGATACCATGCAGAAATCTCTATCCATACCAAATTAAGCGACGGCTCAATGATTCGTTTCCGGACGGGAAATGCAGTGAATACCTTGGGTGAAGAGTGGATGACGCTCAACGGCACCGGCGTGCTGACCCTTAGCGGAACGACCGCCGCAACCAGCACCGGCACCGGCACCCTGCGGGTGGCCGGGGGCGCGGGCATCGGGGGCAACCTTCACCTCGGGGGGCAATTCGTCGTTGCCGGCAGTCAATTCCTTGGCGGCTCGCTAAACATGCCCGGCGGCGGGATCGTCGGCGGCTCCGCCGGCGCACTTGCCTTTACAGCGGGCGGTCTTGACCGGGATATTGTCCTCACTCCCAGCGGCGCCGGCCGGGTAGTTTTCGGCGGGCCTTCCACGTTTTCAGGCAACCAAACCCTCAACGGCACATTGACTCTCCCCGGGGGTGGAACGCTCACCGGCTCTGCCGGCAGTTTGAATTTGAACGCAGGCGGAAGCAATCAGAGCATCACGCTCGCGCCCAGCGGCACCGGCATGCTTGGCACACCCGCCGCCTTCGCTGCCGGAGGCGCGATCAGCACGTCCGCGACCACCGGCAGCACCTCGACCTCGACCGGCGCGTTGGTCGTGGCGGGCGGCTTCGGTCTAGCCGGCGATCAATTCCTCGGCGGTTCCCTCAATCTCTCCGGCGGCGGAGTGCTCACAGGGGCCTCGGGCTCGCTCGCCCTCACGGCAGGCGGCACCAACCAAAACATCTCCCTCACGCCTTCCGGCTCCGGCGTCGTTGTTCTCGCCGGTCCGGTCAGCACTGCCGGAACGCTCACCGTCGACGCCACGGCCAACTCCACGTCAACCTCCACCGGAGCGCTCGTGGTCGGCGGCGGAATTGCCGTTCAGAAGCGAACCTCCCTCGGCGACGATCTGGTGCTCATGCCCACGGGCTCGACCGCGGCCACGGTGCGACTCAGCGGCACGGCCGTGACCGATGTCCCGGGCATCTGGTTTCGTGATGGCGGCGCACCCACCGCTAGCAACGCCGCGCTTTCAGGAAGTTCCACCGCCACCATCCTCAACGGCCCGAGCGGGGGCACGGTCAATCTTCGCATCGCCAACACCAATTTCCTCACCCTCGGGACCAACGCGGCAACCTTGCAAGGCGTGCCGCTCAACGTCACAGCCACCACGGCGTCGATTTCTCAAACCACGGGAAGCGCCACCTTTGGCGGCGGCATCGGAGTCAACGGCCGCACCAGCACCAAGACGCTGAGTGTCGGCAACGGCGCGGCGCTCGATCTGATTCTCACGGTCATCTCCGTGTTGGACTTCCCATCGGTCGGCGCAAACGGTGGCATTCAGGATCTCGCCGTGACCCTGACCGGCGCCAATTTGGGCGACTCCGTGAACATCGTGGAGGCCAGCGGCTCATTCATCCCTGCCGGCATCGTGCTCCGGGCAATTGTGACCGCACCGAACACCGTCACCGTGCGGGCCTCCAACGTGACCACCGCGGCCATCGATCCCGCTTCGGCCGCCTACCGGATCACCTTGATGAGCTTCTAGCCCGAAGGCGTTTCTACCTCGGGCAAAGAACCAAACCCAATGTCGACTGCCTCGCGCCCCAGATTGCGGACCAGCTCGGTCAAATCTTGGCCCGAAGACGACGTTTTGAAATCCGCCGGCCCCGATAGAAGAAGGCGAAGATGGCCGCCAGTCCGCCAAAAATTGCCGCCGTCGTTCCAGGCTCCGGGATCGCGCTATTAACCACGAACCGCGGACCCGCATTTCCGGCCGAAGTCAGTTGCCCAAGATTGGCTCCCGCAAAAGAATACTTCCCCGTCGAATCGTTGGTGTCGGACGTGACATAAATATTTTGGGCCATATCAAACGAAATTCCGCCCAAGCTCCCCAGACCGGTTTCGGCGAACTGCCCGACATAGGTTCCCGACGGCGAAAACTTGTGGATGAATCCGTTGCCTGAATTGGCGACGTAAAGGTTACCGTCATTTCCGAAGGCCAAGCCCGTCGGACCATTCAAAAACGCCGACGTGATGGACCCGGCATCGGCTCCGGCAAGTGAAAACTTCTGAATGCTCCCACCGCCGCCCGAATTGACCGCAAACAAAACACCCGCGTTGATCGCCAAGCCATACGGGCTGCTCAAGCCGGTGGAAAAGGTCGCGTCCAGCCCACCCCCGCTAGAAAACTTCGCGATCGTATTCGAGCCGGCGTTGGCCACGTAGAGGTTTCCGCTCGAATCGAATACCAGCCCGTGCGGCTGATTCATGCCCGTGCTGGCAAAAATCCCAAGATCGGCGCCCGTCGGCGACAGCTTCTGGATGGAGTTGGCACCCGAATTGGCCACGTAAACGTTGCCACTGCTGTCAAACGCTATGCCCGTGGGATTATAAAGAACCGTGCTCGTGAATGAGCCCAAATCTGTTCCCGCCGGGGAAAACTTCTGGATCACCCCGTTGTTGGAATAGGAGACCAATATCGTTTGCCCGAAAACTCCCGAAGCGAGTCCGACACTGGCTGCTACCCACAAAAGAAACAACCGATGAAAACCGACAATTGGTTTGATCATAAAAAATGCAGCGGGCGTTGGCCTAAAAGGGAACGGGAGAAATCCTCAGCTTGGGACGACATGATTGTTTGAGTAAAACGGCGAGCCCTGCGTGAGTCAATTGACGACTAACTTTTACCTCGCTGAGGCTATGCTGACCGAAAACCGAAGCATACTGGACGGCGGCCGATACCGCTGGTTCGAGTTTACCTTGTGTGCTGGGCCAAAACCGCACCAGCCGCCAAGAGAGGGTTTTGCCGAACACCACGAGCCCCGCCCATAAATGGCTGCTGCAAAACGCCGACCAAGCGCCGAAGCCAGTTATCCGTTCCTGTCATAACCCCTCGATTAAACCTGCGGTCGACAATCGAAACTTGAACCTCGCGGTTCATCCTCGAATGCCGAGAACCACCTTGGTCGAACGGGGCCGGCCTAAACCAAGTCGAGTCGCGAAAAACTATAGCATCAGTTGGCGGCGTCAGCCTCAGGAAAAAATCGCCAAAAAATGGTGGACGCTAACGGACTCGAACCGCCGACCCCCTGCGTGTGAAGCAGGTGCTCTAACCAACTGAGCTAAGCGTCCCTCAACCGAGCGCGCACCGTGGAGCCCTGCTGCGGCCGAATCAATCCTGTTTTCGAATCGGTGCTTTCCCGCTATTTCCTCGTCACGACCGCGCGCTTCCGTCCGGGCACTACTGTCCGGCAAATCTCGCATACCGTCCCGTCGCAGCCGAACGCCGAACAGTGCTCCCGGCCATAAAATATGATCCGCAGGTGCAACGCGTTCCAATGCTCGCGCGGAAACAGCTTCTTCAAATCCGCCTCGGTTTGCTCCACGTTTTTCCCGTTCGTTAGTTTCCACCGCTGGGCCAGCCGGTGGATGTGGGTGTCTACCGGAAACGCTGGCACACCGAACGCCTGCGCCATCACCACGCTCGCCGTCTTGTGCCCCACCCCGGGCAAAGCCTCCAGTTCCGCAAACGTCCGCGGCACCTCTCCGCCGTGACGCTCGATCAAGAGTCGCGACAGGTCCCGGATCGCCCGCGCTTTTCGCGGGGCGAGCCCGCACGGACGCACGATTGCGTCGATCTCCGCCACCGATCGCCGCGCCATTGCGGCGGGGTTGTCGGCCATTTTGAAAAGCGCCGGCGTCACGAGATTTACGCGTTTGTCCGTGCACTGGGCCGACAACAACACCGCGATGAGCAACGTATAGGCATCCGAGTGGTCGAGCGGCACGGGCGTCTCGGGATAAAGCTCCGCCAGCCTCCGGTCCACAAACGCCGCGCGCTCCGCCCGCGTGCAAAACGGTTTGGCTACGTCGGCGCTTCGGGTCGGCGGCATTTCGCGCCAAAACAGCCGCGCTTCCACGCCAAAAACAAACCCTAATTGCCCGGCCTTTCTCCAAATCACGGTTGCGTGAATGTTCTCCGCTTCTACGGTTCCGCCCCATGTCTTCGCCCGCCGCCGCCTTGCTCGCCCCCACCGATACCTTTGCCCGTCGCCACACCGGCGACAGCGCGACCGAGACCGCCGCGATGCTCGCGCTGCTCGGCTACCCGTCGGTCGATGCGCTCGTCGACGCCGCCGTGCCTCCGCACATCCGCCGCGGCACCCTCAACGTCCCCGCCGCCCTCGGCGAAACCGCCGCCCTCGCCGAACTCCGCGGCTTGGCGAACGAAAACAAGGTCTTCCGCAATTTCATCGGCACCGGCTACTACGACACCGCCACCCCCGGCGTCATCCAACGCACCATCCTCGAAAACCCCGGCTGGTATACCGCCTACACGCCCTACCAAGCCGAGATTTCCCAAGGCCGCCTCGAAGCGCTGCTCAACTTCCAGACGGTCGTCACCGATCTCACCGGCCTCGAAATCGCCAACGCCTCCATGCTCGACGAGGGCACCGCCGCCGCCGAGGCCATGATGATGTGCCACCGCCTCAAAGACGGCGACGACGACGCCCACCGCATCTTCTTCGTTTCCGAAAAGTGCCACCCGCAGACGATCGACATCGTCAAGACCCGCGCGGTCCCGCTCGGCATCGCGGTCGTCGTCGGCGACCACCGCACCTATGCACCCGCCGCCGATTGCTTCGGCGTGCTCGTGCAATACCCCGACACCACCGGCTCGATCCACGACTTCCAAAACTTCTTCGCCGCCGCCCACGCCGCCGGCGCCTACACCATCGTCGCCACCGATCTGCTCGCACTCACCCTCCTCCGCGCACCCGGCGAATTCGGCGCCGATGTCGCCGTCGGTTCCGCCCAGCGCTTCGGCGTCCCCCTCGGTTTCGGCGGCCCCCACGCCGGCTTCCTCGCCACGAAAGACGCTTTCAAACGCCAGATGCCCGGTCGCCTCGTTGGCGTTTCCAAAGACGCCCAAGGCGACCCCGCCATGCGCCTCGCCCTCGGCACCCGCGAGCAACACATCCGCCGCGACAAGGCCACGTCTAACATCTGCACCGCCCAGGTTCTCCTCGGCGTGATGGCCTCGATGTATGCCGTTTATCACGGCCCCGCCGGCCTCAAAAAAATCGCCGGCCGCGTCAAACTTCTGACCGAGCTTCTCGCCGCCGGCCTTCGCGCGGTCGGGGCCAAGGTCAACGCCGAGCCGGTCTTCGACACACTCACGATCTCCAACGTCTCCGCCGCCCGCGTCCACGCCGCCGCCGAGGCCAAGAAAATCAACCTCCGCCGCCTCGACGACACGTCGGTCGGCCTCTCCCTCGACGAAACCACCACCGTCGAAGAGGTCCAAACGCTGCTCTCCTTTTTCTCCGAGTCGGCCTCACTCAACTCGCAGCTCTCAACGCTCAGCTCTCAACTTTCGGTTTTCCCCGCGCCGTTTGCGCGCACGTCGGCGTTTCTCACCCATCCGACCTTCAACCGCTACCACACCGAGCACGAGATGCTCCGCTACATCAAGCGACTCGAGGCCAAAGACCTTTCGCTCTGCCACTCGATGATCTCGCTCGGCTCGTGCACGATGAAACTCAATTCCACGAGCGAGATGTTTCCCGTCTCATGGCCCGAATTCGGCAAGCTCCACCCCTTCGCGCCTTCCGAGCAGACCCGTGGCTACGCCAAACTTTTCAAGGATCTTGAGGTGTGGCTGTCCGACATCACCGGCTTTGCGGGCGTCTCCCTTCAGCCCAACGCTGGCTCTCAGGGCGAATACGCCGGCCTACTCGTTATCCGCGCCTACCACGAGGCGCGCGGCCAGGGCCACCGCCACATCTGCCTGATCCCGACCAGCGCCCACGGCACCAATCCCGCCAGCGCCGCGATGTGCGGCTTTACCGTCGTGCCCGTCGCCTGCGATGCCCAAGGCAACATCGACGTCGCCGACCTGACCGCGAAGGCCACCGCACACTCCGACGATCTCGCCGCGCTCATGATCACCTATCCGTCGACGCACGGCGTCTTCGAGTCCGCGATCAAAGACATCTGCGCCACCATCCACGCGCACGGCGGCCAAGTCTACATGGACGGCGCCAACATGAACGCGCAGGTCGGCCTCACCTCCCCCGGCCATATCGGCGCCGACGTCTGCCACCTCAATCTCCACAAGACCTTCTGCATCCCGCACGGCGGCGGCGGCCCCGGCATGGGCCCCATCGGCGTCGCCGCGCACCTGGTTCCCTTCCTCCCCGGCCACCAAGTCGTCGCGCCCGCCGGCACGCAAAAGTCGGCCATCGGCGCCGTCTCCGCGGCCCCCTACGGATCGGCCAGCATCCTCGTCATCTCGTGGATGTATATCCGCATGATGGGCCCCGACGGCCTCACCGAAGCGACGAAGCACGCCATCCTCAAAGCCAACTACATGGCCAAACGCCTGGAGAAATTCTTCCCCGTGCTCTACCGCGGCAACGCCGGCCTCATCGCCCACGAGTGCATCGTCGATCTCCGCGCCTGGAAAAAATCCGGCATCGAGGTCGAAGACGCCGCCAAACGTCTCATGGACTACGGCTATCACGCGCCGACGATGTCGTTCCCCGTCCCCGGCACGTTCATGATCGAGCCCACGGAGAGCGAAGCCCAGTGCGAGCTCGACCGTTTCTGCGACGCGATGATCTCGATCCACGGAGAAATGCAGGCCGTGGTGAACGGCGAGTCCGACAAAACCAACAACCCCCTCAAGCACGCCCCGCACACGGCAAAGGTCGTCTGCGGCGACGATTGGGACCGGCCTTACTCCCGCGAGTTGGCCGCCTTCCCAAGCGCTTTCGCCCGTCAGGCGAAGTTCTGGCCGAGCGTCGGCCGCGTGGACAACGTCTATGGCGACCGCAATCTCGTCTGCAGTTGCATCGGCATGGCCGCCTACGCCGAAGCGAAAGCCTGAGCTAAACTGCAGGAGCGGCTTCGCGCCGCGACCCCTTCGTCGCCGCCGAGCTTAGCGGTCCATACCCGCGTCAGGATGACGCGAGGAGTGGATCACACTCAGAAATTCCACCAAGGCTTCGTCGCGGCGTAGGCGGTAGCGAATCGTGTAGCGGAATCGGGAAAGCACGAAACGCCGGATGTCCTCACGCCAAGGCCGCCACGTTGCCGGCGCGTGCATGATGGTTTCAATCCCCGCTTCGACTTCGTCGAGAAACTGCCGGCCAAAATCACTGCGCTGCTGCTCAAGGTAACGCGCCGCCTCAATCAGCTCGAGTTCGAACGCCGGGTGAAACCAACGTTTCACGAGAGCGCAGCGCGCGCGTTACGAAAGACTTCTGCCTGCGTCTTCGGCTGCACCGATCCCGAGGCCAACTCCTCAGCGCGGGCCAGCGCCACCATATCGGCGTTCTCTTCGTCTAATTCCGCAAGCCGACACCTCACCTCGTCACGTTCGCCCACGGATAATCTGGGCAACTCAGCGAGAATTTCAGCTTTACTCATGCGAAAAAACCTACGGCGGTCCCCGCCCGTCGCAAGTCCCGGTTTGCGTGCCAACATCAATCAAGACGCCGTAGCCGACAATACGCCTACAATTAGCCCTCGCCTCATGAGCGTGCAGCAGAACCTAGGGCGGTTGGCCATGTTCACGCCCGATGAAAAAGCCATCAGATCAAGCCCACACTAGCGTTGCCCCCTACGCCGCCAGCCCCAGCTTCGACTTGGCGTCGGTTTCGGCGTTCGGCTTCCCCGTCAACCGCTCAAGTTCTCCGATCGCACCCGAGACCAGCCCCGCCTGCTCGCGCAACGTGATCGCCGTCGCCGACAGCTCTTCCGAGCGCGCGCTTCCCGCCTGCGCGTTCTTGTCGATGCTCTCCATCGCCGAAGTGATCTGGTCCACGCCCGCGACCTGTTGGCCCAGCGATTGCGCCACTTCGCCGACCAAACCGTCGAGCTCACGGAACGCCACCTGCACGACCGACAACCGGCCCGAAACTTCCGCGTTCACCCGCGCGCCTTCGCTGCCCCTCTCGGCGGCCAACGTGACCAGTCCGCCCGTCTCCTGCGCCGCCTGCGCCGCACGGCCCGCCAACGTCCGCACTTCCCCGGCGACGACCGCAAAACCCGCGCCGACTTCGCCGGCCCGCGCCGCTTCCACCGCCGCGTTAAGCGCCAAGATATTCGTCTGAAACGCGATCTCCTCGATCGTCTTCACGATCTTCGTGATCGCCTGGCTCGATTCGCCGATGCCGGTCATCGCCGTGTTCAGCTTGGCCCCCGAGGTCTCGATCGCGCCGAGCGCCGCGCGCATCTGCTCCAGTTGCTTCGTCTTCACCGTCGTCAACCGGTCGTTGCTCAGCCGGGCCTGCGACGAGAACTCGTGCAGCGTCGCACTGATCTCCTCCACCGCCGCCGCCTGCACACTTGCTTCACCGGCGAGCGACGTGCTCGCGGCCGTCAGCTCGTCCGCCGAATTCGCCAACGACGCCCCGGCTCCGCCCAGCTCGCCCATCACTTTGCGCGCGCCGACGACGTAACGGCCAAATATCTGGGCGATGAAACATCCCGGCACGGCCGCGAGAATCACGAAGACCGCGTGAAGCACCACGACCCACAGCGACGCTTCGTAATAAAAGAGGCTCTTCGGCAGGAAAAAGAAAAAGGCCACATGGTGAACCGCGATCACCGCCGCCGCCGCGAGCACGACGATCGGCTGACCGAATACCGCCAGCATCGGAATCAAAACGAAAACATGAAAGTGCATCTCGATGCTGCCTCCGCCGAGGTGGATCAGTCCCGCACTGAGCGCCATCCCGCCCACGCCCATCGCCACGCTGGTCAAACGGCTGCCTGGACTCATGAAGTGCAGGACGGTCGGCCCCGCCACCGCGACGAGACCGATCACAAGCGCCTCGACCAGGCTTGTGGATCTAAAGAACGCGATCGCCGCAAAAACCGGCACGTGGACCCAATAAGCGATGAGAAACCAGCGACTCATGCCGGCGATGTGTTTTTGTTCGTAGTTCATTTTTAAAGAGATCTGCCGCCGATCACAGCGCCCACGCCGCCGACTGCCGCCGCGGCAGTTCGCTTACACAACCCACCGGCGCGAAGGGCGCGACGACTTCACCGCGCGCAACCTTGTCCAAGACCACCGTATCCAGAAGCACGATCTCCTCGCCGCGAAAATCCTCCGCCCGAAAACGACCGCTCCAGACCAACCGGCGCTCCGGCGAAAACATCTCGATGCGCGGCTCGCCGACCGTTTCCGCCCGCGACACCGTCCAGCCCGCCCGCCGCAATTGCTCGCCCATCATTCCGGCCCGGCCCGCGATAAAGATTTCTTCCCGCACCCCGGGTCGGGGGCCGCGCTTTGCGAGCTGATCCGCAATCAGGCCCGCCAGCGCCGGATCCGCCGGCAGCCAATGCCGCACCTCCCAACCCGCCGTGGAGGTCGCCCATTCCCCCGCCTGATCGCTCCGGGCGATCGCCGCTTCACAGCCAGCGCGGCCCAACCAAACCACCAAACCCAGCGCTGCCCCGCCCCAGATCACAAAACACAGCTGAACGAGCCGACCTTGGGCCGGACCGCACGTTCTATCGGGGTAGTTCCGGACTCGTCGGATCACAATGATTGAATCGGAACACTTGCGCCGTTCTTAAGGCCTAAACCCGCGCGATGCACCACGGGATCGGTATTTCCTCCTTCCCTCGTCCAAGGCTCACCTTTCAACTTCCGTCTCTCCACCTCTATGCGCCTCATCCGCCACCTCACCCCGGCCGGCCCCGCCTACGCCTCACTCCAATCCGACGGATCCGCCCGCGCGGTCACCGGCGATATCTTCGGCGACTTCCGCGTCACCGAACAGGTTGTTGTCCCCGGCAAACTTCTCGCCCCGGTCCAGCCCGTCTACCTGCCGTGCATCGGCCTCAACTACAAAAAGCACGCCGCCGAAAGCAACAGCCCGCTCCCGCCCCACCCCGTGCTCTTTGTCAAAAACCCCGCCAACACCCAAAACCCCGGCGATCCCATCGAGCTCCCGCAAAAGCTCCCCAGCGTCTCCGTCGACTACGAGTGCGAGCTCGCCGTGGTCATCGGCCGGCGTTGCAAGAACGTCTCCCGCGCCACCGCCCTCGACTTTGTGCTTGGCTACACCTGCGCCAACGACGTCTCCGCCCGCGACTGGCAACGCAACGCCGGCGGCGGCCAATGGTGCCGCGGCAAGAGTTTCGACACCTTCGCCCCGCTCGGCCCGGTCCTCGTCACACGTGACGAGATTCCAAATCCGAACGCCCTGCGCATCCGCACGGTTCTCAACGGCGAGACGATGCAGGACTGGAGCACCGATGACATGATCTTCGATGTGCCCGCGATCATCGAGTTTCTCAGCGCCAGCACCACCCTTCTGCCGGGCACCGTGATTCTCACGGGCACCCCGCACGGTGTCGGCTTCGCCCGCAACCCGCCCGTGTTCCTCAAAGCGGGCGACACCGTGAGCATCGAAATCGAAAAGATCGGCACGCTCACCAACCCGGTTATCAACGAGCCCGTCTGATCGCGTTTCTTTTCGCCTCCCTTCGCCTCTCCCCCGCTTAGAAACTTCTCACTTTTTCCGTTTACTCCTTCCCCATGAAAACTCCCCTCCCCCGCCGCAGGTTCCTCAAAACCGTCGGCACCGCCGGCCTCGCCTTTCCGTTCATCTCGCGCAGCCTCCTCGCCGCCCAACCGAGCAAGATTCTCCGTCACGCCAGCTTCGGCGCCTCGGGCATGGCGTGGGCCGACATCCAGGCGATCGCCAGCAATCCCTTCGTCCAGCTCGTCGCCGTCGCCGACGTGGATCTCAGCCGGATCGGCCAGGTAAAGGCCCGTTTTCCCGAGGTCCGTGTATATCAGGATTGGCGCCAGCTCCTCGACCAAGAGGGCCGCAACTTCGACTCGTGCAACGTCTCCACGCCCGACCACATGCACGCGCCCATCGCCTACTCCGCGATGCAGCTCGGCAAACACGTCTACTGCCAAAAGCCCCTCGCCCACGACATCCACGAGACGCGCGTCCTCACCGAACTCGCCCGCGAAAAGAAACTCACGACGCAAATGGGCATCCAGATTCACTCGCAAAAGGTTTACCGTCAGGCCGTCGCCATCGTGCACGGCGGTGTCATCGGCAAAGTGAAGGAGGTCCACACGTGGAGCAGTAAAAAGTGGGGCGACCTCGGCGCTCCGCCGGCTCCCACCACGCCACCGTCGGTCGATTTCAACTGGGACCTCTGGCTCGGCAACGCTTCCACCCGGCCTTATGTCCCCGGCCACTACCATCCCAACAACTGGCGCAAGCGCCTGGACTTCGGCACCGGCACGTTTGGCGACATGGGCTGCCACATTTTTGACCCGGTCTTCGAAGCGCTCGCCCTCAGCGCCCCGCTCACCGTGCGCTCCGAGGGACCCGCGCCCGACGCGTGGAACTGGTCGACCGATGCCATTATCCGCTACGTTTTTCCCGGCACGAAATTCACTGCGGAAAAAACCGTCGCGGTCACGTGGTATGACGGCGACCAACGTCCGCCCGCCGAGATCCGCGCCCTTGTGGCCACGAAGAACGCAACGACGATGACCACCGTCGACGACGTCGGCCGCCCCGGCCAAGCCAAGCGTCAGGCCGAGCCCGACCAGGGTTCGATCATCATCGGCACCGAGGGCGTATTGCTCGTGCCCCACATCGCGACGCCGAAACTTTTCCCCGAGGTGAAATTCGCCGACTACAAGATTCCCGAGATCGCCGGCTCCCACCATTGGAGCGACTGGGCCGAGGCCATCGTCGGCGGCCCCGCCAAACCGCTCGCACCGTTCGACTACTCCGGCCCACTCACCGAAGCCGTCCTACTCGGCAGCGTCGCCGTGCGCTTCCCGCACACCGACCTCAAGTGGAACGCCGCCAAGCTCCAGTTCGAAAACGAAAAGGCCGCCAACGCCCACGTCCGCCGCACCTACCGCAAGGGCTGGGAAATCGCCGGACTCTAAGTCGCCTCGCTCGCGCCCACCCTTCCGTAGCCGCGAGCGTGAGCGAGTGGCGCGATTCAGCTTTCGCGCCACAACGTCATTTATTGTGGCGCAATTAAGCTAATTTCTGGTTTCCCATAGGCGATTTTAGTGGCGCAATAACCCAAAATGCGCCAAATAAGGGGCGAGAAGTGGCGCGGTTATCCAAATCGCGCCACTTCTTCAATATGCCACTTCCGTCTCCTTCCGCCCAACTCGACGCCTTGGTCAGCTTCCTTTCCCGGCAGCCGTCGGGCGCCGCCGTGGATGCGATTCATCAAGCGCTCAAACCATTGCCGCCCCGCCGCAGCGTGCAGCGCTGGCTCGCACTGCTCGTTAAACAAGGTCGCATCGCGCCCGTCGGTGAGGGCCGCGGCCGCCGTTATTTCGTGGCCGATCCGACATCGCCGGCCGCACCCGCGATAGAGCCGTGGGCCGTCGCTGAACTGCCCGCCGAGTATGATCGCATCCGTTTGTCCCGGGGCGCTCAACAAACCCAAAAGCTGGTCATGCTGCCGCTCACCCGCCGCAAGCCGGTGGGTTATGTATTCTCATTTCTCGACGGCTATCGGCCCAACGTATCCGCATACCTTTCGCCCGCGCTCCGCAAAAAGCTCTCCGCCCTCGGTCGCACGACCGGCGAGGCGTTGCCGGCCGGCACGCACCTGCGCAAGGTGATGGACCGGCTCTTGATCGATCTGTCGTGGAACTCGAGCCGGCTGGAGGGCAACACCTACTCGTTGCTGGAGACGCAGCGTCTGCTCGAAGCAGGCGAGGCCGCAGTCGGTCGCGCCGCCCACGAGACGCAGATGATCCTCAACCACAAAGCCGCGATCGAGCTGCTCGCGGAGCACGCGGGCGAGATCGGCTTCAACCGCTACACGCTCTGCAATCTCCATGCGTTGTTGTCGGAGAACCTGCTGCCCGAGGCGGCCGCCGGCGGGCGGCTGCGCGCCCACGCCGTCGGGATTGGCGCTTCGGTCTATCATCCGCCCGAGGTGCCGACGTTCATCGAGGAATGCTTCGACCAGATTCTCGCCACCGCGGCCGCGATCCACGATCCGTTCGAGCAGGCGTTTTTCGCGATGGTGCAGCTGCCCTACCTCCAACCGTTCGAGGATGTGAACAAGCGCGTGTCGCGGCTAGCCGCCAACATCCCGCTGGTGCAGCGCAACCTCGGGCCGCTGTCCTTCGTCGATGTGCCGCAGGCCGACTACACGCATGCGATCCTCGGCGTCTACGAGTTGAACCGCGTCGACTACCTGCGCGATGTCTTCGAGTGGGCGTATGAGCGTTCGTGTGCGCGCTACGCCGCCGTGCGGCAGGTGCTGGGCGAGCCCGATGCGTTTCGCCTGCGCCACCGCGATCGGCTGAAACAAGTCGTGGGCGACGTCGTGCGCCAGGGCTTCGACAAGCCGGCCGCCTCCGCGTTTATCCGGCGGGAGGCCGGCAAACTGCCCGAGCCCGGCGAAAGCGCCCACTTTGCCACCCTCGCCGAGACCGAGCTCACGAGCCTGCACGAAGGCAACTTCGCGCGCTACCGCGTGCGCCCCGCCGAGTTCGATACGTGGCGGCGGACGTGGCGTTGAAATCTGCCCACGGGTTCGCTCCGCTTTTCCCACCATGCCTCGACTTCATCTCTCCAGCGTCCCTTGGGTCGAACAGCGTTCGCCGTCGGGCAAGTTTCACTCGTTCGCGCAAAACATCTCCGTCGCCCTCGGATCGCCGCGCAACGCCGGACTCTCGCACGGCGGGCATCCGTTCGATGTGCAAATCAGAAAGATTCCGCCGGGTGCAGCGGTCTGTCCGTTTCACTCGCACCTCGCCCAGTGGGAATTTTTTCTCGTCCGCACGGGCACCGGCAGCGTGCGCGCCGGCGGCGAAACCCACGCCATCAAAGCCGGCGATTTCTTTGTCCATCCGCCCGGCGAGCCGCATCAGCTTACCAACACCGGCCCCACCGATCTCGAAGTCCTCATCGTCGCCGACAATCCGCCGCTCGACGCCTTCCACTACCCCGACTCCGACAAATGGGGCCTGCGCCCTCCCGGGATGTTTTTCCGCACCACACCGATCGACTACTTCGAAGGCGAGGAACCACCCGCGCTCGACGCCCCGCCGTATCAGGCTTCGGGCTCGCCGCCCGCGCCCGCACTCACGCCGTTTTCTTCCCGCCTCCGTCACCTCGACGAGCTTTCGTTTGAGGCTTGGGCCTCGCCGAAGCAAAAATTCCGCGCCGCCGGAAAAAATCTCTCCTATGCCGTGGGCGCGTTACGCAACACACCCACCGGTCTCGGCGGCCATCCGTTCGATCTCGAGCTCGGCCGACTCGATCCCGGTCACTGCGGCTGCCCCTACCACTCGCATGCAAACCAATGGGAATTCTATCTCTTCCTGAGCGGCACCGCGACCTTCCGCACTCCGGCGGGCAATACCGTCGCCGGCCCCGGCGAGGTCATCCTCTGCCCGCCCAACGAAGCCCATCAGTTCACCAACACCGGCCTCGACGATGTCCTTTACCTCCTCATCACCGACAACCCCGCCGTCGATTATTTCCACTATCCCGACTCCAACAAATGGGGCCTGCGCGAGCCGCGGAAGTTCTTTCGCGCCACCGATACGGACTACTGGGACGGCGAAGAATAGGGCGAGGTCTTTGAACCGCCCTTCCACGTCCCGAAACCCTCATCGGCGAGCCAAAGACTCTGCCGTCCTCCCCCCGGCCGCACCCTCACCACCCCGCGCCCTTAATCTTCGTCTTCACACGCAGGAGCATGTTGTTCGCCGTGATATAGAGCGTGCTGCCGTCGTCGCCCCAGCCGCAGTTCGCCGTGGGCACGCCGGTCGCCAGCGTCCCGAGATGTTTGCCCGACGGTGAAATCACCAGCACCCCGCCCGGCCCGGTCGCCCAGAGATTGCCGGCGCGATCGATCTTCAAACCGTCGCATGAGCCTTTGCCGCCGGCCGTCTTGAGCGCGAGCGCATCGAAGAAAACCCGCTCACCCCCGATCCCGCCGTCCGCCGTCACATCGTAGGCCATGATCCGCGGCGCTTTGCCGTCGCTCACCGCGACGTAGAGCACCTTCTCGTCGGGCGAGAACGCGATGCCGTTGGGAAAATTAATGCTCTTCGTCAGCAACGTGACTTTGCCGTCCGGGGTGAGCCGATACACTCCGTTGAACGGCAGTTCTTTAAGCGGTGAATCGTTCCCTTTCTCCAAACCGTAAGAGGGATCCGTAAAATAAATATCGCCGTTGCGCCGCAGGGCGAGGTCGTTGGGGCTGTTGAAGCGCTTGCCCTCGAAACGCGTCGCGAGCGGCGTAAATTTGCCGTTTTCGTAGCGCGCCACCTGCCGCTCCCCGTGCATGCAGAGGAGCAATTTGCCCTTCGGGTCGAGCGCGAGACCGTTGCTGCCTTGCTCGCGAAATCCCGGCGTCGGATTCAACAGTCCGCTCGGCTTCAAAAACACCTCGGCGGACGTCATGCCTTCCTTCCAGCGATACGCGATGTTCTGCGGCACATCCGAAAACACGATCGCCCCCTCATACCAAACCGGCCCCTCGGACCACTTGAAACCTTCGGCGAGTCTTTCGAGCTTCGCATCGGCCGCGATCAACGCGTCGAACGCCGGATCGAGCCGCTCGACCGTTCCAACTGTTGGCATCGAACCGGGCGCAGCGGCAAACGCCGCGAAAGGAAACACCGCAAGGAAGCAGAGGAGGTTTTTCATAGGGTGTCTCGGGTCTAGGCACCGCTTACACCGCTTCAATCCCCAACTGCGCGCACTCCCGCCCACAGGTTCACGGCGCCGGCGGCGGGCGTTTCTTTTTTCCTTTCTCACGACCGGGCCCTTGTCCACCTCCGGGCGGCGGACCCTTTCGCGCAAAACTAACGTCCGGCGTGCCCCGAAAAAACCGGGGGATAAAGGGGTAATCCGCCGTGAGCACGTAGTGGTAAATCCCCTGCGGATATTCCGGCGTCACCGCGAAACGTCCGTTGCACTCGTCAAGGTCGCCGGTGCCGGCGACACATTCGTAATCTTGCACAAATTTTCCGTCCGGTTTTCCGCCCGGCCCGCCGGCGCGCTCGATCGTCTTGATCCGATAACTCGAGGTGAGCACCTTGACCGCGCTCGCCGCTTCATCGGTTTTCGAGTAACCCCACGGCCCGTAAATCGGAAATCCGTCCGCCGCCCAACCGAGCAACACCACCGCCGGCTTCCCCTCCGAAAGTCGGTTGAGCAGGGCCACCGGAATCCCGTGGTAATGATAGGCCCCGGTCGGCTGCACGTGAGCGTGGTTGCTATCGATGCCGAGATTCGGTCCGCCGCCGAGCGCCTCGTATTGCCAGCCGGTCGCGCGATCGTCGTTCCACCACTCGTTGGCGCCGGGGTCGAAGACCACGCCGTTCACCGCGATCCCAAACGGCTGCATCCCGAGCGGCGTAGGCCTGGCCGCTGCCACCGGTTTCATCGGCACGCGGTAAACATGATTCTGCGCACTGATCCGGTTTGGGTTTCCTTTGCCGGGAAACGCGCCGGTCGCGTGGTCGGGCAGGCCGTTGGCGCGAATCACTCGAACGTCGCCTTCGACGGTGATGGAGACCTGCGGTTCGGTCTCGGCGGCGCCGAGCCGGGCAAACGACGCGAGTAAACAGGCGGCAAGCAATCGGGGATATTTCATGGTGAAGAAACTAACTTTGAATCGGTCAACGTGCGCAGAAACGCGAGCAGCGCCTTTTGTTCGTCGGTCGTGAGCTGCAAACCCGCGTCGGGATGTTTCGCGAGATTGGGGTCGAGGTTCGCCGCCCGCCGCACGCTGCGATCGTAGTGGGCCACGACTTCTTCGAGCGTCCCGAAACGGCCGTCGTGCATGTAGGGCGCGGTGACCGCGACATTGCGCAGCGAAGGCGTCTTGAATTTGCCCGCATCCGTCGGCTTTCCCGTCACGACAGCGCGACCGGCATCGACGCTCGCGACGTCGAGACCGTTGCTGCGAAACCCAAAATCCGTGAAGAGCGTTCCCCCATGGCAGTGAAAACAATCCGCGCCCAGCTTCCCGCGCACCGGATCATACTCGGTCACGAAAAGCGCGAAGCCCCGTTGCTCTTCCTCGGTGAGTTGCTCCGTGCCGCGGAGCGAGCGGTCAAACTTCGAGTCCGCTGCGACCAGCGTCAGCATGAACTGCTCGAGCGCGAGACCGATGCGCTCCACGGAGACTTCCGGCGTGCCAAACGCCGCCGCGAAATCCTCACGCACCCGCCGATCCCCGCCAAGCTCCGCGACAATCTTCGCCGGGTCGGCGTGCATTTCGACTTCGTTCGTGATCGCAGCGAGCGCCTGGTCCCGCAGTCGCGGTTGGGAGCCGTCCCACGCGTAGCTCGGGCTCCACGCGAGATTGAAAAGCGGCATCGAATTCCGCGTGCCCGGCTTCCCGTCCGCGCCGATGCTCAGCGCGCGCCCGTCGGAAAATGCCGTTTCCATGCCATGACAAGAGGCGCAGCTCTGGGTGTTGCGCGCCGATAGTCGGCGGTCGCCAAAAAGCCGGCGTCCCAGTTCCACGCCCTCTTCGGTGAGCGGATTGTCCGCCGGTAGCTCCGGCTGCGGAAACCCTGCGGGCACGACGAAGGGTCGTGGGGTCGTAGCGGACGAGGTAACGAGGCCGGGGATATCTTCGCCAATCCCCACCGGCCTACCCACGTCGGGCGCTACACTCGTCGGCCCGGCTTCCAGAAAAAACCACGCCCGCTCCATCGCGTTCGCCAACTTGTCGGCCAGCGCGTCATCCGCTGCCGAGTGCGTCGTCTCGCTGCCATCGTCGGCGGCGAGCACGTGGCCGCCCACCGCCTTGCCCAGATCGAGCGCCAGCGAAACCGTCGTCGGTCCCGCGACCTTTACGAGCGCCACGAAACCCACGCACATGACGCGGGCATCCGTCGCGAGGTGATAGGAAAAACCACGCTCCTCCGGCATCCCCGCCGCTCGCCAGCGCCCCTCGATCGCCGCGAACACATACCCGCCCGCCCAACCCCAGTGGAGTCCGTTGACGATCGGGTTGAGCGGATGCCCCGCCGCCCACTGCGCGGGATCGGCATGGTTAACCGAAGCCGGCAAGCCCAGCTGGAACTCCAGCCCCACGTAGTCACCCTCCGGCACATTGCGCAGCGTCATGTTCAGTTTTCCCGATTCAGCGTCGATGAACCCATACTGACCGTCGAGCCGCACCGCACCACCGTCGGCCCGCGCCAGCGAGACGCCCGACACCAACGCGGCAAACCGCGTGATGCGCAGCGTCCGATCACCCGCGCCCGCCAAGTCCGCCGAGGGCACCGCCAACGGCGCACCGCGCCAACGCAATTCAAACTCCAGCGTGAGCTCGGCCGCCGGCGCTTGGGCAAGCAACAGTAGGACGAAAAAGACGAAGCGCATCCGCCCATCCTGACCGGTCGCTGTTAAGCCGATATGTGACCGCCCACCCGATTTGTTAAGCCGGTGTTAAGCTCTCGGCGATTGCACCCGGCCCGGGACCTTGCCCAAGTTCTCTCCAATGACCGCCGAATCCTCCGCCTTCGGTCTCACGCGCGTGTTGATGATCGATGACGACAAAAAACTCTGCCGACTCGTCACCACCTACCTTGAGCCGCTGGGCTTTGCCGTCTCCTCGATCCACACCGGCCCCGAGGGCGTAGAACGCGCCACCGCCATCGGGCCCTCAGCGCCGCACATCGTAATCCTCGACGTCATGTTGCCCGGGCTCGACGGCTTCGAGGCGCTGAAACGCATCCGCCAAAAGTCCACCGTGCCCGTGCTTATGCTCACCGCGCGCGGCGACGAGACCGACCGCATCGTTGGCCTCGAAGTCGGCGCCGATGACTATCTGCCGAAAACATTTTCCACCCGCGAACTGCTCGCGCGCCTCCGCGCCGTGCTCCGCCGCAGCGCACTGGGCACCGGTCAGGCCACGTCGTCGGCCGAGCCACCGCCGAAGGAAATCGTCGTCGGTGATCTCCGGCTCAACCTTGACGCCCGCTCCGCCGTGCTCGGCGCCGAGGCCCTCGTGCTCACCCCCGTCGAGTTCGATCTGCTTGCCAGCCTCGCCAAGGCCAAGGGCCGCATCAAATCCCGCGAGGCCCTCCTCGATGAGGCGCGCGACCGCAACTACGACGTCTTCGACCGCTCGATCGACGTCCACATTTCGTCACTGCGCAAAAAACTCCACGACGACGCCCAGTCGCCCCGCTTCATCCGCACCGTCCGCTCCGCCGGCTACATGATGGTCGCGCCGGAGTAGACCGGCCGCCTCCCCTGTAGGGCGGCGTCACCGCACCCCGCCCTACATTCTATTCCGTTACGGCAACGCGTAGATCTCGACGAGTGCGGTGCCGGTCGTGCCACCGACACCGCCCAACACCGCCGTGTAAGCCCCGGCGGGCAACGTCGCGATCAACGCCGCGTCCCGGCTGCCCGTCGTCAGCGTAAAGGTGCCTACCGTCGCCGCCGCCGCCGCGAGCTCGGTCGCGTTGATTCCGCTCGACCAGTTGTCGTTGGTCGCGAGCGCGGTCTGGCCGCGGTAGAGTGTTATCGTCGGATCGGCGAGCACCCCGCTCACGTTGAACGAGGTCAAAGTCGGTCCGATTCCCCGGATGAGCACGCGCAACGCCCCGGTGCCGCTGATGTTGAAGGCCGGAATGAGCACATCATCGCCCGTGCCCGCAAAAGCGCGCGTCGAGGCGGCGGCGAGCGTGGGCGTGCGGTCCATCGCCGTGTCGTAGGTTTCCAACAACACGACGCCGCTGCCGCCGTCGGTCGCGGTGATCGGCGTGCTGTAGAGCCCCGCGCCGAGCGTGGTGACGAGGGCCGCGTCCCGGCTTGCCGCTGCGAGAGCGAACGCGCCCGATGCGGCCATCGTGGCGGTGTCGGCGGCCAGCCAGTTGTCGTTGCTGCCGAGCGTGACGCCGTCGCGCACGAGGCTCAGCCGCGGATCGACCAGCACGCCCGCGACGCTAAACGGGGTGAGCCCCGGGCCGACAGCGCGGGCGAGCAACGGCTTTGTGCCTGCACCCGTGAGAAGGAAACCCGCGATCGGCGTGCCCGCCGCACCGCCGATCCGAGCCCTCGTGGCGACCGAAACCAAGCGCGCGGTGCCCGAGCTGCCGACCGCCACGCTCGCGGTCGCGTCGTTGCCCACCCCGGAAAGTCCGCCGGCTCCGCGGGTATCGTAGGTCGCGAGCGCGGTGAGCGTCACGCGATAGTGGGCCGCGACGGTCGCGGTCGAAAAACGCGTCGTGTCGCCGCCCGCGCTCGTGATTGCGGCCGCACCGGCGAGCGCCGACCAGGTCGCGCCATCGGGCGAGGTCTCGATGCGGTAGGTCGCGCCTTCGACGGAAGTCCAAGTGATCGCCACGGCCGCGCCGGCCTGGCTGGCATTCACGCTGATCGGCGAGGCCTGGCTGGCGCGGACATACTCGACCACGGTCTCGGTGATCGCGTTCACATTGCCCCCGGTGGGGTTACCGTAGAATTGCCGGCCGATGAGATTGGGAAACTTCGGCGTGCCGTCGGCCTCGATCGTGAGGAAGTAGGCCCAGGTGCCGTTGGGAAACTCGGGCGTCACGCAAAACCGAACATTGTATTCGTTGAGGTCAAAATCGACCCCGTGAGTTTTGCCCAAATCGCCGAGGTAGTCGTAGTCTTCGAGGTAGTTGCCGAGCGGGAACGCCGGCCCGACCGCGGGACCGGTGAGGTTGCCCGGCAGCGTCGCGTTGCGGTTCTGCACGCGGGCGGCCCAAGCGGGCAACGTCGTGCGGCCCGTGGAGACGAGATTCGTGGTGCCGTTGGTGCCGTCGCGTTTGACGAAGCCCGGAGTCATCCGGCGCAGGCCGCTCGCCGGGTTCATCGGCGACGAGTAACCGAACGGGCCGTAGACGGGCAGGCCGTCGGCGAGCCACGCGACGATAGGCGAGTGTTTCGTCACGGGCGCCGTGCTCTCGGTGTATATCTTCGTCACGGGATTGAAGTCCACATGGTCGCCGAGCGAGAACCGCACCGCCGGGGCGTTGGCGTGATAGTGATGGCTGGTCATCGCCTGATGCGCGAAGGCCGGGTCGAACGTCACGCCTTCGTTGGCGTAGGCCTCACGGTTCCAAACGCCGTCACCGCGGCCGCCACCCGTGGGCGAACCGTCGGCCCCGGAGGCGTTGATGTAAGAGAAGGTGTCGCGGTTGTCGTAGGCGGCGACGCCGTCGACAAAGTAACCGATCGGACCGGCGGGGGTGAGCGTCTTTGTCGCGGGAATCGTCGGCGTGCGCGGGAAACGGACAAGCGCGCCCGAGTTGGCGGGGTAACTCGGGAAATCCTGCGTCTTCGCGGCATTGAGATACCACGGTCCCATCACGTGGGTGCCGAGACCGGACGTGCGCAGGTAGACCCAGTTCGCCGAGGAGGAAACTTGGATCACACCCCCGTAGCTGGGCGTGGTCTGTGAAGTCGTGCCGCGCGTCCACGTCGTCACGGAGGTTCCGGCCAGCCGGGCCGCCTCCGTCGGGTAGATGCGCGCGTAGCGGCGGGTGTTGGCCGTTTGCCAAGAGTCGAGCTGGGGATCGGCGGCGAAGGTCGAGACGCAGGAAATCGCCAGCGACGCGGCGACTCCGATAATTTGGGGAATTTGTTTTGTGGGCGACATGGAGATGAAGGATGCGAGCAGAGGAAACCATGACGCGGTTAAGCCGATGTGTGCAGGCAGCGGATTTTTGTTAAGCGTGCGTAAACGTTGCGGATTTTTACGCCCGACTAGGCTACAACTCGGTCCTGCGATGAAAGTCTCGTTTCCCCTTTCGCTCAAAGTCTCGCTCTGGCTACTCGTCAATTTGCTGCTGCTGGCAGCGGCGGGCGGCGGCTTCTACGTGAGCCAGTTCGGCATGGGCTGGACTTCGCTGACCCATGGCGTGCTCGGCGACCAATTGCAGAGCATCGGTGATTCGATCGCGAGCGACCTGCAGGCGGAACCCGAGAGCGCACGACCGGCCATCATCGCTTCGCGTAGCCTCAACTACGGCGCGGATTTTTTTCTGTTCACCAACGACGGCCGGCAGGTCGCCGGCGACGCCGTCGACCTGCCAAAAGCGGTCCGCGAAGAACTCGATCGCGGCCGACCGCCACGCGGCCCGCGCTCGCCCGAAGGCAGATCGCCTGTAAACCCTCCCGCTTCCGACGGCCCGCTGTCGTCCAATCGCCGCCCGCCGGGCGGCGGGAAATTTCTCGTGCGCACCGCGACTCCCGCCGCGACTTGGATCGGCCTGCGGGTGCCGATCAAGATCGGCTTCGGCCCACCCACGCCCGGCACGGTCATCATTCGCACCGATTCGCTGTGGACCCTCGCCCGGCTCCTTCGCCTTGGCCCGGGGCTCGCGGTCGCTGCCGGCGCGCTTTTGCTTTCCCTGCTTTTTTGGCTTCCGCTCGTCGGCGGCATCACCGGCGCCCTCAAACGTTTGAACGGCGCCACCGAACGCATCGCCCAAGGAGAATTCGCCACCCGCGTGGAGCTTAGTCGGCGCGACGAAATCGGCCAGCTCGGTCACTCGGTCAACCGCATGGCCGAGCAACTCGACACCTTCGTCAACGGTCAGAAACGCTTCCTCGGCGACGTCGCGCACGAACTCGGCTCGCCGCTCGGTCGGCTACAGGTCGCCACCGAAATCTTGGAGTCGCGGGCCGATCCCGCGCTCCAGCCGCAGATCGCCGACGTGCGGGAAGAAGTCCAGCACATGGCCGCGCTCGTCAACGAGCTGCTCGCCTTCACCAAAGCCGGGCTCCACGACCGCGACGTCCCGCTTTCTTCCGTGCCGCTCACTCCTCTCGTGCGGCGCGTGCTCGCCCGCGAGGATCCCACCCGCCGCGTCACGGCCGATCTTTCGCCCGAACTCACCGTGCTGGCCGAGCCCGCTCTGCTCGACCGCGCTCTGGGCAATCTCATTCGCAACGCCCTGCGCTATGCTCCATCCGGAGCGATCACGGTTTCGGTCCGGCCCGTGGATTCCACGGCCATTCTCACCGTGGCCGACGAAGGCCCCGGTGTGCCCACCGAAGCGCTGGCCCGGCTCGGCGAACCGTTTTACCGACCCGACGCCGCGCGCACGAACGAAGCTGGCGGCAACGGCCTCGGTCTCGCCATCGTGCGCGCCGCCGTCGCCGCCTGCCGCGGCACCGTCGTCTTCCGCAACCGCGCGCCCCGGGGCTTCGAGGCCACGATCTCACTCAGGCTCGCCTGACCGGCACCGCGTCGTCGCCCTGCGTTTCCGCGTGGATCGTCCTGCCATCGCCGACTGCACCCTGAAACAAGACGTGCCCCGTCAACGGCTCACGGGAAATTGACACGCACTCGTCACCGGGCTGCCACGAAATCGCCACGATTCCCTGCTTTCCTCTCGGGCGAGCATCGATGACGCCCCACACGGTTCCCCTTTCGCCTTCGTCCGATTTTTCGCCCGGCCTGACCGCGCTGCTACGCTGGTCATGTGCCGCCCTTTTCTTTGGCCGTGCGTGGCAACACCTGCGCTGGGACGCTCCGTTTCGTTCCTTGCTTTGGAGCCAAGACACCATGGAGGGCGTCGTGCACCAATGGCTCGGGCTCGATTGGCAGACTTATGCCACCAGCCCGGTCATCGCTGCCGGCATTGCGCGTCTTATCCAAGGCTTCGGGATGTTCTACGTGCTCTGTGGCGTCGCGGCACTGCTCCTTACCCCGGCGCGCCGCTGGGCCCGGGCGCTGCTCTTCCTTGGCTCGGTCGCACTCACGTTTTTGTCCTACTGTTACTACCGCGATAAACTCTACCGCCTTGGCGAATTCGGCGAATACGCCACCCAGTTCACCCTGCCGCTCCTTTTCGTCTGGTGGGTCGGCGGCACCTTTTCCCGCAACGCATTGCTCAACGCTTTCCGCGTCGCGCTGGCTCTCACGTTTGCCTGCCACGGTCTCTACGCCGTCGGATTTTATCCGACCCCGGGCGAGTGGATCACCATGACGACCACCCTCACCGGCCTCAGTGACGCCGACGCTTTCCGATTTGTGCGCGCGGCCGGTGTGCTCGATTTCGTCGTGGCGGGGCTCATCTTCGCGCCCATGCGCGGGATCGCCCTACCCGCGCTCGTCTATACCGCTTGCTGGGGCCTCGCGACCGCCCTCGCCCGCAGCGCCTCGTTTGTCCGTTGGGAAAATTTCTCCGACAGCACGACCCAATGGCTGCACGAGACGGTCATCCGGCTGCCCCACGCCACCGTGCCTCTCGTCCTGTTTTTCGCACTGCGCAGCGGGATCGATCGGGTCGCGCCTGCGCCCGCTCCGGCTTCGGTTCCGCCAAGGCCGTTCGCCCCCGCTTCGCCGTCGGCTTGAACCATCATCCCGCTTTCCCGTCCTCAACCTCCTGATCAACCCATCCGCTCGTCCGCCATGAAAAAAATCCTCCTCGCCCTCGCGCTCCTCGCCGGAGCTTTTGCGCCCACCCTAACGGCCGCCACCGATTACTACCGCCTCTCCTGGCGTGAAGACCCGTCCACCACCATGGTCGTCGGTTGGCGCCAAAACGGCGGCACCGGCACCACCGTTCACTACGGTCCCACCGATCTGGGCACCAACTACGCCGGCTACCCGTCGAGCGCCACCACCGCGCGAACCACCACGGCCAAGGGCATGACCCATGGCTTCGCCCGTCTCACCGGCCTCACCCCCGACACCGCCTACTACTTCGTCGTGCGCGACAGCTCGGGCACCAGCGCCCGCATGTGGTTCCGCACCGCCCCCGCCTCCGCCAAGGACTTCGCGTTCATCGCCGGCGGCGATTCGCGCAACAACCGCACGCCCCGCCAAAACGCCAACCGCCTCGTTAGCAAACTTCGCCCTCTCTTCGTCATGTTCGGCGGCGACTACACCGACGGTAACACCAACACCGAATGGTCCGAGTGGTTCGCCGACTGGCAGCTCACCATCTCCTCCGACGGTCGCATCTATCCCATCGTCGCCACCCGCGGCAACCACGACGACAACCTCTCTCTCGTCGACATGTTCGATATCCCCAGCGCCAACGTCTACTACGCGCTCCCCATCGGCGGCTCCTACATGCGCCTCTACACGCTGAACTCCGAGATCACCCCCGGCTCCACCCAAGCCTCCTGGCTCCTCTCCGACCTGCAGGCCCACACCGCCGTCAAGTGGAAGATCGGCCAATACCACAAACCCATGTATCCGCACGAACCCGGCAAAGCCGAAAACGTCGCCCAATACTCCGCCTGGGCTCAGCCGTTCTACGATCACGCCATGTCGCTCGTCATCGACAGCGATTCCCACGTCGTGAAACATACCTGGCCCATCAAGCCCACCGGCAACACCGCCGTAGCCTCAGCCTACGTGCGTGACGACGCCAGGGGCACCGTCTTCGTCGGCGAAGGCTGCTGGGGCGCTCCTCTCCGCACCGCTTCCGATACCAAGGCCTACACTCGCGACGCCGGCAGTTTTAACTCGTTTCATTGGGTCCACGCCCGCTCCGACCGCATGGAACTCCGCACCATCAACGTCGATAACGCCGCGTCCGTCGGCACCGTCAGCGACTCCGCCCCCTTCACCAGCCCGTCCGGCCTGAACGTGTGGACGCCCGCCAATGGCGCCGTGATCACGATGTATCCGCGTTCCACCACGCCCCCGGCCAACGTCGCCCCCACCGTGAGCCTCACCGCTCCGGCCCCCGGCGCCACCGCCACCGCCCCGGCCACGTTCACCATCTCGGCCAACGCCGCCGACAGCGACGGCACCGTCTCCTCGGTCGCCTTCTACGCCGGCTCCACCCTCATCGGCACCGACACCACCAGCCCCTACTCGCTAAGCTGGTCGAATGTCGCGGCCGGCAGCTACAGCGTGACCGCGCGCGCCACCGACAACGCCGGTGCCACCACCACCTCGGCCGCCGTCAGCGTCACCGTGAATCCGGCCGTCCCAGGCAACGTCGCCCCCACCGTGAGCCTCACCGCTCCGGCCCCCGGCGCCACCGCCACCGCTCCGGCC